>CAYQAS010000041.1:0-33858 GCA_964415525.1 uncultured Solibacteraceae bacterium
TCGACCTCTTCAAGAAGAACGCCATCCTGTAAGCCCTTCCAGGGCATATGAAAAGCCGGGTCCGTCCCGGCTTTTCGTGTTTCAATGGAAAACATTAGTCCCGTCATTGCTGACGTTTGACGCTGGAGGATCCGTGAACCTCGAAGCCTTCCTCAAGGAGGTCCTGACTCCGGTGCTGGAGCATCCCGACAGCCTCCGGATCGAGGTCGTCGAAGCGGGCCGGAAGCGGGATGTGCTCATCCATGCGATTCAGTCCGACCGTGGTCGCATCATTGGACGCAATGGCCGAATGATCAGCAGCCTGCGTACGCTCTGTAAAATTGCGGGCGAAAAGGCCGGGCTGTTCGTCAATCTGGAACTCGTCGAGGAAGACGGCGCTCCGAGCGAGGCGAACTGATGTTGCTGCTGGGACATCTGGCCAAGGTGCAGGGCTTGAAGGGGGAGTTCCTCCTCCACGCCACCATGGATGAACCGGACCGTTTGGAGACCCTGGAGGGTCTGGTGCTGGTGCCTCCCGGTGTGGCGCTGGATCACCTGGAAGTGGCTCCCCTGGATGCCCGCCCCGTGAAGATCCGGCTATTTCGGTGGCATACGGAGCGGCCCTGCGTGGCCTTCGAAGGCGTCGCTGATCGTACCGCAGCGGAAGCGCTCAAGGGCTGGTCGCTCTGGATGCCGGAGCATCAGGCCAGCCTGCCCGAAGGCGAGAGCTTCCGGCATGAGTGGTTCGGCTGTACCGTGCAGGTGAAGGGCGTCGTGGTGGGCGAAGTGATCCGCCTCGATCCCACCCCCATGGGCTACGACATGGTCATCATGAAGGACCTCCGCCCGGGTCGGCGGGGCGAGCGGCAGGTGCCGTACATCAAGGCCTGGTTCGAACTCGATCTGCCGAATCGCACCATGCACCTGGATCCGCCCGAAGGGCTTCTGGATCTGGATCGTATTCCGGACTGAACCGCACATCTGCTCTTTCCCGGAACGCCCCGCCCGATGGCGGGGCGTTCTGCGTACTCGAGCCCTGCAGTCGGGGCCTTTGAAAGTGGGTTGGGTGTTCTCGAAAAAATCCAAAGGACGAGTAGGCCTCGTAAGCCGATGCCTAATGGCGGGTCAATGTGTGGATGGGATAAATCCAAATAATAAATCTAAAATTTTTGAAATTCGTGATAAATCCCATACAATCAGTCCCGCCTGAGGCTCGATTGCTTTTCGCAGATATCTGTATGAGCGTGTTTTAACTTATATCCCTCCAAGCTGACGACGCAGGGCTTCCCAACGATTGGCTGGGTGGTCAGCGTTGCTGCATCGCGGCTTTGTATGGATTGCTCACGCATTTTCCCAGACCTCCCGGAATACCCATCGCCATTCCGGTGTAAGCGCCCCCCCCTTTGCAAACCTGGAGGATTCGTTTCCATGCGTCGTCAGTCCACCTTCCGCAGGCTTACCTGCATTTTTGCGCTTCAGGGATCTCTTGGACTCCTGGCACAGGAGTCTTCCGCTTCCGTCGATGAAGGCTTCCACCATTTCGTCGTACTCAAGACCGGCATGACGAGCGGCAATCTTTCGACGGACCTGAATAGCCACAGCGTTTTCGAATATGCCCTTCAAACTCGGACGAACCTCCGGAGTGGTCGCCTGTTGCTCGAACTGGGCTACACCTTCCATCCCGGTCTGGAGAAGGACCGCATGCGGACCAGCGGGACGGTGTGTTTCAATCCTGCGGCTCCTTCGACCCAGAAGGATCCGAATAACCCTTACCGCCTGAGCCCCAAGTCCAGCGTGGATGACCGCAAGAACACCTTTGAGGGGTTCGTCATGCGGGCAGCCTACGAAATGCGCCTGGGTGGCGTTTTGGGAAACGACATCTACGGTCACGCGGGCCTTGGGATTTCGCGCTACAAGGCGAGGCAAGAAGCAGTGGGAACCCTGCGCGTGGTCTATGGTGCGGACTCCCCGACCAGCACCACCGGCGGTACGCTGGCCGACCCTAAGGAGCTGATCTACGAGGGAATCTATCAGACGCCAGAGGCCACCAAGATCGGCATCGAACCTTTTGTGGGTGCCTCCATGGCCATTGGGGAGCGCTACCACCTCCAGGTCGATCTCCGCTCAGTCGCCTATCCGCAGGTGAACTGGATGCCCTGGACCTATACGGGCCAGACGGCCCACGCGGAAGTTACCAACCGGCGGGGCTTCTCCGCGGTGGTCGGCTTCGGCCTGAAGCTCTAGCCGAGGAGGATGCCCATGAATCCGATCAAGTTCAGCCTCGTCGCCATGGCCCTCGTGGCCACCGCTCCGCTCGTTGCTCAGGATGTCACCAGTACCCTTGTCGGCAAGGTCACGGACGCCAAAGGCCACCCCATCCAGGGCGCCACCATCGTGATTTCAGGCGACCGCATCCTCCGGGACAAAGTCACAACCACCGGGGCCGACGGTAGCTACCGCATGACCTTTGTGCCTCCCGGCACGCATCGTATTGTCATCACCAAGACCGGCTGGACCTCCTTCAAGGAGCAGCGACGGGTCGAGGGCGGAGGCAGCACGTTCCGTGTGGACGCCACCCTGAAGAACATCCAGGAGGTGGTGAATCAGGTGCAGTCGGCGGTGGTCGATGTGGTCAGCAGCGGCGGGCGCGCCGAGGCGCAGATCGACAAGACGGCCACCGAAACCTCCACCACCCTGAACGTCACGCGCCTGCAGGATATGGTGGGTGCCAACCTCAGCAACATCATCAATCTCGCGCCGGGTGTGGCCGGGGCCAACTCCATCCGCGGTGGTTCCATCCAGTCTGCGGCGTACTACGTGGACGGTCTCTCCGCCAAGGACAACGTGACGGGTACCAGCGGTCTCACCAACTTCACCCTCGCCGATATGGCTGAGAGCGTGTCCGTGATCCAGTCGCCCATGAACGCGAAGTATGGCAATACCAGCTCCGGCATGATCCAGGTGGTGACCCGCCAGGGCTCCAACGAGTTCCATGGTGTGCTGCGGACACGTCTGGACCGCGGCGAATGGACGGCCAAGTCCGGTCGCCGTGGGGATCGTCTCGGGGTGATCAACACGACACCGTACTACGGTAACGCCGACACCTTGGACCGCTGGCATGAACTGACGCTGGAAGGCCCAATCATCAAGAACCGGCTGCTCTTCGCCTTCGGCACCCGCAAGCAGCCCGAGACGACCTACAACTACCGGAACAGCATCCTCCGGAAGAAGGATGCTGCGGGGAACTGGACCGGCCAAACGGGATTTGTCTGGTGGGACGGCAAGGCGATGCCAGCCCACGCGCCGGAGCAGGACAAGGCCTTCAGTGCCACGTCGAGCAACAAATACAACCAGTTGACCCTCTCGGCCTACCTGACGGATTCCCTGACTGTGCGGGGCGGTTACACGCGGGAATCGGATGTGACCGCTTCCGCCGCCTCCAGTGTCGACGCCTCGAACATGGACAAGGACACCACCACGGAGCGCAAGAAGCTGTCGCTCACGCTGGAATGGACCGTGGCGGCCAACCAGACTCTGACCTTCAAGTACGGCAAGCAGGACGAGTCCTACTCATACACCAACGGTCCTCAGGCTCCGATCGTGGAGAACAGCGGACCCTTCGGGCTCGAGGATGTCCTCGACATCTGGGATAGCGGCTACAACTTCACCACCCGCGGCCGTTCAACCGACTACCGGCCGGATGGTCGCAATTCCCAGCACTACCGTGCGGATTACATGGGCGTCTTCGAAGGCAATGGTTCCCACTTGGTGGAGGCCGGTTTCGAGCACCTGGAACCCATCTGGGATACGCCGAGCCGCGGCAACAGCTATCCGATCCAGTTCAATACTGCCGGGCATATCAGTGGAGACGTGAATGACGGCTTTGATGTACCTGCAGAGCTGCGGGGAAAATACATCGTCTTCCCCTACACGACGCCCATGTCCGCCTTTGGCCGTTCGGGCAGCACGCCGATCTACCTCAATTCCTCCTACCTGGACTACATGCCCTTCATGGATATCTGGACTGGCTATGAGACCTCGGTGGTAAGGGCTCCAAGCCAGGGGCTCTATGTGAACGATCAGTGGACCATCAATGCGCACCACCAGGTGATGATGGGCCTCCGGTACGATCGGCTTCAGATCAAGGACGCCAGCGGTACCAAGCTCACCACTGCCAGCTTCAATCCCCGTTTCACCTACAAGTTCGACCTGGACGGGGACAACCGCCGGGTGTGGGAACTCAGTGCCGGGCGCATGCGCGGCATGCCTTCCGCTCGCGTCTACCGGAACTTCGTGACCACCCGCCTCGACAACCGTGTCCGGCGCTTCTGGGACAAGGGCACGGGTCCCTACCTTGTGACCGAGGCGGAAGTCACCAATCCCGCGAACTACGGATACATCGCCAAGTTTCAGAACGGCTCCGCCTACAGCTTTGATCCGAACCTGAAGCCGGACTCGATGGACGAATTCAGTGCCTCCTACAAGCGGAACTTCGCCCGCGGGGGCTACTGGCGTGCCGGTGTCGTGACCCGCAAGTGGAGCAGCCTCTACATGTTCAAGGCGGATGGCGATACGCCAGTCGTGATTCAGGATCCCACCCAGCCCAACAGCCCCGCCTTCAATACCTTCCGCCGCACCCTGACCAACGACCCTGAGGGCTACCGCCGCTATCAGAGCTTCGAGTTCGAGTTCAACGCCCCCATCAACGACAACTGGTTCGTCTCCGGTGGCTATTTCTCGAACCGCCTGAACGGCAACAACTTCGTGGACAACCTGGAGGGAAGCGATGCCGGCAGCACTGCCGATACCGGGGACTGGCGCTACCAACTGCGGCGGGGCGGCATCGCCCCTGAGCTGACCAATCCCGATGCGCTCATGGGCCTCACTCGGCTGCACAGCTACCGCCTGCAGCTGAATCATGTGGTGACCAAGGGCCGTACCCGCACATCCACCACCCTGGAAACGGCCTACCGCACGGGCGACCGCCGCAGCGTCTACAACACCTTCAACTACAAGGGGTCGGTGCCGCTCGTGGATGCCTCCATCAAGGACTCCACGGTGCCCAAGACCTACACCAACTATTGGAACCGCCCTGGCAGCCACAGCAACCCAGATAACTGGTGGGTCAATCTCCAATTCAACTTCGAGGTGGGGATCACGAAGGGCACATCCGTCTTCGTGCAGGCCACGGTCAAAAACGTGCTCAATCACTTCTTCCAGAACAGCGCCTACTGGCGGTTCCCGGATTCAGCCGATCCGAGCACCTATGGCGGCGGCTTCAAGAACCGCCGGGCGGACAGCCGCACGTTCGGCACCCAGTGGGACTCCACCAACAGTCTCGTCAATGCGGCCGGGGCCCGCGATATCGACCTGAACCTCGGCTTCCGTTTCTGATTCCAGGGAGACATCGATGACCAAGAAGACGCTTTTCCTCTGTCTCCTGGCCGGCGCGGGCCTGTCCCTCTCGGCCCAGATCGGACTGGTCGCCAAGGCCGGTCTCGTGAAGCCCATCGCCGACCTAAAGAAAGCCAGCGCCAAGCCCTTCGGTTTTCATGCCGAGGCTGGTTATGAGTTCAGTCCCAAGGACTACGGTGTGACCCTGCTGGTCTACGGTAGATTCATGTATCTCCAGCACGAGGCCTTGGATAAGCCCGGCAGCCGCAATGTGCGGGATCTGGCCCTGGGCCTGAATGTCATGCACGAATGGCAGGGTTCCGGCATGGTCTTCCGTCTGGGGCCCGAACTGCACAAGTGGCGCATCCGGGATCCCCGGATGAATCCGGAAACCTACGCGACCAATGGCTACAAGCTGGGTTTCCGTGCGGGCCTGGACTGGAACTTCTCCAAGACCTGGCTCGCCAGCCTCGACTACAGCCTCGCGGAGGCTCGCAGTACCAGTGCCCAGGTGCTGACGGACGGCATCAACCCACTGAACCCCTCCGGGTTCGCCCTTCAGGTGGGCCGCCGCTTCTGATGGGCTTGAGGGATGGTGGGGGCCGCATCCTCCTGAATCCTTCGGAACGGCCGACCTGAACCGGGGCCACCGCAAGGTGGCCTCGGGCCTTTTGGGCTCAGAACTGGAAGCCCGCGCTCAGCAGCACGTTCTTGAGCCGGGTGGCCTTCTCTTCTGGCGTCTGGGGTTTTCCCAGGATGCGCTTGAGATCCCAGGCGTATTCCGCCTTGATGGGCAGGCCGACCTTGAAGATGAGGCCCACTCCCAGCGCCGTGCGCAGGGGGCGGAAGCGCGGTTCACCGTCTTCGGGAAAGAAGGTCCGCTGAACCTGGCCGGAATCCACGAAGAGCTCGCCCCAGACCGCCCGTTTGGTGAGGGGCAGGGGGAAGCGCACTTCGAGGTTGATCAGCACGAGCCCCTGGCCGCCGACGGGCACAGGTTCCGTGCGGGGTTTGCTCGGGTCATTGGGATCTGGCAGGGGAGCGTAGGGCGGATCGCTGGACCAGAGGGGGACGCGATCCTTGGATTCCCAACCCAGCCAATCCGGCTCCACGCCCCGGTGGGTGAAGGGACCGCCGGCGAAGAACCGTTCGGACAGCGGCAGATCTCGGGCAGTGGAGGCGGTGGGACGGGCCATGCCCAGGCGGACAGAGAGGCTCGCCACGCCCCAACTAGCCTGCGGCCCCAAGGGCCAGAGCCACTGGTGGCTGAGGTCGACCTTCACGAAGCTGCTGTTGGCGCTGGTGCCCCAGGCCTGATTTGCCAGTTCTATCCGGCCTCTAGAGAAACTGCCCCGGGTCGGGTCCATGGGGTTGTCCCGCCGGTCCCGGATCACCTGGAAGTAGGGGGCGACGATGGTGACCCTGGGAGGCATGCGGGCGATGGTGTTCAGTTCGTCATCCCGGATGCCGGGGATGGCCGAGGCCACCGTGACGTGTTCGTAGCGCAGGCCGCTCTGGTACTGCCAGGGGCTGTTGTCGAGGGGTTCCTTCTGCCAGTCGAAGCCCTGGAGGATGCGGCGGCGACGGATCAGAAAGGTGGAGCGCTGCTCGTGGATGTAGGCGCCCTCGAGCCGGTAGCGCGTGTTCACGGGGAGCCAGGCGCCGGGGAGGGTGGCATCCGCCCTAGGGTCGGAATAGCCCAGGCTGTACATGTCCACGGACCTGGAGTGGAGGCCGGTGGGGAAAATGCGCCGGAGGGCCGGGTTCTGAATGGTGCCGTCGCCGGCGCGGATTCCCAGGTCGAGCGTGCGCCCCATGCCCCCCAGATTGAGTCGCTGGACGCCAAAACCCATGTGGTAGCCCTGGCTCTTGTCGTAACCGAATGCATGGCTTATGACCCAAGGGGAGCGTTCCTCCAGGCGGGTGATCAGGTCGCCTTCCTCCCAGTCTCCCTGCGGGTCGACCTCCAGGAGGCCAGAGAGATCCACGTGTTGGAATCCGCCGAGCCCGCCGAAGGCGCCCTGGGTGCGGGCGGAGCGATCCGGATCGAGGGGGGTGCCGGGGAGGAGCTGGGTCTCGCGGAGCAGCGCCTTGGCTCGGGTCGCATCAGAACCCTGTACCGCCAATCGCTTGACCGTCACACGGGGCTCCTCGGACACCTGGATGTGCACCGCCGGGGCGTCTTCCCATGGCTCGAAACCCAGCGTGAAGCGGGGACGCTGCACGCCGGTGGAGAGGATGCGCTGCCGGAGCTGGTTGAGCATGCGCTGCAGCTCGGTGCGGATCAGGGGCAGCGGGCGGTCGAAGGTCAGGAGGAAGCGTCGGGTGCCCGTGGAGGGCAGCTCGCGGAGCGTGCCTTCCGGTAGTTCCACGCCGCTGCGGTCCGTGATGATGCGGTGCGGCAGGGTTGGCGATTCCCCTGGCTGATCCTGGATGAGTCCACCCAGGGCGGCGGCCAGGCGGATGGCATCCGTCTGCTTCAGGGTAAGGTCCAGCACGAGATGGCGGATCTGCCGCAGCTGGCCTTCGCGGATATCGAAGATGGCGGTGGCATCGTGGCCCTGTTTGAGGGGAGACAGGCGCCGCACCGCGACATCGGCATAGCCCCGACGGCGGTAGAGGTCACGCAGGCGCTCCTCGAGGCCATCCAGGAGGTCGGGGGTCGCAGCGGGATCCCCGAGGAGCCACCACGAGCGGGGGATGCTCAACTCGGCGTCGAGTTGGGCGGTGGTCAGGTCCTGATTGCGCCGGAACTGGATGTCCTTGAGCACATAGGCAGGGCCGGGGTCGAGGGCGTAGGTGACGGCGATCCGACTCGGAGCTTCGGGAGTGCCCTGCACCACTTCTCGCCGGTGCGTGACCTTCGCGTCCAGGCAGCCTTCGGAGAGCAGGATGCGCAGGATGCGGCGATCGCCCTGGTCGAGCAGGTCCGGCGAGTGGCGCTCCGCCTGGACGAGGGGTAGGATCCGACGGATCTGCCGGAGTCTCATGCCCTTGCCCTCCAGTCGGATCTCCACTTGGGGACCGGGATCGACCTTCGCGATCAGGAGGCCGGTGGCATCGTTCCAGATCAGCTCCACGCCGCCCTCATAGCGCTCATCCTTGACGAAGCGCTTCCGGATCCGGGAGACGGCTGCGTTTCGGAGCCCCTCGTACCAGAGGGTGCGACCCGGTGTCACCTCCAGCAGCTTCTGGATGGACGAGGCGGTGTAGGAGCCCAAGGGGCCTTCCACCTGGATGGCCTGGACGATGCGTGGGCGTCCCGCTTCCACCCTGAAGACGAGCTGGCGATCGCCCTCGCTGCGCATGGCCGTGACCTTGGCGTCGGGATAGCCGCGTTCCTGGAGGGTTTGGCCCATGCGGGCGCAGGCATCGGCGAGGCGGCGCGGGCCGGGCATGGAGCCTGCTCGGATGCTGCCCGGGAGGAGTCTCGAAAACCCTTTGGGGGCTCCTTCCAGGCGGATCGAGACCAGCCGGGGCCAAGGATCCAGCCGCAGCATGGCGCCCTCGGCACTGAGGTCGAGGGAGGCGTTCCGGAATCGGTCCGTCGCTTCCACCGCCGCCAAGGCCCTGGCTTTCAGGCGGACGTCGAGGCGTCCCTGGGCGTCCAGGCCCATGGCGAGCCGGGCGAAGGCCTGATCGTCCACTCCGCCACCCCGGAGGGTCACCGACACACGGGATTCGGGCAGAACTTGCCCCTGCTCAGGGGCGGCCCCGAGGGTCAGGCCAGTGGCCAGGAGGAGGGGCAGCGCGGCGACCATGGGTGGCGTAGAGGAACGCCCGGCCCTGGCGATGGGACCAGGGCCGGGCGCGTTCCTTCGGCTCGGCCTCAGAAGCCCGCGAGCGCTTCGGCTTCGGTGTCCTTCACTTCGAACACGGAGTGGAGGCTGGTCATCTTGATGAGTCCGAAGATGCGCTGGTTCAGGCCGCAGATGCGCAGGGCGCCGCCCTTGCTCTTGATGGAGGTGTAGCAGCCCACGAGCTCACCGACACCCGAGGAGTCCAGGTAGGTCACCTTTTCGAAATTGAGGATCAGCTTGCGGGCGCCGGTATCCAGCGCGGTACGAACGGCCTCTCCCATCTCCTGGTCGCCATCCCCAAGGGTGATCTTCCCTTCCGGGTAGAGGATCAGGACATCGTCCTGGCTGCGCTGAGTGAGTTTCATGGTCGGTCCCTCAGTTGGTGAACCCGCAGTGTAGCCCGCAGATGGGACCTCTGGGTAGGGTCCCGGCGGCGGCACGAACCCTGCAATGAGACCCCGTGCGACCCGCCCTTTGGGTTGAATCTGCCCGGTGCCTCATGTTCGATCCCCTCTCCAGCAACCCGATGGTCCAGACGATGGACAAGGCCATGGGGCTTGCGTCCAAGCGGATGGGGCTCATCGCCTCGAACCTCGCGAACGTGGATACCCCCGCCTACAAGACTCAGGACTTCAGCTTCCAGGACGCCCTGAAGGCCGAGGTCGGGCGGATGGAAGGCGGCAAACCTCGCCTGGCGCGGACCCATCCCGGACACCTGGGAGGCGGCGCGAGCGGCAGTCTGCCCCCCACCACCGATGCGCTCCGTCCGTCCTGGGAGCGGAACGACGGCAACGACGTGAATCTGGATCGCGAAAACCTGCTGCTGGCGCGCACCCAGGGCCAGTACCAGCTCGCTTCGACCTTTCTTCAGGTGGAGTTGCGGCGGGTATATCAAGTGATTCGTGAAGGGAGCAAGTGATGAGCTTCAACCGCATCTATGATGTTGCCGCTTCGGGCATGAGCGCCCAGCGCCTGCGGGTTCAGCTCATCGCCGCCAACATCGCCAACAGCGAGACCACCCGCACGCCGGAGGGCGGTCCCTTTCGTCGGAAGGACGCCGTGTTCCAGGTGCAGCCCCTGCCCAGTGGAAGCGATGGCATGCCTCTGGCTGGGGTGAAGGTGGCTCAGGTCGCCGCTTCGAAGGAGCCCTTCCTCCAGAAGTTCGATCCCAGCCATCCCGACGCCGACGCCTCGGGCATCGTGAGCTACCCCAACGTGAATCCCGTGGAGGAGATGGTGAATCTGACGGAAGCGACCCGGGCCTTCGACGCGAATGTGGCCGTCATCCGCTCCGTGCGCACCATGGCCAGCTCCGCCATCGAACTGCTGCGCGTGCAGTGACGGATTTCTGACTGGCATCCCTCCCCTGACCGACCCATCCTGGAACCGCCGAGAACGTCACCATGGACCCCCTCCTCAACCTCACCGCCCTCAACCCTGTCCGCATCGGGCAGGACGGTGCCAAGCCTGGCGAGGCTGTGGCGCCTGGACAGGAAGGCAGTTTCAGCGATCTGCTGAAGCAGGCCCTGCAGGAAGTGAACGAGTCCCAGACCGTGGCCGAGCAGGAGGCACGGAACTTGATGACAGGGGAATCGACTGACATGCACACGGCGATCCTGGCGGTCCAGAAAGCCGATGTCAGCTTCCAGATGATGATGGCCGTGCGATCGAAGTTGATCGAAGCTTACCGGGAAGTCATGCGCATGCAGATGTAGCCCGTAGGCGCCCGGCCATCGCGAGGATGACATGGCCGGTGAAAACAATCTGACATCGCAACTTCAGAACGCGTTCCGGACCATGACCGGGACCCAGAAGGGCATGCTGCTGGCCATTTCGGCCACGGTGCTGCTTGCCCTGGCGGGGATCATCGTCTGGGCCGGGCAGGACTCCATGGGGACACTGTTCACGAACCTGCCCGCCACGGATGCCAACCGCATCGTGGATGACCTGCGCAAGCAGAACATCAAGTACGAGCTGAGCAAGGATCAGCGCACCATCTCCGTGCCCGAAGAGCGGGTGGGTGAGCTGCGGCTCAAGTTCGCGGGGGACGGCTTGCCCCACGGCGAGGGCATCGGCTTCGAGAAGCTGGAGAGCCCGAGCCTGACCACGACGGACTTCACGCAGAAGGTGATGTACCGACGAGCCATGGAGTCCCAGCTCGCCAAGACCTTAAAGGACGGCCTGAGCGCCATCATCTCCGACGCCGTCGTCCACATCACGCCCGCGAACGACAGCCCCTTCGCCACCGAGAAGGAAGACGCCAAGGCCTCCGTCCTTCTCAAGCTCAAGGGCCGGCGCATGCTTCCGGATGACAACACCCGGGCCATCGTCAACCTCGTGGCCGCGAGCGTTGAAGGCTTGAAGCCCGACAACGTCGTGGTGGTGGACCAGGACAGCCGCATCCTCAGCAAGGGCGGGCGGGACGCCTCCGTGGGCGCCTCGGACGAGCAGAAAAAGATCCAGCGGGAAGAGGAAGATCACCTCGTCCAGCGGGTCGTGGAACTGCTGGAACCCGTGGTGGGGCCGGGCAAGGTGCGCGCCACCGCTAACGTGGTGCTGGACTTCGACAAGGTAAAGATCAACGAGGAGAAGTTCGACCCGCAGGGCCAGGTGGAGCGGGCGGTCCAGCAGAAGGACGAGAAGATCAGCAAGCGCGAAGGCGCCGCGGGCGTGCCCGGCACTCCCACCAACGTGGCGCCTGCCAATGCCGGGGCCACCGGCGGCGGTGCGACAGAGACGACGGACCGCAAGGAATCCACCACCAACTACGACATCAGCAAGACCGTGAGTGCCACGGAGCGCGCCCCCGGCTCCATTAAGCGCCTCAGCGTGGCGGTGGTGGTGGATCACGCCACCACCTGGGACACGACCGGCAAGGAGCCCGTGGCCAAGCAGAATCCCCGCACCGCGGAGGAACTCAAGAAGCTTCAGGCCCAGGTGGCCGCGGCCGTGGGAATCAACGCCCAGCGGGGTGACCAGCTCACCCTCGAGAACATGGCCTTCGCCGTCACCACGAACCCGAAGGAAGAGGCGGAAGCCAAGAAGCAGTTCTGGATCGATCAGGCCATGAAGCTGGCCCCGATCGCGGGTTGGGCCATCTTTGGGGCGGTGCTGTTCTTCATGGTGGTGATGCCCATGCTCAAGAAACTGTCGGCGGCCCTGAACAAGCCTGCGCCCCTGCGGGTCCAGGGTGCGGAAGGCGAAGAAGGCGGCAGCGGCGGGTCTTCCCGTCGGGTCACTCAGGTCAAGAGCATGTCGGAGCTTCAGGCGGAGATCGAGGCCGAGCTCAACGCGGAAGGTGCGTCCTCCGCGCCGGAGGCCCAGCGCCGACAGCTCATCAAGAAGCGGATCCAGGAAACGGCGACCTCGGATCCCGAAACCGCCGCCCAGCTGGTGCGCAGTTGGATGGTTGAGGACGGGCGATGAGCAAGTTGAATGGCACACAGAAGGCCGCAGTGTTGATGGTCGCCCTGGGGGACGATGCCGCTTCCAGCATCTTCAAATACCTGGAAGAGGATGAGATCCAGACCATTTCCAAGGAGATCGCCCTCACTCGCCACGTCACGCCCGAGGTCTCCGACGACATCTTGGAGGAGTTCCACACGATGTCGCTCGCCAAGAGCTACATCACCCAGGGCGGCATCGAGTTCGCCAAGAAGCTCCTGATCAAGAGCGTGGGCCCTGAAACCGCCCGCAAGATCATCGACCGGCTCACCAAGGCCCTCGAATCCAGCGCGGGCTTCAGCAGTCTGGAACGCGCCAACCCGCAGCAGCTCTCCAAGTTCATCCAGAGCGAGCACCCGCAGACCATCGCCCTCATCCTGGCCCACCTCAACACCACCCAGGCCGCCGAACTCATCGCGTCCCTGCCGGATTCGCTCCGAGCGGATGTGGCCATGCGCATGGCGAACCTGCAGGAAATCAGCCCCGAGGTCGTGCGTCGCATCTCGCTGATCCTGGAGCAGAAACTGGAGGCCCTGGGCACGTTCAGCACCGAGGCCTACGGCGGCGTGCGCGCCGTCGCGGAGCTCTTCAACCGTATGGACCGCACCACGGGCCGTGTCGTACTTGAGAAGATCGAGAACGAGAACCCACAGCTGGCCGCCAGCATCCGCGATCTGATGTTCGTCTTCGACGACATCCTGCTCATCGACGATCTAGGCATCTCCGAGATCCTCAAGCGCTCCGACAAGAAAATCCTCACGGTGGCCCTCAAGGGCACCAGCGAGGAGTTGCGCAACCAGTTCTTCCGCAACATGTCCGCCCGCGCGGTGGAGATGATGAAGGAAGAAATGGAGTTCATGGGCCCGATCAAGCTCAAGGATGTCGAAAAGGCGCAGCACGAGGTGGTGGAGATCGTGCGCCAGCTCGAGGAGGAGGGCGTCGTGGCCATCGGTGGCGGAGGCGGCGAGGACTATGTCTCGTAGTGGCCGCATCATTCCCGCCGAAGAGGCCCACCGCCGGACCATCGAGGCGTTCCCCTACTTCTCCGCCACCATGGCGCCGACCCTGGGGCAGGAAGCCGAGGACGACGGCGCCATCGGCGACACGCTCTCCACGCCGGAAGAGGACGCCCAGCGACTCGTCAGCGTGGACCAGCAGATCTTCGAGAAGATGCAGGCGGCGGAACGCCATGCCCAGGAGGTCGCCCGGGTGGCCTACGAGGAGGGCTTCAGCGCGGGGGAACGGGAAGGCCGCGAGTTCGGCGAGAGTCAGTACCGCGTCCACATGCAGCGCCTCGACGCCGCGCTCCAGCAGCTTTCCCGAACCGGGACGATCCTGGAGAAGGCCACCCAGGACGAGCTGCTCGCCCTGGCCTTCGCCATGGGCGAATACATTGCCGCTCGGCAGATCGAGATCTCGTTCGATGGCGTGCGGCCCCTGCTGGACGCGGTGCTCGCGGAGCATGCCGTTCCCGGCGGCACCACGGATCGTTCGGGTCAGGAAGTCGCCACGGTCTACCTGCATCCCAAGGATCTGGAGGATCTGACGGACCGCTACGTCGGGTACGCTGGGCTCCGACTGGCTGAAGACCCCGAGCTGACCCGCGGCAGCCTGCGGTTGGAGATGGAAGAGGGCGTTGTGGAGGCCACCTTGGAGCAGCGCCGCGAGCGGCTGATGGAGCTGCTGCGCCGCCTGCGGGAGTCCGGGAGGCTCTGATGGACCTGGCATTCCTGAAGGATCAAATCCGCCAGCTGCCTGCCGGGGACCGTCTGGGGCGGGTGACCAAGGTGGTGGGCCTGATCGTGGAATCCCGCGGACCCGAAGGCAGCATCGGCGAGCAGATGCTGGTGCGCCTGGAGGATGGCCGCCAGATCGCGGCGGAGGTGGTGGGCTTCAACGACCGCCAGCTGCTGCTGATGCCCATCGAGAACACCGAGGGCCTCCGGCCCGGACTGCTGGTGCAGGCCACGGGCCACCTGCCGGAACTGCCGGTGTCCAATGCCCTCCTGGGGCGGGTCATCGATCCCCTGGGGCGTCCCCTGGATGGCGGGCCGCCCATCGAGCCGGAGTGCCACGTTCCGATCCACGCCCAGCCGCCCAACCCGATGCAACGGCGCATGATCAAGGAGGTCCTCTCCACCGGCGTGCGCACCATCGACGGCATGTTGACCCTTGGCAAGGGGCAGCGCGTGGGCATCTTCGCTGGTTCCGGCGTAGGCAAGTCCACGCTCCTCGGCATGATCGCCCGCTACACCTCCGCCACGGTGAACGTGATCATCCTCGTGGGTGAGCGCGGTCGTGAGCTGAAGGAGTTCATCGAGAACGATCTGGGGCCCGAAGGCCTGAAGCGCAGTGTCGTGATTGTCGCCACGTCGGACCAGACGCCGCTGTTGCGCCTGCGCTGTGCCCTGGCGGGCACTTCCGTCGCGGAGTTCTTCATGCGCCAGGGTCACGACGTGCTCCTGATGATGGACAGCGTGACCCGCTTCGCGATGGCCCAGCGGGAAGTCGGCCTCAGCGCGGGCGAACCCCCCAGCTCCCGGGGCTACACGCCGTCCGTGTTCACCCTGCTGCCCCGCCTCATGGAGCGCGCGGGCACCTTCGAGGGCATGGGTTCCATCACCGGCATCTACACCGTGCTGGTGGAGGGCGACGATATGAACGAGCCCATCAGCGACGCCGTGCGCGGCATCCTCGACGGCCACGTCATCCTCAGCCGCAAGCTGGCCTCCAAGAACCACTACCCCGCCATCGATGTGCTCGGCAGCCTCAGCCGACTCTTCAGCGCGCTTGCGTCTTCGGAGCAGAAGCAGCTCTCCGCCAAGATCCGCGACCTCCTGGCCACCTATGCCGATGCCGAGGACCTCATCCAGATCGGCGCGTACACAAAGGGGTCCAGTCCCAACATCGACCAGGCCATCCAGTTCCAGCCTTCCATCACGGCATTCCTGCGCCAGGCCGTCTCCGAACCCAGCAGTCAGCGCCAGACCCTGCTCGACATGGGCACGATCTTCGGGGTGGATCTCGCACCGTTCCTGAACGCTTCGGCCCAGTGATGCCATGGCCACGCGCTTCCGCTTTCGTCTCCAACCCCTTCTCAAGCTCCGCAAGAGCCTGGAGGAAGAGGCCCAGCGGCATCTGGCCCGGACCCTGGATGTCAAACAGGCGGCGGAGGCACGGGTGGCGGAGTTGCAGCAATTGCACCTCTCCACCGCAGATATCCGGCGGGCGGCGCCAGGCGAAGTGCTGGATCTTCAGCGCTGGCGAGCGGCGGAACGCTATCTGGTGGTGCTCGAACGCATGCTCCTGGAGGCTCGCCAGGCCGTGATCGCCGCCGAACATCGGGTGGCGGAGGCGCGGGTGGCGTTGAAGAAAGCGCACCAGGCTCACATGACCATCGAGCGGCTCAAGGAACGGCGCAAGGAACAGCATGAGTTCGAACAGCTCCAGGAGGAGCTACGGGCCATGGATGAACTCGCCGTACTCCGCTATCGCTTCAATACGAAAGGGTGACGCCATGAAGATCCATCGAAGCTGGTTGTGGATGCTTGCACCCCTGGGACTGGCCTGCGGCGTGGTGTGGCTCTCGGCCCAGGAGCCCAAGCAGACGAGCGCGGAGGGCATCAAGGTGGGCGAACTGGCGGAGAAGCTCCAAGTGCGGGAAAAGGCTGCCGTGCAGAAGGAGAACGAACTGCGGGAGCTGGAGCAGCGACTGGCAACACTCCAGGCGACGCTGGACAAGGACCGCAACGATCTCCAGACCCGCGAGAAGGCGCTTCAGGAGGCCCAGGCCAAGCTCGACAACCTGCGCACCCGACCGCCCGTGGACCCCCAGATGGTCCAGACCTACGAAAAGATGGATCCCGCCTCCGGTGCCCAGGCCATCAAGGAGCTCTACACCCTGAATGCGGACCTCGCCATTGCCGTGCTGGGCACCATCCCGCCCAAGAAGGCGGCCAAGGTGCTGGAGAACCTCGGCGATCCCAAGCTCGCGGCGAAGCTCCTGGAGCGTGTGGCCCTCACCAAGCGGGCGGCCCCCGCCGTCGGAACACCAGTGGGCTGATCCTGCCCGTTCGAGTCCGGCACGGCTCCTGCGAAAGCCTCCCGCCCTTTGGAGGCACGCATGATCCAGGCCCTGAAATACGACAGCTCTGCCGCCTCATCCTCCCAGGCCACCGCGACCCGGGACGGTCGCAGCCCTGAGTCCTTCGATCCCACGCTGGCGATGATGGTGGCCCAGATGCTGGGCTCCATGCAGCAGGCGGGTCCCCAGCAGGCCGCCCCCAAAGGGGCCGCGCCCGTGGCGCCCCGACCGGATGCTGTGCCTCGGGCTTCTGAAACGACACGGCCCAAGGCACCCGCTGCCCGTCCCACGGATGCCCGCCCCGAGCGGGTTGCTGAGCCGGTGGAGCACCGTGCGGAAGCCATGCGGGAAGACGCCCCAGCGACACCTGCGAAGACGGCCCGTGAGGCGCCGGAAGCCATTGCCGCCGCAGACGAGCAGGCCGCCGCGCCTCAGTCGCGTGAACCGCAGGTCGCCACCGCCATGGTCGCGGCGCAGCAGGTCCAGCGCACCACCCCGACGGAGGCTCCCACGGACGTGCCCCCCGTCCTGGCCGAGGCGGCATCCGAAGCGGCGCCGCCCGTGTCCAAGCCCGAAACAGAGCCCCAGGCCCCGGCGACGGGATCCCGTCTTCAACATCAGGTGGTGAAGGACCAGCCCCAGGCAGGCCCTGGGAAGGCGGCGGAGGTTCACTTCACGTCCGTTCCCGTGGAGGCCCCGATCCATCTTCAGGCGGCGAAGGAGGCGCCCGCGCCTCAGCTGCCGACCGTGGCACCAGCGGTGGAGACAGATGGAACGCCTCCGTCCACGGCCCCGCTACCTGCGGATGTGAAGGCCCCGGTGGTGCCCGTGGCCGCACGTCAGACGGAAGAACCTGCCCAGCCCGTGATCGCCTCGACACCGGGACCCCTGGTGGATGCGGCTTCCCCTCCTGCGGAGGCCACCACGCCGGTGCTCGGCCCGACCGTTCGTCAGCAGGTGGCGTCGGAAGTCCGGGCCGCGGAGCATCGCGCCGTCCAGGCTCCGACCGCTGCTACGGCCCAGCCCGTGGCGCCCACGCCGCCGGTTCCGGCGGTGGTGACGGCCCTGGCCGCTCAGAACCGTGAATCCGGCCTGCCGCAGTCCAGCCAGCCGCAGCCCGCCCCGAAGGCCGAGGTCCGGGTTCAGGGCGTGGGCACTTTCCAGCCGCCGACAGCGGTGACGGCCTCGACGCGGACCTCGTCGGTGGATGCGCCGCCTCCCGTGAAGGCCCCCACACCTCATCCCGCGCTTGCCCAGGTGGATGGCACCATCCGGTGGATCCTGAAGAAGCAGGAGCAGGGGGCGGATCTCCAGCTCCACCCCGAATCCCTCGGCAAGGTGCAGATCAAGCTGACGGTGGAAGGGCAGCAGGTGCACGCCCAGGTGTGGGCCTCCGAGCCGGCCACCCTGCCGATCCTGCGGGAGAACCTGGCCTTCCTGGAGGTCTCGCTCCGGGAGCAGGGCCTTACGTTGGGCAATTTCCAGCTGCAGCAGGGGGATCGGGGGCAGGATGCGGGCTTTGCCCAGCCAACTCCGCGCACCTCTGGGGGCGGCCTGAGCGGCTCCGAACCGCTGCAGGAAGTGCCGCTGAGTGTGCCCGCGCCGTTGCTCGGAGCCTACCGGATCGAGGTTTTCGCCTGATTGGCACGTTCTCTGATTGGAGACCACCCGGGAGTGCACCATGGACAACACGATTGCCGCCACTTCGACCACAGGAACTCAGACCACCAAGAAAGCCGCGTCCCAGACGATGGATAAGAACGCGTTCCTGCAACTGCTGGTGGCTCAGCTCAAGAACCAGGACCCGAATCAGGCCCAGGATTCCATGCAGATGGTCCAGCAGATGACGAGCTTCGCGTCCCTGGAGCAGATGCAGAACATGAACAGCGCCCTTCAGGGCATCCAGGTGCAGAACGTGGGCCTCTTCCAGGCCCAGGCCTCGAACCTGGTGGGCAAGCAGGTGAAGATCAACTCCGACAGCTTCCAGCTCCTGAATGGCAAGGGCAGCGTGGGCGTGGAACTGCCCGCAGATGCCAAGGTCACCGTCAACATCGTGGATGCCAACGGCAAGGTGGTTCGCACCCTCAATCAGGGCGACATGAAGGCGGGCAGCCACATGGTGAACTGGGACGGCCGGGACGCGGACGGCAAGCAGCTCAAGGACGGCGCCTATACCGTCCAGGTGAGCGCCATGGGGGCCGGTGGCAAGGCCGTCGTCGCGGGCACCACCGCCTTTGCCCGGGTGGAAACCGTGATCTTCGAGGGCAGCAATGTCTTCGTGATCGCGGGGGGCAAGCGCTACTCCCTGGCCGACATCTCCGAAATCGCAGCCTGATCGAAAGGATTCGCCATGAGTCTCTATTCCTCCTTCTACGCGAGCCTCTCGGGGCTCTCCGCCAATGCCAACGCGCTCAGCGTGATCGGCAACAACCTGGCTAACATCAACACCATCGGCTTCAAGGGCTCCAACAGCACGTTCCAGGATCTGTTCAATTCGTCCCTCGGCGGCGTGGCGACCCAGGGCAACGGCAATCCCATCCAGATCGGCCTGGGCACGCGCCTCGCCGCCGTGAACCAGAACTTCAGCCAGGGTTCCTTTTCGTCCACCTCGAACGTGACGGACATGGCCATCTCAGGTTCCGGCTTCTTCATGCTCCAACTGCGGGATGGGGGCCGGGCCTACAGCCGGGCGGGCAACTTCAGCATCGACAAGACGGGCTACCTGGTGGACCCCAACGGCAACAAGGTATTGGGCTGGAATCGGGCTGGAAATTCCCTGTCCTCCAACGGCACGGTGTCCCCCATCGTTGTGAACATGGGCACCATCAGCGCTCCCAGCGCCACGACGGCCATCACCACGACGACCAATCTGGATGCCAATGCCGCCGTTGGCACGGTCTATTCCATGCCCGTGCAGGTGTACGACAGCCTGGGGGCATCCCACAGCCTGCTGTTTACCTACACGAAGCAGGTGGCGGCGGCAGGGACTCAGTGGGGCCTCAATGTCACCACCGACGGTGGGGCCATCGTAGGTGGGTTCCCAGGGACAGTTGCCTTTAACCCTGCCGGGCAGCTCACCACCCCGGGCATCAACAGCAATCCCCAACTCACACTGACAACCTGGAGCAACGGCGGCGCCAGCCCAGCCTTTACCAACTGGAACATCTGGAGTGGCAACCCTGCGGTGGCCAGCCTGACGGGGTACGCCTCTCCTTCCGCCACCACCGCCACCACCCAGGATGGCTACGGTGCGGGTTCCATCCGTGGCCTCGTCGTGGATCAGAACGGCGTCATCACGGCGAACTTCACGAATGGGCAGACGGTGTCCCTCGCGCAGGTCGGTTTGACCACGTTCTCCAACATGGGCGGCCTCTCCAAGCAGGGCGAGAACGTCTGGACCGAGACGCTCAACAGCGGTGCGCCGAACACCGGCCCCGCAAACGAAGGCGGCCGAGGCTCGATCCTGGGTTCCAACCTGGAACTGGCCAACGTCGACATCGCCGAGGAATTCACCAAGCTGATCATCAGCCAGCGCGGCTATCAGGCGAACAGCCGCATTGTGACCACGTCCGATGAACTGCTGCAGGAGACGCTGAATCTGAAGCGGTAGGTTGAATCGTCGGTTTGCTGGAATTTGACAAGGCCATCCACGCGCCCGATGGGTTCAGTGGATGGCCGTGGTGTTTCATGCTTGATCCCTTCCTGCCCAGTCTGGAGCGCCCAGGTCAGATCCTGGTGGTGGATGATCTGCCCGGAAACCTCAAGGTGCTCACCATGGAGCTCAAGCGGGAGCCCTTCGTGCTCACCCTGGCTTCCAGCGGCGAGGAGGCCTTGGAGATCTGCCATCGGCTGCCATTCGAAGGCGTCCTCATGGATGTGAGCCTCCAGGGAGGCATCGATGGCATCGAGACCTGTCGACGGCTTCGGGCGCTGCCGCTGCACCTGCGGACCCCGCTCATCTTCATCAGCGCCGTGCGGGTGGGGACCGACTGGATTCGCGAAGGCATTGAGGCGGGCGGTCTCGATTATTTGGTGAAGCCCTACGCCCTGCCTGAGCTCCTGGCCAAGCTGCGGATGATGGTGCGCCTTTCGCGCCAGGAGATCGTGGCCCTCGCGGGCGAACGGCACCGAGCCCTGCTGGAAGTGGCGGGCGGCACGGCCCACGAGCTGGCGCAGCCCCTCGCCGCTGCTCAGATCCTGCTGGACACCCTCGCCCGGGCTGGTGCCTCCCCGAGCCCCCAGCAACTGGGCAACCTGCGGGACTGCCTCGCAAACCTGGGCCGGGTGCTCCACCAGATCCAGAATCTGAACACATACATCACAAAACCCTACGCCGACGGCCGCATCCTCGACCTAGAACTGAGCAGCGGCACACGTCCAGGTGACGGGGGCTGAGTAACATCCCCTCGAATGGCTCTGAATGCCTCAGGACGTTTGGACGGTTGGCTTTCAGCCCCGGAGTCGACCCACATTCCCAAGGCCAAGCATGAGGAATGGAAGGGCAGGCCACGCCTGCTTGCAGTTATCCCTTTCATCCCCTCCATCCTTGTTGAACATGCTTATTAGAAGCAGTTCCAAACAGACGTGGTGACCGGGCATTGCTCGGCCACCACGTGGGGAGCACAAGGGGGACGCAGAGGGCGCGGAGCAACCGGGCGCTCCCCCTCGTTCATGGCAGGGACGTGATAACGGCGAACCTCCTCTTTCGAGAGAAACCTCCCAGCTCGGCACCAAAATCCACGCCAGCTCAAGAACTGTCCAAACGCCATTGCAGACGAAGCCCTTAGGTCATTCGTGTTTTGTCTTTTCGTGGCCCTTTGTGGCTCCGGCGTTTTTCTCGTTTCCGGCATCCCATCGGGACACGAGGTCTCCATGACGAACCGCCTGCGGCACGCGACATCTCCCTATCTCCTGCAGCATGCGAACAACCCCGTGGCTTGGCAGCCTTGGGATTCTCATGCGCTGGCGGAGGCAGAGGCGCGGCAGGTGCCGATCTTCCTCTCCATCGGCTACAGCGCCTGCCACTGGTGCCATGTCATGGAACACGAGAGCTTCGAGGATGAGGCCACCGCCGCCTTTCTGAACGCGCACTTCGTGCCCATCAAGGTGGACCGGGAGGAGCGCCCGGATCTGGACGACCTCTACATGACCGCGGTGCAGCTGCTCACGCAGCGGGGCGGCTGGCCCATGAGCGTGTGGCTCACGCCGGACCTCAAGCCGTTCTACGGTGGCACCTACTTTCCGCCGCAGCCGCGCCACGGGATGCCCTCCTTCCTGGGGCTCCTCCAGCGCATCGCGGAGGTCTGGAAGACCCGCCCGACAGACGTGATCCAGGACGCCGAGGAGCTGACGCGCGAGCTGGGGAGGCTTTCGGTGCTGCCCACGGGGCCCGTCAAGCCCCTGGCCCAGGCTCGGGAAGGTGCGCTGGAGCAGCTGCGGGCGGGCTTCGACGCCAAGCTGGGCGGCTTTGGCCCGGCCCCCAAGTTTCCGCCCCACGGCGCCCTGGAACTCCTGCTGCGTTCGGAACGGTCGGACGATCGGGAGATGGCGCTACGGACGCTCGATGCCATGGCCGATGGCGGCATATGCGATCAACTGGGGGGCGGTTTCGCCCGCTACAGCGTGGATGCGGAATGGCGGGTGCCCCACTTCGAGAAGATGCTCTACGACAATGCCCAGCTGGCCTCAGCGTTCCTCACGGCCTTCCAGGTCACAGGCCGTGAGCGCTTCGCGGCGGTGGCGCGGAACACCCTCGACTACCTGCTGCGGGACATGCAGGATCCCGCAGGCGGCTTTCATGCCGCAGAGGACGCCGACAGTGAGGGGGAGGAGGGCCGGTTCTATGTCTGGCGGCCCGCGGATATCCGCGACGTCCTTGGCGAGGAGGCGGACGCCTTCTGCGCGGCCTACCAGGTGACGGCGGCAGGCACCTTTGAGCACGGTACGAGCGTCCTGCATCGCGCACCCGGGGCCGACGCGGATGGCAGTCTCTTGGCTGTGGCCCGTCCTGCATTGCTGACGGTGCGGAACCGACGCGTGCGGCCGGGCAAGGATGACAAACTGCTGGCCTCCTGGAATGGTCTGGCCCTTTCCGCCTTCGCGAAAGGGGCCCAGGTGCTGGATGAGTCGCGCTACCTTGCAGCGGCACAGGACTGCGCAACCTGTCTGCAGCGCGACCTCTGGCAGGGGAATCGGCTGATGCGGGCTTGGCGCGGTGGCGTGGCGCACACTCCGGGTTTCCTGGAGGACTACGGAGCGGTGGCCTGCGGGCTGCTGGACCTTTTCGAGACGGATTTTGATTCCCGCTGGCTGGCCTGGGCAGAGATCCTGGCGGAACTTCTGGTGGTGCGCTTCCAGGACGACCGAAGCGGAGAACTCTGCACGGCTGAAGCCGACCGGGATGATCTGCTGGTGCGGGCCCGCGCTCGGCATGACAACGTGGTGCCCGGCGGCGCCACCCTGGCGATCCGGGCCCTCTCCCGTATGGCGGTCCACACGGGACGGGAGGCGTTCCGTATCGCTGCCGAAAGGGCCGCCGAGGCCCTGGGACCGGATCTGGCCCGATCGCCCTGGGGCTATCACGGCCTGCTGTTGGCCTTGGACATGCTGGAGGATGGTCCTGTGGAAGTGCGATTGCCTGCGGAGCCGACAGGCGCAAGGCTCCGGGCCGCGGCCTGGGCCAGTCCATCCTCGCGCCGCGTCCTCCGTCCCGATTCTGGGAGGCAGGCGTTTCTCTGCGACGGAGGCACCTGCCATCCCCCCACGGCGGATCCTGCCGAGCTGGAGCGCCTGCTCCGAGAAAGTGCCCTGAAATGAGGGCAGAACCTTCCCTCTTGTCGAGATTCGAGCGTCGCCTAACCTTGGCTTTGGGACGAAGCAACAACTCTATCCCACTTGAAAGGGGCTACTTATCCGCATGCCCCATCCGCGCCACAGGAAGTACGCGAAACCTGTGACGTGCGGCAAGCAAGGGGGGCGCAGAGGCGCCCCCCACGATGTGTACGGCGGATTTTTGACCGCTTCAGCCGTTGCGGGTGGCCAACAGGTGCCCGATTGCCACCGCTGCGGCATCGGCGGCGTCTGCGGCCAGGGGCTTGTCCAGGTTCAGGAGCATCATCACCATGCGTCCCACCTGCTCCTTCACCGCCCAGCCATAGCCGCTGACGGCCTTCTTCACCTGCATTGGGTTGTAGTCGCCCACCGGGAGACCGTGCAGGGCGCCGGTGAGCAGGATGCCGCCGCGCACCTGGCCGAGTTTGAGGGCGGTGGCGGCATTCTTCTCCACGAAGGGGCTCTCCACCGCCATGAAGACCGGCTTGTGGCGGGCGATGGCGGCGCTCAGGCCCTCGTGGATGCGCAGGATGCGCTGGTCAAAGGTCTCGCCCCTCGGGTTGCGGATCACGCCCGCTTCCAGCAGAGACATCCGCGAGCCGAAGCGCGACACCATGGCCCATCCGCAGGCCAGAGAACCGGGATCGACGCCGAGGCAGACGATGGGAGGGGCGGGCACGACAGGCATGCCCCAGGATCCCACGGGCGAGGTTCCTCACTTCGTCCAAGGGGGGGGAATCGTTTGCCGATGGGAAGGTTTTATGATCTGAAAACTTGTAAACAAAGAAGTAAATACGAATCGAATGTGCAAAAAAAGTGGTTAAGGCCAGGGGTGATCCGCCGATAAAGAACCCAGGTAGGCGTTTGCGTCACCGGCCCCCAGCTAGGGGTGAGGCACAGGGCATTGTCCTGGCCGATCCGGTGCCACCGTCAGCCTCGACCCATGGCCCCCTTCTCGAGGTGCATATGCATATCTTCACCCGCTGCGCTCTGGCTTCCCTCCTCTTCTCCTGCGTGAGCCTCTCGGCAGGGGAACTCCCGGCTCCCACTGCTGCGAAGTTCGTCACCCTGATCTCCAAGGGGGCTGGTGAGAACGGCAAGGTCCAGGTCAAGAACGGGGATCTCGCCATCGAAGTCGGCAAGGCGGGTGGCGAGGCTTCGGCGGCTGGAAGGGTCGCCTGGGCGAGCAGCATCGATGAGATTCGTCCCCTGGCGATGGCGAAGAAGTGCGTGATCGTAGGGGATCCGCGAGGTCTCTCGATGGGCGCCAGCGTCGCCATCTACGAGGATGGTGGCAAGGTCAAGATCGCGCTCAACCAGAAGGCCATCCAGGCCAGCGGCGTGACCCTCTCGGATGCGATCCTGAAGGTGGCCATGGCGAACTAGGGAAGCGGAAGTCCCAAGGGTGAGGCGGGGGCTGGGAAGCCCCCGCCTTTTTATTTCCGGCGCTTGGGTCCGCGGATGCTGCCCTTGGGGAGCTTCTGGCGCTCCGGGCGGGGCGGCCGTCCGCCGCCGTTGCGGGGCTTGGGGCCCCTGGGCTCGGGCACGAAGTCGGCTTCCCGCAAGGTGGCGGGGGCCGCCAGGGTCGGGACGAAGGTGAGGGTCTTGCCCTTGGCATCCTGCCCTTCGGCCTCCAGGATCCAGGCCGACACTCGGCGCAGGTCCATATCCACTGCGGTGATTTCCACAGTGACCTTGGCGCCGATGGACAGCGCCAGCCCACCCATGCCGGTGGCGGCGGTGCGGTGTTCGTTCACCTGGAAGCCGCCCCCCAGGGCGCCCAGGGGCACGCCCACTTCCACGAAGGGCGACTCCAGGCGTACGAAGGCGGCCTTCAGGTTGAAGCCCTGGATGCGGCCCTGATACTTCTGGCCGACCTTGTCCTGCATGAGAAGGCAGGTCTTCCACTTGTCATTTTCGCGTTCCGCTTCCGTGGCCTTCTGCTCGGCATCGCTGGCCTGCTTGGCCAGGATGGCCAGATGACCTTCGAGCCCCGGTGCGAAGGCCTTGCCCCGCAGGTAATGGCGCAGCAGGCGGTGCACGATGAGGTCTGGATAGCGGCGGATGGGACTCGTGAAGTGCAGGTAGTCGTCCAGCGCGAGGCCGGAGTGGCCGATGTTCTGGGCGCTGTATTCCGCCTTCTTCAGACTCCGCAGCAGAAGCGTGTTGAGCATGGCCTCCAGCGGCCCGCCCCGGATCTTGTCCAGCAGCGCGTTGAGCACGTCTGGCGTGGGCATGTCATTGGGCTTGAGGAGCCCGAAGGCGAGGGCCACACCCTTGAAGACATCGAGCTTCATGGGGTCGGGCTCGTCGTGGATGCGGTAGATGGTCGGCAGCTTCTTGCGGGTGAAGAGGGTGGCGACGGCCTCGTTGGCCATCAGCATGAACTCCTCGATCATCTTGTGGGCGTCGTGACGCGGGTAGCGCCGGGCATCCACGGGTTTACCCGTCTCGTCGAAGACGAACTCCGTCTCCTCCGTGTCGAGGTTCATGGCGCCACGGTCCAGGCGTTGGGCCGTGAGCTTCCTGCCCAGCGCCAGAGCATCTGCCAGCATCCCGCAGACGGCCTCGCCGAGATCTGTCCGAAGAACTTGGTCGCAGTCCAGACAGGCGGCCTTGACCTGGTCGTAGGTGAGGCGCTTGCGGCTGTGGATGACGCTCTCGGAGAAGCGCGTCTCCACCAGCGTGAGGTCCGGCGAGATGGTCATCCAGGCGGTGAGGGTCAGGCGGTCCACGTCGGGTTGCAGGCTGCAGAGCTCGCTGGACAGCCGCTCCGGGATCATCGGAATGCACTCGTCCGGGAAATAGACCGACGTGCCGCGGAGCTGGGCTTCGGTGTCCAGCGGCCCGCCCTCCGCCACGTAGTGACTGACATCCGCGATATGGACGCCCAGGAGCCAGCCGCCGCCTTCTTCCTTGGGCAGCACTTCGAGGCTGATGGCGTCGTCGTAGTCCTTCGCCGTGGGCGGGTCGATGGTAACGGTGAGCAGCTGCCTCAGATCCTCGCGGTTCTTCAGCCAGTCCTCGGGAATCCGCGTCGGAAAGGGCGCGAGTTCCTCCAAGACCGCAGGCGGGAACGCGTCTCGCAGGTGGTAGAGCACCGCCGTGAGGCGGTTCTCGATCTTGAGGTCCGTGGGGCGGCCGAGGCGGGCCACCACGGTGCCTTTGATCTGGGGCAGCTTGGGATCGGGGTCGAGCTGCAGGCTCACCCAATCGCCATCCTCCGCCAGATCCGACGCCCCGACGCTCACCACCTGCTGCATGCGGGGATCGAGCGGAATCGCCCGCCAGCCCCAGGGCTGTTTGGAGAGCTTGGCCGCCACGGGCTGATCCGTGCGGGCGAGGATCTTGACGATACGGGCCGTGGGGCGGCCGTCCCGGGTCTCGCCCGCCAGCTCCGCCATCACCTTGTCGCCGTGAATGGCGCCGCTGCCGTCGCCCCATTCCACGAGGATGTCCGAGCCCTTGGGCAGGCCAGGGAACTTCAGCACGCCGCCGGTGCCCTCGGGAAAGCCCACGAACTGTGCCTCGAAGGTCTCGAAAGGCTGGAAGGGCAGGGCGGGGCGCGCCTGGCCGGAGCGGCTGGGAACCTGTTTCGGTTGGGGCTTGCCGCCCACGGGGCGCATGTCGGCATTCCTGCCGCGCCTGCCGGACTGAGGTTTCGGGGAGGGCTTCGCGTTGCGGCGGCTCATGCTCCCAGTATGGACCGTACGACGCTCAGCGCCGCTTCACGAGCAGCGCCTTGGCGAGGAGGCCATGCAGCCGGCCCAGTCCCAGGACGGCGTGGAGCGATCCCACCAACACCAGCAGGGCTAGGAGGGCGAACAGTGCCAGCTGCGGTCCGGGCACCTGGCTCAGGGGCACCGCTTCCAGCCGGAAGGTTGTCAGGGTGATGTGCGGGGCGAGCGGCGTCAGGCAGAGGAATGGTGCCGCCAGGAGGGCGAGGCTGACGCTCAGGAGCGCGACGGTGGCGGTGAAAGTGGCGATGGAGAGCGGGAAGTGCACGAAGCAATAGAGCAGGCTCGACCACGTGAACCCGTCGCTGAGTAGCGCCTTGAGACGGCCCAGGAGGCCCTTACCTTCCGGCAGCGCGCTGGGGCGGCGGGGCATGCGGATGTCCAACAGGACTTCCACCAGGCGGCTCTCTCCCAGGGCGAGGGCCCGGGTGGCCATGAGGAAGAGCCCGAGGAGCGGAAGACCCACGAGGATGGGGATAAGGCTCAAGGAGACGCTCAGCCCCATGCAGAACCAAATGAAGTAGAAGATCCCCACCGGCAGGGCCAGCAGCAGGTAGAGCAGGGCGGTGTAGGTACGGGTGTCCGCCAGAACCCCCCAAAACGTTGGCCAGGGCGCTTGGGCTGGGGATTCCGCCTCCGCAGTTGGATTCGCCTTCACGGTCGGCGTCGACATGGGGCGGAGGGCCGCTCGGACGATCCGTTCCTGCTGAAGCGCCTGGGCCAGAACCGCCTCAGGCGGTCGCGTCTCTGCCAGCACCCGGGCGACCCGCTCGTCCTCGGAAGCGTGGGGATTGTTCCAGGCCACCGTGGCCAGTTCCTGTCGAAGCCGTTCTCGGGCGTCCCAGAGGATGTCGTTGGTCAGGGCCGGATCCTGGTCCTTCAGGGCTTGGGCAAGGGCTTCCAGATGGGTTTCCAGATCGCGGTGCATGGCCAACTCCAAGGATTCATCCTCCCCCAGTTCTCTGCCCTTGTCGGGAAGGATCGGCGAATGGGAAGCATGTGTCGGTCAATGCTGCCGGAATTACAGGCTGGCCCATACAGGACAAAGGGACGATGCTGCGGCCTGCAATCGTTTCAAACGGAGGCTCCATGGTCCATTGCGGGCTGCCCCTCATCCTGCTTTATGGCGCAAGTGTTCTTGCTCAGGACCTTGCGGGAACCTACCGCCTCGTGAGGGAGAGCGGCGGCCACACGCCGAAGGCCAAAGCCACCATCACCCTGGTGTTTGCCCCTGGGGGACGGCTCAGTATCAAGGCGGTGCAGCCTGGGGAAGTGGTGGAGGACACGGGCACCTGGAAGGTGAACGGGAAGCGCATCACCCTTCGATTGAAGGACATGCAGAAGTCCGCAACCCACGCGGACTTCACATTCGACGGCACGACCCTGGTGCTGCCGCTGCGGATGATGAGCGACGACCCCGGCACCTCCACCTGGGGGCGGGAAGGGGCCTTGGCGGTGGCCAAGGATTCGCCGGCGGAAGATATGGGCGCCCTGCTGACCCGCACGTTGGCGGAGAGTCAGCGGCAGGACAACGCTGCCGCGCGGGGCAAGGTGGATCGCCTCGCGGTCATGGCCCTGGCGGATGTGAAGGGTGGGCTGGCGGAGGCCTACTACGCGCAAGCCTGCGTCTTCTTCCTGAAGCACTACTTCCACGAGGCTTGGTACGGCTTCGCCAAGGCGGGGAGCCTCGCCCCCACCAATGCCGTCTACCTCAACAACCTCGCCATGGTGCTGCTGGAATTGAAGCGCCCGGACGACGCCCTCGCGATCCTCCAGTGGGTCACGGCAGGCTTCCCGAAATTGGACAGCCCCCATGGCAACCTCGGCGCGACGTGGCTGCTGAAAGGGCAGCCGGAAAAGGCCCTGGCGGCTTTCACCAAGGCCAAGGCCCTCTCCCCGGAGACGGGGCTCTACCTCTATGGGGCCGGGAAGGCGCTCGCCACTTTGGGCCGGACGGAGGAGGCGCAGCGCAACTTCGAGGCGGCGTGGGCGGTGGGCTATGCGGGCTCCGGACGCGAGGGGCAACCCGGTGGCTCCGAATCCGCGACCACCAAGGGCGCGAAGTCTGGACCGAAACCGGTTCCGAAGCCTCCAAAGCCGAATCCGCAGACGAAGAAGGACAAGCCCTTTCCCCCTGAATGGGTGGGCCACTACGAGGCGAAGTATGTGCGGGCGCGCTCAGGACAGGATGCCAAGGAGGCCACCACCCAGTTCGGCAAGGGGATGACGGGCACCACCATCCACCTTCAGACCCTCGCCTGTGCCAAGAGCTTCTCCATGGACATCTCCAGCAGTGGTCAGATCACGGGCCACGGCAAGGTGATGTACGTCTACCAGGGCAAGGCCATGAACCCGGCCATGGGCCTCGCGGGCGGACCCTTGGCGGTGGCCTTGGCAGGTGGTTTCGCCACCAACCTCAAGGATGGTTTCCAGGTCCGGGACTGGAGCTTCAGCGGCAGCGTGGATGTCGACGGCAACGTGGAGATCCAGGGCCTTCCCACGGAGGAACTGCCTCTGCTCAATACGGGCAAGTGGCAGAAGATCAAGCCCTGGTCGGCCCTGCCGCCGGACGGGTCTGGCGCCGCCATGAAGGGGCCCTTCCACATGATCCTCACGAGCCAGGCGAAGCAGCCGCCTGCCATCCAGGTGGATCAGTGGCTGGAGCTGGGAGATGCGCTCATTCGTCGCGTCCACTACGAGGCGTACATCGTGAAGAGCGCCACGCCCCTCACGCCGGACTGCAGCTTTACGCAGGCGAAGGAAGCCAAGTGCCCCGCCAGTGAATACCTGAAGACGAAGGTCTCCCTCACGCCGAAGGAGGGCGTCACCATCGAGGCATCCAAGACGTTCACCAAGCAGGACGGCAAGGTGGATGTCGCGAACGAGACCAGCACCAAGGTGGGCACGGACGCGGTGAACGTTGACACCAGCGGGAAGTTCAGCGCCGAGGGCTCCAAGGGGATGTTCACCGGCTCCATGGAGTTCAATCCCACGGACGGCAGCTATGCGGTATCCGTGGGCATCGGCGTGGATGCGGCCTCGGTCATCAAGGACCGCACGGGCAAGGAGAGCCCGGCGAACCTCAGCCAGAAGATCGAGCTGGTCTACGACAGCAAGTGCGGATGGGGCATCAAGGGCACCATGGGCGCCAAGCTCGGCAAGGCCGGGGCGGGCGTGGAGGGGTGCGTCTACTTCAACAAGGGCATGTGAGGCCCGGCGTTTGGTACTCTGGGGGCATGCGCATCGCCCTCATCCGACTCTCGGCCCTCGGAGACATTCTCCGGGTGCTGCCCGCTTGGGCGAACCTGCGGGAGGCCTTTCCGGATGCCACCTTCCAGGCGGTGGTGGAATCCCGCCACGCCTTCCTGCTGGATCCCCTGCCCTGGCTGGAGCGGGTGGAAGTGGACCGCCGCAAGCTGGCGAAGCCCTGGACGGCGATGGCGGAGTGGCGCCGCGCCGCCGCACGGATTGCCGGGGCGGATGTCAGCCTCGATTTTCACGGCATCTTGAAGAGCGCCATGATTCCGAAGTTGGCCGGAATCGGCGAGCGCTGGGGTGACGGCATCACCAAAGAGGGCGCGGGCTGGATGCAGACGCACCCGCTGCCCTTCCGCCATCAGACGCGCTACGACCAGGCTCTTGGCTTGGCTGAGGCCTTCGGGCGGAGCCGCGGTATCGAGGGGCTCGGCCGCTTCCATCCCGTCCTGCGGGACGTGCCGCTGCCAGCGGTGGAGTCTCCCTGGGAGGCTGATGATCGCCCACGGGTGGTGCTGGTGCCCGGCGCCAGCCGACGAGGGGCTTTGAAGCGCTGGCCGCTGGTCCACTGGATGGACCTCGCGAAACGGCTGAAGGGCCGCTGCCAGCTGCGTTGGAGCCTGGGGCCGGAGGAGGAAGATCTCAAGGCTTGGCTGCCCCAGGACACCGGCGTGGCGGCGCTTCCCGCGGGACGTTTCTGGGAACTGGCGGCCCGGTTGCGGGAGGCGGATACGGTGGTGGCGGGCGATACCGGTCTGCTGCACCTGGCGGTGGTGCTGGGCGTTCCCGTGGTGGGGGTCTACGGCGCTTCAGATCCGGTCATCGCGGGTCTGCCCAACGGAAGCGGCCGCATCCTTCGCACGGGCATCGCCTGTTCGCCGTGTCGGGAAAGGGCCTGCCGTCGATTGCAGTGCATGACCGAACTTGAGCCTTCCCTCGTGGCGGAAGCCGTGATGGGATCGTGGCATCCAACCCGATAACCCCCGAGGAGCAAACATGTCCCTGCGTGACGAATTCAAGGCCTTCATTCTGCGTGGCAATGTTGTCGACCTCGCGATCGCCGTGGTGATCGGCGCCGCCTTCGGCAAGATCGTGGATGCCTTCGTGAAAGGGCTGGTGATGCCTCTGGTTAGCTACATCCTCCCGAAGGGGGATTGGCAGGCCTGGACGGTGGGCAAGTTCGAAGTGGGCAAGGTGCTGGGTGCCAGCGTGGATTTCCTCGTCATCGCCCTGGTGATCTTCCTCGTGCTGGTGAAGGGCCTGGGGGCGCTCCAGAAGCTCAAGAAGAAGGAGGAAGAAGTCGCTCCCGAGGCTCCCGCCACCAAGACCTGCCCCGAATGCCTTGAGGCGGTGCCCGTGGCGGCGAAGCGCTGCAAGCACTGCACGAGCGTGCTGGCCTGACGGACCTGAACCCTGAATGAGCAACGGCGGCTTTTGGCCGCCGTTGCTCATTCAGGATCTCCTCAACTGGGTTTGCCGATGTCGCGGAACCGGTGGCCGATGACCTGCTGCAGGCCGTGGATGTGTTTCAGGACGCGTTCCAGTTTCTGGCGGGCGATGTCCTGGAACTGCAGCCGGTGAAGGGCTTCGAAGACCTCGGACTGGAGGCGCTGGCCGATACGTTCGAGTTCGGCAATGGGAGCCTCCAGATCCTTGATCCGTCCCAGCAGCGCCTGCTGCTTGAGCAGGATGAGGCCGTTGAAGGCCTTGTCGGTGGCCGCCAGCATCAGTTCGATGCGATCCACAACCTTGGTGACCTCCTCTTCCGTGTGTCGGATGGCGGTCTCGATCTGGGGCGTGATTCGGTGGTCCTGGGCCTCCTTGTCCGCCTTGCTGGGGGCCAGTTCCAGGAGATGCTGCAGGTCCGCGTCGAGCTTCTGCTCCACGTTCGAGATGGCGGCAATGGCGTGGTGGTGGTGGGTCGCACCGGAGCTGCCCAGGGCCAGGGTGTCGAGGATCACCACGACCTGGTTGTCCACGAGGATGAAGCCTTCCGCCAGGGCGCCTTCGCTGCCGGCGAGAAGCGGGCTCGCGGGCATCCGCTGGTCTCCTGTCACGGAGAGCACGGACAGGACCCGATCCACCAGCACGCCGAGGCGGGCCCCGGACTGATCCAGGATGATGATGTTGTCCGGAGGTGGAACGGCCCCATCGCTGCGCAGGCCGAGCCTTGCCCGCAGGTTGAGTACGGGGAAGACGCTTCCCCGAAGATCCATCAGGCCTTCCACCGAGCGGGGCATGTGGGGGATCTTGCGGAGTTCGCAGATCGGCGTGATCTCGGCCACCTGGATCAGCGGCACGGCGTACGGCCGACCGTTGAGCTCGAAGCTCAGATACTGGATCAGGCCGCCGCGGCCATGGACGGTCTCCGCCGTCCCCGCGGAGAACGCGAGGGAGGTCACATCCCCTCCTCGATGGCGAGGGCCATGAGCTCGGCGGGATCCAGGATGATCACGACACCGCCGTCTCCCATGATGCTCGCGCCGGAAATGCCCGGAAGGCTGGCGAGGTAGGGGGCTAGGGGTTTGATCACCATTTCCTGCCGGCGCATGAAGGCATCTACGATGAGGCCCATGCGGCGACCGCCGTTGGAGAGCACCACCACCGGCAGTTCCGTGGCGCCGATGTCGAGCTGGTCCTTGCGTTCATTGAACTGGAGCAGTTCGCGCAATCGGGACACGCCCAGCACCTCGCCGCGGAGGTTCACGGCCTTGCGTCGGGTCAGGAAGGAGACGTGTTCGGGCGGCACGAGGAGGGTCTCCTCCACGGCGGTACCCGGAAGGGCGAAGACCTGGCCCCCGGCGCGCATCAGCAGCGCGTCGATGATTGCGAGGGTGAGTGGCAGCTTCAGGGTGAAGACGGAGCCCTTGCCCACGACGCTTCGCACATCCACGGTGCCATTGAGCTTGCGCACGTTGGAACGGACGACATCCATGCCCACGCCGCGGCCTGAAATATCCGTGACCTTGGCTGCGGTGGAGAAGCCTGGGAGGAAGACCATGTTGATCGCCTCCTCGTCCGTCATGGCATCGGCGCGCTCCTGGCTCACCACGCCTTTTTCCACGGCCTTGGCCCGGATGATGGCGGGATCGATGCCTTTGCCGTCGTCCTCGATTTCCACGACGACACTGTCGCCCTCGTGGCGGGCCCGCAGCCAAACGGTGCCGGTCTCGGACTTCCCGGCGGCGAGCCGGGTCTCGGTGGACTCGACACCGTGGTCGGCGCTGTTCCGGATGAGGTGGATGAGGGGATCGCCGAGTTCCTCGATGAGACTCTTGTCGATCTCCGTGTCCTCGCCGACGGTGACGAGTTCGATCTTCTTGCCGCTGGCCTT
>CAYQAS010000042.1:0-33700 GCA_964415525.1 uncultured Solibacteraceae bacterium
CCCGAGGTGCCCCATGCCCCAGCTCCCCGTGATCGCCCTGGACGGCCCGAGTGGCGTAGGGAAGAGCACCACTGCGAAGCGAGTGGCCCATGCCCTTGGTTGGAACTACCTGGACACCGGCGGGATGTATCGCACCGCGGCCCTGGCCGTTCAGCGTGCTGGGGCATCCTTGGAGGATCCCTCAGCCCTGGAGCATCTGCTTGCGGGGCTCCACATTGAACAGCGGGGGACGGCCTTCTTCCTCGCGGGCGAGGACGTTTCCGAGGCCATACGGGGCCCGGAAGTCGGGCCCCTGGCCAGTCGCGTGGCGACGGACCCCCGGGTGCGCGAGGTGCTGGTGGAGCAGCAGCGGCGGATCGGCCGCAGCGGCGGCTGGGTGGTGGATGGTCGCGACATCGGCACCGTGGTCTTTCCAGATGCCTGCTGCAAGATCTTCCTCACCGCCAGCGCCGAGGTGCGTGCGGAGCGGCGGGTCAAGGAATTCCAGGCCAAGGGCCTACCCGTGGACTACGCCCAGGTGCTGGAGGATCAGCGGGCGCGGGACCTCCAGGACACGACCCGGGCGGTCTCTCCTCTCCGCAAGGCCGAGGACGCCACGGAGCTCGATTCAGGGGGTATGACGCTGGATGACGTGGTCACCTGGATCGTCGCTCACCACCATCAACACGGTTGAAGCCGCGGCCAGTCCCTATGCCATCGATCCCCTTCGCAAAGCGGATCAGCAGCAGGAAGAGCACTGGGTGACCCTGGAGGACGACAGCACCCATCCCCCCGTCACCATCGACACGCCGTCCTGGATGGCGATCCTCGGTGGGGCGGCCGGGAGGGTGTTCGGAGCATTCGCCGAGCCCGTTTCTCTTCTCCGCGCGCTTCTGGCTGCTGCTGCCGGTAATGGACCTGGTCAGTCAGACGCGTTTCCTGTGGCAGGCGGCGGCCCTCCATGGCTTTCCCAGGGGCAGGGTTGCGTTTCAGAGGGCGGGTCGGTAGGCCCTCATTGCATGCCGTTTCATCGCCTTGGGGCGGAGGTTCAACCTTTCGAGGATGGCTCCAGCCGGGCGTCGAAGATCGTCTTGCCGCTGGCCACCGCTGCTTCAAGGCTTCCCAGCCATCGACGGTCGTGGGCCCGGCGGCGGAGGAAGAGGCTCAGGCGCCAGCCGGCCATGCCCAGACTTAGGGCGGAGATGGCCAGGAGCAGCAACCGGAGGGGAATCAATCCCCCGGGCAGCATGCATGCGCTGGCAAAGATGGCGAGGGCGAGCAGCAGGTCGAAAGTGGCGCGGTTGCGCATGGGGCGAAGGTCCCGGACCTCCATGGCCTTACGGAGGTCCACCAGGAAATCGTCCTGCTCGTCGCGGTTGAGGGCGCCCTTCGCTTGCTCCATCTCCAGTTTCTGAAGGGTCTGCAGAAGCTCGCCCGTGTAGTCATCCACTCGGGAAACGCGGGCGTGAAGGGTCATGGGAGGACTCCTGGTTCAGGATGGCGGTAGGCTTGCGCTTAACGTTGTTTATTTCGCCATACGCAAAGGGGGCACTCGGTCACAAGGGACCAGTGCCCCCATTGGGCAAAACAAAGCATGGCACCGATGGCGGTGCCCTCAGAACTTGGTTCCGTATTTCACCCAGAGCTTGTCGCTGAGCTTCCAATAGGCGTCCACGGCCTTTTCCGCCTCGGTCACCGAGTACTGGGTGAGGAACGTGATGGCCTTCTTCGGGTCTTCCTTGTGGAGCTTCACGGCCTCTTCTTCGATCTTGGCCTGCTCGGTGAAGATTCGCTTCTCGACCTCATCCCGGACCTCCTGTACGACCTTGCTCATCTCCTGCCACCGCAGGTGGGCCAGCTTGCTGGGGGTGCGGAAGGCCCACCAAGCGCAAGCGCGGCTGTACTCGCGGCGACCGTCCACTTCATAGCTGGCAGGCACTTTCGTGATGCCGGCATAGAAGGGGAGGAAGGCGCTGGTGGTGGGGTTGTCGTAGCCGAGCCACACCACGCCGCCGATGGCGTCCGGCAGCCAAGCGCGGCTCTGGGTGATCTGAACGTAGGTGGCCTGGGGCACGGCGATGGTGCGCTCGCGCTTGACCTTGAGGGCGGCCTTGAGGTCGCCATTGGCGAAGGGGTTGGCGATGGGGCTCTTCACCCAGGCGCCCTTCACCTCGGTCACGAGGCCATTCGTCTGGTCAAACTCGGTGCCGTCATAGGCGTCGCGGAAGACGGCCTGGACATCCTGCACCGTGAGCTTCTTGTCGGGCTTCACGCTGAAGGGATAGTTCTCGGCATTTGGGTCGAGTTTGAGGCTGGGTGCAAGCAGGCTCAGGGCGCGCCATTCGCGGCGGCGGCATCCCAGGCTGTTGCGGCTCGACGGTGCGTAGGCGTAGGCGAAATCGAAGGCCTCGCCCTCCTTCCACCAGCCCATTTCCCTGGCGAGGCTGAACACGTTCTCGCTGGCGAGGACGTTCTCCTTGTCCTTCAGGTCGATGCCGCGGATGCGGCTGGCATTGGCGCTGATGCTCACGTGGCCGTCCGGTACCCGCTGGGCGGCCCACACCGCGCCCTTGCGGCCCTTGCCGGGGCCATAGATCTCGAAGAGCCAGACTTCCTGCTTGTCGGCGAAGGTGAAGCTCTCGCCGGAGTCGTTGTAGCCGTGCTCTCTGGTGAGGGCGTCGATGACCTTGATGGCTTCGCGGGCGGTCTTGGCGCGCTCCAGAGCGAGGCGGAAGAGCTCCGGCGCATCCAGAACTCCCACGTCGCTCTTGAGGTCCCGGCGCCCGCCAATGGTGGTCTCGCCGATGGCGAGCTGATGCTCGTTCATGATCGGGTAGGCGGCGTTGAGGTAGCCATAGGTCTCCCGGACCTGGGGAATCTCGCCGGCGACCTTCACATCGGTGTCCCTGGGGCCCTTCGTATCCTTGGCATCCACGAAAATTTTGGCCATGGCGCCTTTGGGGTGTTTCGCGGCGGGGATGATATTGAGCCAGCTGCGGTCGGACACGCTGTCACAGCTGTGGCTGGTCATGGTGGAACCGTCCACGCTGGCGCCCCGGGTGACCATGACGCTGGTGCAGCCTTCTCCTTCGATCTCGGCGCTGCGGACGATCCGTGTGGGCGCAGGGGCGACCGGCACCAGCTGGGCGGCGGTTGGCAGTCCCGCCAGGAGAAAGATGATGGAAGCCAGGGCGGGTTGGATCACGGCGACTCCGAGAGGCATCAAGTTGCTAGGCATAGTGTAGACGAGGCGAAGCCGCCGGGCCTCACCTGTGATCCCTCCGCGTGGATCCTCGCTTCATGAAGACTCGAGATGCGCCGATCCAAGGAGATCCGCTAGAGTCATGCCATGTCGAATGCCCCTGACGAGCACCTGAACGCGCAGGCTGCGGCCCCCTGCGTCGTCGTGGCAATCGATGATGACGCTTTGGTGCTGAAGGCGCTTCGGCGATCCCTGGAGGTGGCGGGGATGGTCTGCCACACCGCCAGTAGCGGGGAGCAGGGACTGGTGCTGATCCAGACCGAGAATCCCGATCTCGTACTCCTGGATCTCATGCTCGTGAATGAGGACGGCTTCACGCTCTGCCGCGAGATCCGCAAGTCCTGGTCTGCGGAGGAACTGCCCGTCGTTGTGGTGACGGGGCTCGAGGATCTCGGCTCCATCCAGGCGGCCTATCAGGCGGGAGCCAATGACTACCTGACCAAGCCGCTCCACTGGAAGCATCTTCCTTATCGCCTGCGGCACGTGCTGCGAGCCAGGGACGCCTTCAACGCCCTCCAGGAGCGCACCCGGACCCTCCGTTCCCTGTTCGCGGCGCATCCGGATCCCATCTTCATGGTGGACCTGAATGGCGAGGTCACCCTGGTGCACTCGGGAATTCGGGGCGAGGACAACACGGTTCGCCATTCCATGGGGAATGTGGCGGAACTCCTGCCAGAGGGGTTGGCGCTGCGTGTCCTGGAGAAGGTGCGACAGGCCCTCACGGACCCTTCCGAGGTCTGGAGCCTGGAGGCCTCCCATGTCTTCGGGGAACGGGAACGCCACTGGGAAGGGCGCTTCATTGCCAGTGCGGAGGATCGGGTGCTTGTGATGGTGCGCGACATCACCGAGCGCATGGAATTCGAGCAGCGCATCCGCCACATGGCCTATCACGATGCCCTCACGGGACTCTGGAACCGCAATGCCCTGTCCTCAACCCTCGAGCGGGTCCTGGGTGAGTTGGCACGCAGCGAAGGGACACCGTATCCGCGCAGTGCAGCCCTGCTCTACCTGGATCTGGACAACTTCAAGCGCATCAACGACACCCTGGGGCACGCGGTGGGGGATGACCTGCTGAAGGTCGTAGCGGCGCGCATCTCCGAGGTCCTGCGTCCCACGGACGTCCTGGCCCGCACCGACAGTGGCGACATCGAGGGTGTGGCCCGCATCGGGGGGGACGAATTCTGCCTGATCCTGCGCCACCTCTCCAGCCCCGTGGACGCCGGAAGGGTCGCGCAACGCATCCTCGACGTGCTGCGGGAGCCGGTGCCCCTCCAGGGGCACGAACTCGTGGTGACGCCCAGCATCGGCATTGCGCTCATGCCTCAGGACGGGTGGGATCCCGACACCATCCTCAAGCACGCGGACCGGGCCATGTACGCCGCCAAGGAGAGCGGGCGCAACCGCTTCCAGTTCTTCAATGCCTCCATGGATGATCGGCTCCAGGAACGTTTCGCCCTGGAGGCCGGCATGCGTCGCGGGCTGGCAAAGGGGGCCTTCCACGTGCACTTCCAGCCCCAGATCGATGCCCGCAGTGGCGAGGTGTTGGGCATGGAGGCGCTGCTGCGCTGGGACGATCCGGAGATGGGCAGCATCGCCCCCACACGCTTCATTCCCGTGGCAGAAGAGACCGGGCTCATCCTGGAACTGGGAGAATTCGTCTTCCGGCAGGCGCTGAGTTTCGTGCGGAGCCTGATGGACGAGGGGCTGCCCCCGATCCGGGTGGCGGTGAACCTCAGCAGCATCCAGATGCTCGACCCGCAGCTGATGGATCGCCTGGAACTCTGCATCGCGCTCACTGGCGCCGATCCGAACCTGCTCGAGGTCGAGGTCACGGAGAGCGTGCTCCTGGAAGGTTCCGAGCAGGCCCTCGCCACCCTGAACCGCATGAAGGACCTGGGTATCACCCTCGCCTTGGACGATTTCGGCACGGGGTATAGCTCCCTGAGCTACCTCCAGCACTATCCGTTCGACATCCTGAAGATCGACCAGAGCTTCATCCAGTCACTGGGTGAGCCTTCCCAGAACCGGAACCTGGTCACGGCCATCATCGCCATGGGGCAGAGCCTGGGTATGGACCTCATTGCCGAAGGCGTGGAGCACATCGATCAGGCGCGCTTCCTGCTAGATCGGGGCTGCCACCGTGCCCAGGGTTTCCTCTACGGGCACCCCATGCGGCCCGAGGCCTTCCGGGCCTTCTACCGGGAGCGGATCTCCGGCGGGGCCTGAGCCTTCGCTCTCAGCACCACTGGCACCTCCACCACCGTGCCTGCGGACACGGTGAAACGCACCATCCGGGTGAGGCAGGCTCCCGTCTCAATGCGGTGGTTGGTGGTGAGGAGGTAATCTCCGACAGGGAAGGCGATGGGACCTTTGATCTGGTCGAGGGGCAGCAGGTACGGGAACGCGAGGGGGCGGAGATCCTCCGGTTCGATCCGGGCGATGGAGAGATCCCTGGCAAATCGCACATCCGGGTCGGAAGCCTTGAGCATCACCCCTCCCATGGAGCGCACTTCGATCCGGGCCGGACCGAAGGTGACACCTAACCAAGTCCGGTCGGGGCGTACCAGCGGCTGGCGTGTCAGCAGATCGAGTCGGGCTGGCAGCCCAAGGGCCCGGCAGAGCGCGACGAAGGCGATGTCCCGACTGCGGGCATCCGCCACCCCCAGCTCCAGGACCGTCCGAGGTGCCATGGGAAGGCCGTCGGAGGGCAGGGAGGTCTCCACCCGGACCTGCGCATCCATCCACGCTGCCAGCGGTTCAGGATTCTGGCGGGCGGTGCGGGCGAGCTCCTCGGGCACCCGGGCACGCAGCCAACAGCGTCCCTCTCGGAGGGGTTCTTCGTCCACCCGCGGTTGGAGCACATCGGGATCGAGGGCGTTGCCTCCGCCCTCCGGCAGGTGATCCATCAGGGTTTCCGCCGAGACGTCACGGCGATCCTTGTCCGTCAAGACGGCGAGGAGGGCAGCGGCCTCCGTCCGGTGGGGAACGGCCTTGCGGAGGAACGCGAGGATTTGTGGGGCATTGCCGCGTGCTCGCTGGAGGGCAGGTGCGATGTCGGTTCCGTAGCCCTCGGCCTTCGCCAGGGCATCGCTTCCTGCAGCATCCAGGCCGCCCAACGGAGCGCGCTTTCGGACCTCATCCGCGGCCTTGACTCGGGCTTTATGGGCCTGGCTCCTCGGGGGTTCTGGATTTTCTTGAGAGGGGGGTGGCTCTGCGAAATCGAGCTCCAGCGGGGAGGGTAGGCCTTTCGGGTCGAGGAGGATCGTCAGATCGGTGGGTCCACCTTGGCGAAGCAGCTGATGACCATGGGCATCACCCCGGCGTGCCCAGATCCAGGCATCCACTGGACCAAGCTGGAGGGCGGTGCTGCCGTTCCCATCCGTTCGGCTCGAGGTGAGGGGCGGCAGCCCGCCGTCATTGGCCAAACGGAGATCTACGCGCGCACCGGACACCGGATGTCCACTGACGTCCACCACCTTCACGTGGACCCGGCGGACCGGGGCGTATCGGTCCGTCAGATCCAGGATGCCTCGCGCCTCCAGCGTGCCAGGGGCCACGGTTTGGGTGCCCGGCCCCAGGACCAGGGTCTCCACTCGCGGCATCCGTGGGGCGTGCTCGTCGAACCAGGCGGAATCCAGCCGCTGACGCGGCTCTGCAGCACCAAGAAAATGCCATTGGCCATCTACCCAGGCTTCCGCCCAGGCGTGGTAGGCGTCGTTGTGGGCCCAGCGAGGCAGGAGCACCAGGCGGGCGGGAATGGCCACGCTGCGCAAGGCGGCCACCAGCAGCACGGACAGCTCCGTGCAGCGTCCGAATGCGGTCCGAATCGTGGTCTGCGGGCTGGCGGTGCGAGGATCCGTGCCGCCGAAGGTGGCTTGGGACAGGCACCAGAGGTTCACCTCCAGCACCGCCTCGGTCATGGTCTTCCCCTTCACCCTCTCTAAAAGAGCGGTGTGGTGGGCACTGCGAAAGTCGTCGAGGGCCTCGTTGAACACTCGGGGAGGGAGCACGTAGCTGCGGAAGAGGGGCTCCGGCACGTTCGGTCCCCAGGGCGTGCTGCTCCGCGCCCGGAGACTGGCTCTCACATCTGCCAGCAGACGCGGCCCAGCATCTGTTTCCAGGTCCGACAGCGGAAGGGCGGCCAGCAGCTCCGTGAGGGCCTCGCGTTCGGTGCGGTCCAGCTTGGTGTCCAGGAGGGTCAGAGGACTGCGGCCCGCGCGATTCGCCAGCTTTCGTCGGGCTTCCACGATGCGGAGCGCACCGTCCGTAGGAGGTGCCGCGGGAAGCAGCAGGCCCGCGAAGGCAAGGGCGAGGGCTTGAACCTGAAGCACCTTCACGACAAGACCTGTCGCATGGCCCCGAAGGCTTCGGCCAGCTGCGTTCCAAGCGTGGGGCTGGCAAGGCAGGTGACGTGATCCCCAGCGATGGTTCGTACGTCCAAGTCCGGCAGCAGCCGATCCCAACCGAGGGCCGGTTCTGGGGGCGGCGGCGTATCCGGTAGCAGCACGCTCACGGGGCCTGTGTAGGGCTGGGGCACGTGGCTGGCCACGGCCCGGATGAGGCTGGCGAGGGCCACCTGGAGGGCTTCGGTGGAGCCCTCCAGGGCCGCCTCTCGCGGGCCTGTCACCGCAGGCCCAGTGCGCGGTCGATCCGGGGCCACGAGGGCCACGCGCGCGACGGTTTCCCCCTGCGCGCTCAGGCGGCGGGCGATCTCCAGGGCTTCCGAAGCGCCGTTGCAGAAGCCAGCGATGCGATAGGGGCCAACGGGCTGGAGCGCACGGATGAGGGCGACGTGGTCGGTCACCATGGTGTCGAAGTCCGCCGCCGGAGGCTGGCCGCCCATGCCTGCCGGGTGGATGACCGTGAAGGTCCAGGCGGGATCGAGGTGTCGAACGATGCCACGGCAGTAGAGGCCGAGGCCGGGCAGGTCGCCATGCAGGTAGAAGATCGTCTTTTGGGGATCCCCCGCCTGGAGGACCTCCGATGCCGACTCCTTCTGCTCCACGGATTCCAGCAGGGCCAATCCCAGGTTGTAGATGGTGGCGCGTTCAAAGAGCACAGCCGGGGCGAGACGGCGACCGAAGACCTGCTCGACGCGGGCGGCGAGCCGCATCACGAGCAGGGAGTGGCCTCCCAGCTCGAAGAAATCGTCGAGGATGCCAAAGTCGTCACGCCCCAGCAGCTCCCGCCAGATGTCCAGGAGCATTTGCTCCGTTGGGCCACGGGGGTCGACGCGTTCCTGGGTCCGCGTCAGTCGGGGCAGCGGGGTGGCCCGGAGCAGCTCCCGATCCACCTTGCCATTGCGTAGCGGTAGTTGGGGCAGGACGAAGAATTGCGAGGGCACCATGTAGGGTGGAAGCGCCGTCTTGGCGTGGCCGCGCAGTACTTCGGGGTCCAGGACCTGACCCGGCCGGGCGACCAGGAAGGCCACCAGGTGGTCGCCTTCGGCATCGCGGCGCACGTCGGCCGCGGCCTGGAGCACCGCAGCGTGCCGCAGCAGGACGGCTTCAACTTCCTCGAGTTCGATGCGGTAGCCCCGGAGCTTGATCTGGTGATCCACCCTTCCGAGGTAGGCCAAGGTGCCATCCGGATTCCAGCGGCCGAGATCGCCGGTGCGGTAGAGGCGCAGGCGGGGGGCGGCGGGATCCTCCGGGAACCGTGCGCGGGTCTCCGTCTCCAGACCCAAGTAGCCATGGGCCAGCCCATCGCCGCTGATGCAGATCTCCCCGGCCACCCCTGGCGGGACGGGCTGGAGCCGGGCGTCGAGCACCTGAATGCCGGTGTTCCAGACCGGTGTGCCGATGGGGATGTCCGGCAGATCCTGGGCGGACACGCGGTGGCAGGTGGAGAGGATGGTGGCCTCCGTCGGACCGTACTGGTTCCAGACTTCGCCGGCCTGCTCGAGCAGATAGGCCGCCACCGCAGGTTGGAGCGTCTCGCCGCCACAGAGCACCTTCACCCGTCCATCCCCGCGCCAGTCAGCCTGCTGGAGCAGCTGCCAGAGGGCGGGCGCGCCCACCAAAAGGGTCGGTGACACGCGGGCGATGGCCTCTTTGAGCGCCAGCGGATTCACGACAGCGGCGCGGTCCAGCAGTTCCACCCGGCCGCCGCAGCGCAGTGGCAGCAGGCGTTCCATGCTGGAGGGATCGAAGCCGAGGGCCGTCATGCCCAGGGTCCGATCCTCCGGCCCGACCCGCAGCAGGTCCTGGAGACAGGTGAGGATGTTCACCAGGCCGCGGTGTTTCACCATCACGCCCTTGGGGCGGCCTGTGGAGCCGGAGGTGAACAGGATGCATGCGGTGTCCTCAGACCGAACGTCCTCCCACGTGATGGGCGCCTGGAGCGGCGCAAGCATGTCGAGGTCGAGGACGAGGGCCTGCTTCCCAATGGCGGCCAGGCGAGGCACGAGGGAGCCGTGCGTGAGCAGCCAGGGGGCGCCGCTGGCATCCAGAACCTGGCGGATACGGTCCGAAGGATGCTCCGGATCCAGCGGGACGTATGCGCCGCCAGCGCGCAGCACCCCCAGCTGCCCCACCAGCTGCTCCAGGCCGGGATGCATGAGAAGTCCGACCGGCGTGCCTTCAGTAATGCCCTTGCTGCGCAGCACCGCCGCCACCTGTCGGCTGAGGTGTTCGAGTTGGGCGTAGGTGAGGGCGCGGCCCTGGTGCATGGCGGCGATCGCGTCGGGGCGCAGCATGGCCTGACGGACGATGGCGGCGTGGACGCTCTCGTTTGGGAGGGGGTGGGTTTCTCCGCGGCCGCGGGTCCGTTCGGCCTCGGCCTCCTGGGCATCCAGCAGGGAGACCTGATCGATCGGTAGGTCCGGAGCCTGGATCAGGGTTTCCAGGATTCGCACGAACTGACGGGCCATGCGGGTGGCCGAGGCCTCCGAAAACCGGTCCGCGCGGTATTCCAGGCCACCCGAGGCATCCGACCAGACCAGAGTCAGGTCAAAGGCCGTCGCGCCAGGGTGGATCGCCTCGGGGAAGGTCTCCAGGTCTAGGAAGGCGCCCTCCCGGTGGGGCACGTTGTGGAGGACGAGCATGGCCTGAAAGAGCGGCGTGTGCTCCTTCGCGCGGCCGGGATTGAGCAGACGCACCACCTGGTCGAAGGGCAGATCCTGGTGTGCCATCCCCTGGAGCGAGGTCTCCCGCACCCGGGCGAACAGCTCGCGGAGGGTGGGCGCCCCCGACAGATCTGTCCTGAGGGCAAGGGTGTTCACGAAATAGCCCACCTGGTTCCAAGTGTCCTTCAGCGCCCGTCCCGCCACGGGCGTGCCCACCACCACGTCCTCCTGGCCGCTCAATCGCGAGAGGAGAAGCGAGAATCCCGTCAGCAGGGCCATGAAGAATGTTCCCTTCTGGCTTTGAGCGAATGTTTTGAGTGCTGCGGTCAGTTCAGGGGAGACGGACAGGGGGATGCGTCCCGCGCCTTTCTCGGGAGTGCGATCCATCGGAAGGGTGAGACAAGCAGGGGCGCCCGTCAGGTGACGTGCCCAGTGGTTCTGGAGGCGTTGGAGATGAGAACCCTCCAGCCGGGCCTGCTGCCTTTGTGTCACCTCGCCAAAAGCGGGGCCAGACACTGGAAGGACCGGGGCCATTCCCTGGCAGAGCGACCGATAGTGCTCCTGCCAAGTGGCTAGGAAAACGCTGTAGGACCAGGCGTCGAAGACGATGTGGTGGATGCAGAGCGCCAGGACGTGCAGCTCCGGACCCAGGATGAAGAGGCGCGTTCGGATCAGCGGGCCTTGAGCGAGGTCGAAGGGGGCATGCGCGAATGCGGTCTTGGCAGCTGCGAGCCGCTCCGCCTGAGCGGCGTCTTTCAGGTCCTGAAGATCCTGGATGTCGAAGGGAACGGGGATTCCCGGTTGGACCCGCTGGCGCAGACCCGTGGACTCGGTCCAGATAAAGCGCGTCGTCAGGATCTCATGCTGACGCACGCTGAGGCGGAAGCTCTCCTCCAGGGCGCCCCGGTGCAGACGGCCCACCAGCCGGAGGCCAAAGGCGACGTGGCTGATGGCGGGGTCTGCGACCGTCTGATCCAGGAACCAGAGGCTTTCCTGGGCGCCGGAGGCGGGATGATCTGGGCCCATGCCTGCGAGGCCCTCCGCCCCTTCCGTCTGCATCCCCATACCCACCTCGCAACAGGGATGCTGCACTGCACCCTTCCGTGGCCTCAGAATATCAGTCGCGCATCACTCGGGAGATTCATGCGGCTCGTGCTCGCTACATTCGGAACCACCGGGGATGTCCAGCCTTTCCTCGGGCTCGGTCGTGAGCTGTTGCGACGGGGTCACCAAGTGCTCCTGGGCGCCCCGGACAATTTCGCCGGACGCGCCGCATCGGTGGGGCTGGAGTTTGTCTCCCTGGGGCCTGCGGCAGATGGCGAAGATGCTCGGCGGGTCTTCGGGCCGGCGTGTGAACTCCGGGACGTGACGTCTCAGGTGCAACTCACGCTTCCCTACGCCCTCGAGCATGCCCCAGCTGCAGTAGAGACGCTTCTCGATGCCGCCAAGGGCGCCGACGCGCTCCTCTCCATTCCGTATCAGGCGGCGGGGCGCATTGCCGCGGAAGTGCTTCGTTGCCCCTATGTCTCCGTGCATTTCTCCCCCTTCGGCAGCAGTCGGAGGCCGCGCCTATCCGCCATTGCCGCTCCCGGCTTCAACGCCTGCCGGTCCCGATTCGGGTTGCCGCCGGTCGAGGATCCCCTGGGCAAGGATGGCATTTCCACGGACCTGGCCCTCACGCCCGTCAGTCCCTGCCTCTTTCCGCGCCCGGCTTCCTGGTCGGCGCGCCATCACCTTACGGGGTTCTGGTTCCTCGACGAGTTGCCGATGGTAAACCCCGACCTCCGCGCCTTCGTGGAGGCAGGGGAGCCACCGGTGGTGCTGGGGTTCGGTAGCATGACGCACCGCGATCCTGAGGAGATCGCTCGGCTGCTGGCGAAGGCCGTGGCCCTGGCGGGCGTGCGGGCGGTGATCCAGACAGGCTGGAGCGGGCTTGGACTCGATGCCACCTCAGATCGGATCCGCTTCGCCCCCTTCGTGCCCCATGCCTGGCTGTTTCCCCGGGCCGCCTGCGTGGTCCACGCCGGAGGTGCGGGCACCACGGCTGCCGCCTTCCGGGCGGGTGTGCCCTCGGTCTTCGTGCCCCATTGGCTGGACCAGCATCTGTGGGCGGCGTTGGCCCTTGAGCGGCGTCTCGCGAGTGCGAGCATTCCTCTGGGAGAACTCACGGCGGAGCGGCTGGCCCTGGCCATCCGCAAGGCGGTGGAGATGCCGGAACATCGGAGGGCCGCTGAAGGGGTTGCGGATGTCATGAAAGGCGAGGACGGCGTGCGGGTGGCCGCGGACCACCTGGAGGCCATGCTGGTCCGAAAACGCTAAGATCGAGGTAATGGGGGCGGGCTCTGCCGCACCCGCGGAAGTGAGGGATTCCTTTGTCCGATGCCATTGCCGCTGTCCAGCCGACCTCGTTCCAGACCCTCCCCGAGCGGATCTGGAGCCTCGATCCGGGACGGCTCGCCCTTTGGACACCCCATGTCACGTTGACCCTGGGGCAGCTGTGCGAGCGTGCCGATCGCTGTGCGGCCTTCCTCCGGCGCTCGAACCTTCAAGCGGGACAACCCGTGGCGGTCTGCCTGGATCGGACCCCTGATCTCGTGGCGACGATCCTGGGCATCCTGCGGGCCGGGCACCCCTGTCTGCCCCTGGATCCGCGGCAGCCTTCCTTCATGCGGGATGCCCGCATTCGTTCGGTCGGCGCAGGCCTGGTGGTGACCTGGGATGCGCAGGGAGTCGATGGCCTTCCGGTGGCGACCCCTGAGCAGTTGAATGCGACGGAGCCCCTGGCGGATCTGTCGTGGCCATGCCCTGATGCGACAGCCTTCCTCATCCAGACCTCCGGCTCTACCGGGCTGCCCAAGGTCGTGGAAGTGAGCCACGGCGCACTCGCGGTCTATCCCGATGCCTTCAACCAGGGCGTTCGCATCGGGCTGGACACACGCTGGCTGCACGTTGCGAGCTTCGCCTATTCCGCCTCCGTCCGACAGCTGCTGGTGCCATTGGCGCTGGGGGCGGCGGTGGTTCTGGCGCCCCTCGAGGCCGTGCTGGATCCGCTTGCGCTGCTGGAATTGGTGCGCCGGGCAGGCGTGACGGTGACGGACTGGGTACCCTCGTACCTGAGGCGTGTCTGCGACGTGCTCGAAACCCAGCCGGAGCCGCGCCGCCGCGCGCTTCTGGACCATGCGGTGCAGGTGCATGTCTCCTCTGGCGAACCGCTTCCGTGGTCCCTTGTGGCGCGTTGGCGGGACCTTGGTTTTCGCGGTCGGATGGGCAATGCCTATGGACTCACCGAGACCTCGGGGCTCATCACGTGGGAGGAGGTCGGCCCCCAGATCGGCGTTGGCCTCGTGCCCATGGGCGCGCCGCTGCTCCAGGCTACCCTTCATGTCTGCGATGCGGAGGGACGTCCTGCCGAACGCGGCACGCTCTGGATCGGTGGCCCCTGTCTGGCTTCGCGGTACCGCGACGGGCGCGCCCTCGGGGTGGAGACCGGCAATGGCCGCCGATACGACACTGGAGATCGCGTCCGGGTGGAGGCGGACGGTTCGCTCCGATTCGAGGGGCGTGGCGACGATCAGATCAAGCTTCACGGCATCCGCCTCACCCTTGGGGATGTGGAGGAGGCCCTGCGCAGCCATCCCGAGGTGCTGGATGCGGCCGCAGGAGCAGAGGCTGATGAGGTCTCCTACACGCGGCTGCATGCCTGGTTGGTGGCGCGCCCGGGTGCCTCCCGGGATGAGGTCGGCATCCGACGCTTCCTGCGGGAACGATATGCCGATGCGTTCGTGCCGGCGGTGATCCACTGGCGGGAGGCGCTCCCCCGCACCCTGAATGGGAAGCTGGATCGGCAGACCCTGCTGGGTGAGATGACGTCCGCGTCTGAAACCGATGGACCGGTGTCTTCAGTCCTGGATGAGACAGATGCTGTCGAGCGCATTGTCCGGGCAGCCTGGGAAGAGGCCCTGGGGCTTGAAGCGGGGGAGGGGGACTTCTTCGAACTCGGGGGCGATTCCATGCAGGTCATCACCATGCTGGCCCGCATTGGCGGCGAGGTTGGTCAGGACATTCCCCTGGTGGCGGCTTTCTTCGGAGATCCCACGTACAGCGGCCTTGTGGCTGCGGTGCGTCAGGGCCTGTCCTGACCGGGCATGCCCCACCGAACCTTGGGTTCGAGGCGCTGTTCCGAGCGGGCGGCCCAGGCGCCGCTGTGGTCGGGCCCCAGATTCAGGATGCCGCACTGCCAGGTATCGGCTTGAAGGTCTTCGGGCAGGTGGAGGAACGTTGGGGTACTGCGGTCGAATCCCACGGTGCGAGGATCGGTGCGAAGTCCCGTCCCGTGGGCCTTCAGGAGCGCTTCTTTCAGCGTCCAGCCCCGGAAGAAGGCCCGGTGAAGCTCCGGTCCTGAGAGGCCATGCAGCTGGGCGCGCTCCTGAGGCGAAAAGATGCGAGGCAGCAAATCCTCCACCCGGGCCTCCCGGTCATGCCGTTCCGCGTCGATGCCGAGGGCGGGGCAGTTCGCCACTGCGCATACCGCCAGCCCCCGTGTGTGGGAGAGGCTGAAGGCCGGCGTCTCCGCGTTTGCTGGACCCTCGATGAAGGGCTTCCCAGTGGCAGTGGTTCCGAACCGCCACTGAGTCGGCGGCACTCCCGTGTGAGCCGAAAGCGCCATTCGCAACAGGGCATGGGCAACGAGGAACTGCCGCTTCATGTCCAATGGCCGGAACCGCTCCAGTCGAGCGAGTTCCCCATCCCCCAGCAGAGACCGCAACTCCGCTTCAGAACAGCCAGACACCCCCTCCAGGTCCACCGCATGGACCCAAACGGGAAGGGCAGTGGCGTGGCGATCCATGGCACCTACCAAAACAACTCAGGCCCCGGATGATCCGGGGCCTGAGCGGTGTTTTTATTGGTGGTCCCGGAGCGATTCGAACGCCCGACCCTCAGATTCGTAGTCTGAGGTTTGTCGTTATGACACATCACGAGAGATTGTTTCCAGTGATGAAATGATGTCGGTTACGGGCCCGTGGATAAGTTTTTGTTAGGTAAAATTGGTTGATTTCGGGCCCAGGATGTGGCGATAGTGTGGCGACGGGAACGGTGAAACTCTTCGTCGCCACATTTGGAGGGCTGCCATGGCAAAGGAGCGGGTGAGGCTAACCAAGGCCTTGGTGGAAGCTGCCCAGCCAAAGGACAAGACCTATCCTATCCCTGATGGGGGGCAGGCTGGCTTGTGCCTCCAGGTGACACCCGCGGGTGCGAAGTCATGGGTGATCCGCTACCGGTTCCAGGGGCTCCAGAAGACATGCACACTGGGCCAGTGGCCGACCGTGACCGTAGATGCGGCCCGGACCCTTGCCATGGACGCCTTGGGGAACCTCAAGAAGCATGGCATTGATCCCAACGCCGCCAGGGCTGAAACCCGCCGCGCCGCCCTGGAGGCCCGCGAAGCTGCCAAGAACCGCCCCGCCGCGGTGACGGTGGATGATTTGGTGGACCGGTACCAAGCCGAGCATGTGCCGGACAACTCCGAAGGCTGGCAGACGGAAAGCTGTCGCCTGATGGATCGACACATCAGGCCCGCTCTGGGGAAGCTGCCGCTGAAGGATCTTGGGCCCGCCGAAGTTTCGAGCTTGCTCTACAAGATGAAGGGCACCCCGACCCAGGCGAACCGAACCCGCGCGGTGCTGCGCTCCATGTTCCAGCGGGCCGAAGAGTGGGGCCTTCGCCCATTGGGAACCAATCCTGTTTCTGTGGTGAAGATGCGGGGGCAGGAGACAAAGCGGACCCGCCGCCTGTCTGACCTCGAGTTGAAGAAGCTGGGGGAGGCGCTGCGGGCCTCTTCGGAATTGCCTGAGCTGAAGGCCGGGCTTCGCCTTGCCCTGATGGCTGGCATGCGGAAGGGTGAGATTCAGGGCTGCCTCTGGGAGTGGGTGGACCTCCAGGCGGGGACGATCACGATCCCGCCCGAAGAGCACAAGACAGGGAAGAAGACCGGGAAGGCCCGCATCGTCCACCTGTGTCCGGAGCTCGTCGCAGACCTCCAGGCCATCACTCGGACCCTAGGCTGCCCCCATCTCATCCCAGGCTCCAGCGTGAAGGCAGATGACGGAACCCTTCAATGGAAGCCCTTCACAGCGATACAGAACCCTTGGGAGCGGGTGCGGGAGGCTGCCAAGCTGGCAGTGAAGGGGGAGCCTTCAGAGGAGGATCCAGGCCTTCACGATCTGCGCCGGACGTTTGCAAGCGTGGCAACAGACCTTGGCTTGAAGGGCTTCGTGGCGGAGTTGCTGGGCCATGTAGAAGCGACCGTGACTGACAGATACACCCGAGCCGCCGCGGAACGCCTCCACGATGCAGCCGCAACCATCGGGGCCCGCATCGGGGGCATCTTGTCCGGCGCCATTGACCCTGAGAAGGAAGCCGAAGAGCGGGCCAAGGCTGAAGCAGGGAAGGCGGCGAGGCGGGCTTGAGTGGTTGCGTTTCTGGTGTTTCCTTGCCCTGAAAGCCAATGGTGACGGGGCTTTAATGGAAACATGGAATGTGTTTCCTAACTTGTTTCCTGCTTGTTTCCATATCCACTGCCGGGGGCTGCACTCCACAGGTTGCCCCTCGAGTCATGTGAGCCTCACCGAGGTGGGTATGACGCTCACGGCCAGCTCTGCCTTGACCTGAAAGAATGGTTCAGTGTTTGCGACCTGTCATGGAGTGGAAACCAAAGCCCACTGCTGCAGTCTCAGGCCTCTTCTGGTCCACTCGACCCATCTCAACGGCTCTGGGCTGTGTCGCTGCTATTGCTGCGTTGAGGCGATTGGTTCTGCCTATTCTTCTCCTGTTTCTGGAGGGGGGTAGTGTGGTCCCTAACTGTTAAAAAATAAGTAAACAGACCCCATCTCTCTTTTTTAGGCTCTTGAAAAAAGTTGGCCGGCCAGTGGGGCATCGCAAGGGCAATACAGGGGTTTCCAGATCTTCTGTGGGCCCTGCCGTCTGCTTTGGTGATTCAGTCCGATTCGCTGGCCGCTGAAAGGACATTCCCTATTGTCCTGATGGGCGCCCGCTGTCTGCGCCGAGCGAAGCGGTCCCACCGTTCGCGGACCTTTTCCCGGCATTTCCGGCAAGGAGCACCAGGGTAGAGGGGGGCAATCACAGGTTCAGCGCATATGGAGCAAAGGCCCTCTCTAATTCGACGGCTGCGGCAACGTCGCATGCGGTTTGCAGCCATGTCGAGGTGCTTCCGGCAGCGGGAGCGCTCCCATTCGGCGGGTGCACTACATTCCCTGCACCGAGTAAGTGATCCTGAGGTTCGCCACATCCTGTCATCCCCAAATGGCTGCATGTCATGCGGTCCGCTGCCATGCGGCTCAGAGGTCTGCAGCAAGGCGTAATATCCGCGACCTATTGGACCGCAAGGCTCCGACGTGGATGAGTTCAGATGGATTCCAGCACCGTGCTGATGGCGCCTTCGGGATCGTCGTGGTGACGATCACGGACCTTGCGCCACATATCCTGGATGTGAGTGCTATCGAGCTTGGCTTGATTTTGGAGGATGAGGTTGTGAGTAGGTGCCATGGTGTCCTGCTCTAGATCGGACAGCAGATGGACAATGCTTCCCCCAGCGCTCCTCTTGAGTGGCAAATTTAGGACTAATACAGACCCAGCACGCGCCTAAGCCCAAATACATATAACGCTGCGATCGCTTCACGCCTCGATGCCCCACAGCTCCTTGAGCCGCTGAACCGTTCGAGGCCATGCCGCGGATTTCGGTCGGCAGGCCGAATGCTGGATGGCAAAGAAGTCCGGCTCCCAGATGGCTTCCCCCGGGGAGAAGGTCCTCAGCCACTCGATACGAACGCAGTATTCGGATTTTTCGGGGTCGTGCATGTGCGTGAACATCCCCGATGCCTGGATGGCAGCGTCGGGATGGTGAATCGGAACGCGCCGTCCATCGGGAAGGGTTACCTGGAAGGCGTCGACCCGAACCACGGCTTCCTTGACGATGCCTACGCCGACATAACCACGGCCGGGAATCATGACCCACACCCGCCCCCCGGGCTGCAGCAGGGACATGGTCTTGCTGTACCAGGGGCCCCCGCCAGCAGAGACGAAGCCGTATTTGATGGCCTCGAACCAGTTTCGAGATTCCTCGTCCCCGAAGGAGACGTAGTATTCCCCGTTCCAAGGGCCCGCCTCACCCGGCGTGGTCTTCTTCTTGGTCTTGAGGGGTTGCCACACCTCAGAGTCCGCGCCGGGATCTGGCGCCTCCTGCTGCCCCTGTGAGCGGGGGCCCGGATGCGGCCAAACCTGCTTCGCAAGTTCGAGCAGGGCTTCGCTTCGCGCCAGGATCTGGGTTTCGTCCCAGGCGTCTGCATCCTCAAGCGACTGGAAATATTTGTTCAGCATCAGAAGGCTGGTCCCTTCGATCTCCTTCCGCTTGGTGCTGAATGGCGCATTGCTGAGCGACGAATTGAACTGCGAGGTGACCAGGGTCAGATTGCCGATGCTGTGAAGCAGGCGCTGTCGGGTCTCGAGATGCTCGTCGGTCGTCCCCGCGATAGGCCAGTGCCCTGCATCCCATTTCTGCGGAAGGACATGTTCCACCGTGAGGCCCGTGGGCAGATGCTGCCATTCCTGCTTGCTGGAACGCAGGGCTACCTCCAGCGCCTCCAGCAGGGCCCGAACCTTGGTGGCCCGGTTGGTGTAGAGCGCTCGACGACACCACGCCTGACGGAACTCCGGGTCCGCTGGCCACCGCTGGCTTTCGCCATCAAGGTCGTGGAGCTTCTTGCGAAGCAGGCCGGGATCGGAAGAACCGTCCCGAACCATCTCCCCGAGCAGACGGTTCAGGAAGATTCGGTTGTACCCCTTCGGCGTGAACCCGCAGACGAAGCGACGGACCACATAGGATTCGAGATCATCCAGGACGGCCGCCACCGCTGGTGAATCCGTTCCGTGCTGCTCCAGGAAATACAAGACCAGGGGGGTCAGAGTGGCCGTATCCAGCAGCTTCATGCGGCGGCAGAAGGAACCCAGCCGGGTCTCCTGGGTCGGAGCAAGGAACGTTGAGAAGTAGCCCGCCACGTTGTGCAGGCGCTCTAGTTCCCCTTCGGTGTTGCGCTCCTCGGATTCCCACCATTCCTTGAACCCTTCGAAGACATGGGAAACCTTCAGATCCTCTTGGCGGCGCAATCCCAGGTAGTGATACAGCAGCAGGTCTAGGCGCGAGTTCTTCAAACGGCCTTGGGTCTCTTCGATCTTCCAGAACTTGGCCCCCTTGGCGCCGGCCTCCTGGTCGGGGGTTTCATCGAAGGGCTTCCAGAAGAGCTCGTAGAGGGCATCCACGTCCTCCCCCTTCCGGGCCGACTGAAGGAAGAGGTAATTGCGTACCAGATCGCTGGGCTGCAGCGGAACGCCGCGGGCATTGAGGGTCTCGAAGATGATCTGGGGGTCGTCCTCATTGTCATCCAGCTTCAAGACCATCACTTGGAAGCAGAATTGGAGGGCCTTCATCAGCAGCCGGGCATGCGCAAGATCCATGGGCAGATGGCCGTAGGGAATCTGCAGGTAGGGATCGCGATCGATGGAGCGGATGAGTGCATGGGCCAGCGTCTGCCCTTCCGGGTCACGCTCGACGGGGATCCGGTCGTCATGCACCTTTCCCCGCAGGAAGAGCGATAGCACTCCGTAGAAGAAGAGGTAGGTCTGGACCAGGGGCGGGCGCTCGATGCGCTTCCCATTCACCTTTACCGGATAGCGCTTGCAGACAACCTCGACGCCACCTTGTTCGACGAGGCCATGGAGCACATCGCGTCCAACATTGGTCGGGCGGACCTTGTGGTGGTCAGTCTTGTCCTTGTAGTCGCCCTTGTTCCGCGTGAGCTGCCTCAGGTCATCCATCAGGCCTTCGTCCCCGGTGGCCTTCACGACATCCCGGAAGGCCAGGAACATCAGTTGGAAGGTGGTGATGCGCTGCTGGCCATCAATGACCTCCCGGGTGTTGATGCGATCGCTGCCATTGTCCGAAGGGGCACCCAGCACCAGCGTGCCGAGGAAATGTTTCCGGATGGGCTTGAGCTGGCTTTCCTTGGCTCCCGCTTCCAGGAGGGAATACCGTTCCCTCAAGGCGTCCACGCGGTCCATGATGTCGTCCCACAGGGGAAGCACCTCCTCCGTGAGGGTCCATACATAGCCGCGCTGGAACAGCGGGATCAGATACTGCTCGCGGTTGTCGAAAAGCTGAACGATCGAGGATTTGTCGGGCTGCATGGATCCGCCAATAGGTTCAGAGCTTCTTGATGGTCTTCCCTGCCGCTTCGGTCAGCACTTCCATCGCCTTTCCGATCTGTTCGGGGGTCAGTAGGGGCGATTGCCGCATGGGCTCGACATGGGTTTCGGGCTGACCAAACACGCGGCGTGCGATTTCCTCAATGATGGCTTCTCGTTTTTCGTCTGCGAGATCCGACAGGAAGGGGCTTACAGAGGCCAGGTCCGAGAAGAGACGACGGTTCTGACGTTCTGCATTCCGATGGATCTCCCCCTGGCGCCCTGCATAGAAGGCCAGGCCTGTCAGGGCGAAAAGCGTATAGAGGCGGATGGAGAATCCACTCCAATCAATGCCGACAGGATGCGTACCGTTCGTGTATGTCCATAGGGTCTTGAAGGCCACGACTGACAGGGCCGTGAGCGCCGTAACGGCGACGCCACTCCAGACCCAGGCCCGCCGGTTTTCAGCCTTGGCGGCTTCCCGATAGGCATTCGCGCGGGTGAGAGTTCCTGTGAGCCCCACCAGTTCCTCCGCCTGCGTTTTGAAACCCTCAAGCAGCGCGACGAGTGCCCCTCCCTGCGATTGAATGCTCTCGCGGAGCTGTTGGCCAGCCGTTGCTTCCTCTTGAAGGAACGACTTCACAGCCTTGGAGTGTCGCGCAAGGTCCTCGGCCAACGATTCGTTCCGGGCTGTCTCAGACACCTTATATGCGCCGCTTCGCTCTTCCTCTGCTGTGTCGAAAGCTTCTTCGCGCTCCTCTTGGGTCCCTTCGAAAAGGGCTGCGTGCTTTTTCGCAAGTGTCTGCGCTTCAGCAAGCTGGGCATCAACCTGCGTCTGCAGGGTCGCGACCTTCGCCTTCAGGGTTTCGAGCTGTTGGAGGCCTTCCTGTGTTTCCAGCTTGAGGGTCTCCGAGTGGGTGGCTACCGCCTTCGCATAGTCGTCCATGTACGACAGCAGGCTCTTCCTTGCCTTCTTGAACTCCACACCGGGGATGAATGCAGCGTGATAAAGAAGGTCGTTACATTGGTTGTTTGCCTGCTGGAGGTAACCGAGATTTCGATTCGATTGGAAGGAGGACAGGCTATTCGTCACGTTGGCAAAGCACGCATGCAGGTTATTCATGGCTTGTGCAGGAATCAGGGCTGGATCTGCCGAATCAAGCCGCTGGCGAATCGATTCAGTCACCCGCTGGATGCGCCCCCATTCTGCTGCGGTGTCAGGGGATTGGGCCGCCGCTTCCTTTGTATCTGCGAGCCACGTTTCAAGTGTCTGAAGCTGGCCAAAAGCGGCGTGCTGCGAAATCGCGAGACTTTGGCTATCCATGTGTGGCACTCCCTGGATCAACAGAATTCCTCGCCTCCCAAGTCGCAACCAGGAACGCGGCCATGGTGCCGGCGAGGTTGACGGCGAGTTCGGCGTGGCGGGGGGCGGGTTTCACTTGGCGGGGGGCTTTGCCGTGGGCGTCGCCGAGCTTGTTGCGCAGGGTGCCGAGGGCGTTCACGACGGACTGGCAGTTGCCGAGGATGGTCTTGAACAGGGGCTCGGTGTGCTGGCTGGGGGCGAGGTTGAGCTGTTCGATGGCGAGAGCGTGGAGCTTGGGCAGGTCCAGGCCTTCGTCGAAGGGCACGCCCTGGGCCGTCAGGATGTGCTTGCAGACGGATTCCAGCAGGGTGCGCGCGGCGGTGATGGCGCCTTCGGGATCGTCGTGGCGGCGATCCAGGGCCTTGCGCCACGCCTCATGGACATGGGCGCTGTCCACCCTGGCCAGGGCTTGGTGGATGGGGTCATGGGCCGGGGCTGCGGTTCCCTGCTCCAGCTCCGACAGCAAGGGGTCGAAGGCTTCCCGTAGAAAGGTTCGACGCTCTTCGTAATGGACGAACTTTGGCTTGATGAAGGCCCAGAACTCGCCCAGATCGCGGCAGGTGTGGACGAAGCGGGGGAGACGGTCACGGAGGACCGTCTTGATGAGCTTCATCCGGAGCGTTGCGTACCCAGGATCGGTTCTGTCGCCCCCGCACGCGGCGGACATGAGCATGTGCTTCATGCTTTCCACGTCCTGGAGCAGCGGGTAGGGGGCGGCCATGGGTCAGGCGTCCAGGTGGTGGACTGCGGCGGCCGCGAAAGCCCTTGCGTACTCGTCGCGCTCCTGGCGCTTGACCTCCAGGCGGTCTAGCAGGGCCATCAGTTCCTCCACCCGTGCGACGATGCGGCGCTGCTCGGGTAGGGGTGGAACTGGCACCAGGACTGCGGATAGCTGTTGTTGATTAACCTTTGGCATCGCCACACGGTTGTCGCCAGTCGTCACCTGTGCCAAAAACGGGGCAGAAAGAAGGAATCGGTGGAAGTAGTCACGATCCAACCCCGTAGATAGTGGGTACATATCCGCGCTGCAGAGCCCAGGGAAATCAACGACTACGACCTTTGAAAGGTTTGGACGGATCTTCGAATATAGGATCTGGCCGGCATGGAAGAGGTGATTGCTGCTGCGGACACCGTCTTCCGCGACTGTGCGGTATGGCAGTAGTTTTCCGGTGTTCTTTTCAATGTTGTCCGGAGCCACATGGGCAGAGGTTGGGTAGCTTAGCGGATTAACTAAATTTGAATCGATTGATGCGACTTGATCGAAACGTGCCCAAGCCCAACCACGTGGTAGGTCAAAGGGAATGGGTGACAAGGTGTGACGACTCAGAGCCGAGGACCCCTTTGTCTTCAATCCCCTGCAGAGACCCTCAAGGAGCACAATGGCTGGTTCATCCCCCGGATTCTGCTCCACCAGCTTCCCGCGTACGGCCAATTCCAGCACCAGCTCCCGCAGGCGCTGAATGCCGTTGGGGGCTTCGGCCAGAACCTCGAAATTTGCCAGCAGGTCGTGGGGCGTCATTCCTCGCTCCTCAATAGGCAACCGGCCAAGGCGGCCTTCAGTTCCTCCCGGATGGCGTCGGCCTGGGCCTTGGCCTGCTCGAAGCGCTCCAGCAGGACGTCGGGATCCTCGTGGGTATCCACCGGGGTGTTGGGGTTCTTAATGTCGAGGTTGTAGTTCCGTACCCGGATGTTGTCGATGGAGACGCGCCAGGCCTGTTCCGTTTCCACACGGGCATCCCACCACGCGATCTCGGGGGAGAATTCCTCGATGCGCATGGGCTTGTTCTTCGAGTAGGACTTGTAGCCCTCGGGATAGGGGTGCTCGTAGTACCAGATCTCCTTCGTGGGCTCGCCCTTGGTGAAGAAGAGGAGGTTGGTTTGGATGCTGGTGTAGGGCGCGAAGACGCCCTTCGGGAAGCGCACGATGGTGTGCAGGTTGCACGTGGTGAGCAGCTCTTCCTTGATGCGGGTCTTGATGCCCTCGCCGAAGAGGGTGCCGTCGGGCAGCACCACGGCGGCGCGGCCGCCCTCCTTCAGCAGGGTCATGATCAGCACCAGGAAGAGGTCCGCGGTCTCGCGGGTGCGGTAGGTGCCGGGGAAGTTCTGCTCGATGCCGTCCTCTTCCATGCCGCCGAAAGGCGGGTTGGTTAGGATGACGTGCACGCGGTCCTTGGCGCCGTAGTCCCGTAGGGGGCGGTCCAGGGTGTTGGCGTGTCGGATCTGGGTCGGCACGTCGATGCCGTGCACGATCATGTTGGTGGTGCAGAGCAGGTGCGGCAGGGGCTTCTTCTCCACCCCATGGATGCTGGCCTGGATCTGCCGCTCCTGGTCGGGGGTGGTGGCCTGCTTTCTTAGATGTTCGATGGCGCAGGACAGGAAGCCACCGGTGCCGCAGGCGGGATCCAGGATGCTTTCGCCCAGGCGCGGGTTGATGCGGTCCACGGCGAACTGGGTGACCGCCCGGGGCGTATAGTATTCGCCCGCGTTGCCGGCGCTCTGCAGGTCGCGGAGCAGGCTTTCGTAGATCTCGCCGAAGAGGTGGCGGTTCTTCGAATCGTTGAAGTCGATGCCCGCCTGGACCCTGTTGATCACCTGCCGCAGCAGGGTGCCGTTCTTCATGTACTGGTAGGCATCCTTGAAGAGGCTGCGGATGAGCAACCGGCGGCGGCGCAGGATCTCGGCCTCGGGGTTGCGCTCCACCCGTTGGCCCACGTCCATGTTCTTCAGGGCCGGGAAGAGGGTGTTGTTGACGAAGTCCAGCAGGCCATCCCCGGTTAGGCCTTCGGGATCCGCCGCCCAGGCGCGCCAGCGCAGGTCCAGGGCCACCTTGTATTCATCCCCGTCCTGCCAGCGGACATTCAGCAGGGGACTCTGAAAGCCCTCCTCCACCAGCTCCTGCTCCTGTTCGCGGTCGTCCCAGATCTTCAGGAAGAAGAGCCACACGAGCTGGCCGATGCGCTGGGCGTCGCCGTCGACGCCGACGTCCTTGCGCATGATGTCCTGGATGGATTTGACGGTGGTGCTGAGGGACATGGGGAGCCTTAAGAACCTGACTTTGTGGGATTCGTCCATTCTCCATGGACATGCTTAATTGCGTGAAACCGAGTATCTGCCTCAAAATAAGGCTTGTGCATTTTGAAAAGTCCATCAATGTCGCGTTGGTAACTGATTTTAAATCTTTCTTTGTCTATTTTGTCGTCAAGGTATTTGGTGCATGCTTCTTCGTATGAGTTTAAATAATTTTCAAGCGACGATCTAACTAGATATTCAATTGCATTATCAATATCTTTCACCATGGCATCATTCAGCTTGCCGGACAGTCTGAAATTGCATTTTAATTCAATTGCTCGAATCGAATTCGATTCAAAATTACACCTAGCATCGGATATAGCCTTAAATAGCTCCCACTCACTGTTGCCCTCTTCTAGGTTTTTTTGTCGTCTGGCAATATCAGCCTGCAACTCTGTAAGTTTTTTTGACTGTCTGGAAATGTTAATGCCAACTATCGACACAACAATGCTAGAAATACCAAGTATGGCACTCGAAATTCCGAATAATATAGCAATGGTGTCGGCGGTTGTCATTTTCTGCCGCCAAGGAAGTTGATGATAATATTGGAAAATTCATTAAAATCAGTATTTGAAGAAGCCGTTCTCTCGCCGAAGTCAACATGGGCTTTTGCGATTTCACGAAATTGGTTGGCAATCTGTTCGGCAATGGCGATTTTATCGGCATGCTCGATTGACTTACCGGTCCCCTCGTACGTAAGCCTGTTGATATCATTGGCAATTGCGCGACATTCGGCAATTACATCCGTGGCTTGGCCAATTCTGGATGCATATTGTTTAGCTAGTTCTTGAATGCTTGCCATTTGGGCTCCATGACTTGGAATTGTTTCGTTTGGTGTTTGTATTATTTGATAAATGGTCTAGCCGGCAGTTGAATATAATGCAGCCTCTAGCTCGTGAAGGGCCTGGTCGAAGGCGATCTTGCCGCCGAAGGCCCGCACCAGTTCCACCGGCGTGCCGAGGGTGTTCAGGGGCTGCACCTGGAGGATGCGACCGTCCTCCAGGCAGGACACGCCTTCATCGGCGTACTTGTCCAGGAGGGCGTTCAGCACTGCCTGGGCCTGCGGGCCGAAGCGGGTGAAGAGGTCGCCCTTGCGGGCCTGCTCCGCCCGCTGGCGCCGCGTCAGGGCGGGCCGTCCGAAGACCACGTGGCAGATGAGGTCGAAGGGATCGAGGTCGGGGTTGATCTGCTTCTGCAGCTCCTCGATGGGGATGCCCTGCTCGCGCAGCTCCTGCAGGATGGCCTCCTTGCGGTCGGCCTCGCTCCAGGCCTTCAGGAAGCCGTCGAGGCTCTGGTAGGTCTTGAGAAGGTTCGTGCGGGTGTAGTCCCGCAGGGATTCGGTGATCAGCCGACCGTCGGGGCCAAGATACTGGACGCGCTCCGCGACGACCTTCACCTGGGCGTCGCTGACGACCCAAGGACCGATGGCTTCGGGGGGATCCCCGATGATTGGTGGATCCAGGATTTCGCCCCCTTCGGGATAGGGCGTGTCCACGTCGTCGGGCCCTCCGGGATCGCCGGGGCCTGGGCCGGGGGGCGGCTCCGGCGGTGTGACGGGTTCGTCATCCGTGGGCTCGTAGATGACCTCTGGCAGGCCATCGAAGTCGGGATCGGCGAACTGCCGGGTGGCGCCGCGGAAGTCGAGGATGGTGAACCAGAGCTTGCCCGCCGTATCCACGATGCGGCTGCCGCGGCCCACGATCTGCTTGAACTCGATGGAGGACTGGATGTGCTGGTCGAGCACGATCAACTTGCAGGGCTTGGTGTCGACGCCGGTGGTGAGCAGCTTGGACGTGGTGGCGATCACCGGGTAGGGCTTCTCCGCATCCATGAAGTCATCCAGCTTCGCCACGCCATCCTGGCTGTCGCCGGTCATGCGCACGACGAAGCGGGCTTCCTTGCCCCGTTCTTCCGGCAGGTATTCCTTCAGCAGGTTCGTGAAGGCGCTGCGCATGCGCTCTGCATGGGCGATGTCCTCGCAGAAGACGATGGTCTTCCCGCGCCGGTCCACGTCTCGAAGGTATTCCAGCACCTTCCGGGCCACGGCTTCCGTGCGCTTCGTGAGGATCAGATCCCGGTCCATGTCCCGCTGGGTGAACTCGCGATCCTCGATCAGGCGGCCATGGTCGTCCGTCTGGCCCACCACGGGGCGCCAGCCCAGGACATCCACATCCAGGGCCACGCGCACGACCTTGTAGGGGGCCAGGAAGCCATCGTCGATGCCCTGGCGCAGGGAATAGACGTAGAGCGGGTCGCCGAAGTAGGTCTGGGTGGAGACCTCTTCCGTCTCCTTGGGGGTGGCGGTCAATCCCAAATGCACGGCGCCGTCGAAGTAGTTCAGGATCTCGCGCCAGGCGCTGTCATCCCGGGCGCTGCCGCGGTGGCACTCATCCACCACGATCAGGTCGAAGAAGCCGGGGCTGAATTGCGTGTAGATGTTCTGGGCCTCTTCCGTGCCAGTGACGGACTGGTAGAGGGCGAGGTAGATCTCGTACGAGGGGTCCACGGTCCGGTTGGTGATCCGGGTCATGGCCTTACCGAAGGGGGCGAAGTCGTTGCGGTAGGTCTGGCCCAGGATGGCATCGCGGTCGACCAGGAAGAGGATCCGCTTGGCAGTGCCGCTCTTCCAGAGGCGCCAGATCAGATGGAAGGCCGTCAGCGTTTTGCCCGTGCCCGTGGCCATCACAAGCAGTAGCCGACGCTGGCCCTTGGCCACGGCCTCGATCACGCGCTGCACCGCCACCCGCTGGAAGTAGCGCAGCTCCTTGCCTTCAGGATCCTCGTAGGGCGGATAGGTGGCCAGCTTGGCGCCGCCATCATCGAGCCCCTTCCACTGGCAGTACCGGGCCCACAGCTCATTCGGGCCGGGAAGATCCGCCATGGGCACTTCCCGCTCCACCCAGCCTCCCTGGCCGGTGCGGTCATGGATCAAGAAGGCGCTGCCGTTGCTGCTGATGGCGAAGGGCGCGTCCATGTCCTCCGCGTACGCCAGGGCCTGCTGCATGCCGGCGCCTACCGCGTGGGTGGCGTCCTTGGCCTCCACCACCGCCAGGGGGATGCCCGCCCGGTAGTAGAGGACGTAGTCCGCCCGCTTGCGCTTCTTACTGCGCGAGGCCAGTCGGCCGTGAACCCAGATGCGGCCCGCCGTGTAGGTCACCTCACGACGTACTTGGGTAGTCGGATCCCAGCCCGCCGAATGGATAGCCGGCGTGATGAACTGATCGCAGATGTCCGATTCGGTGAGAGTGCAGAGTTCCACGGGGTGAGCCTCTGAAAGGTACCGTCATGTGCGAGGCACAAGTGGGTGATGCCATTGAGTCTAGCCCGACACGAATGGCCCCTGACTCATAAAAGCCACGAAGTTGTCATTTGCTGACGCAACCATACAGCTTGCTCAGCGAAAAATGGGTACTGGGTAACGCCCTACTAGGCGTCACGTTTGGGTGACATCCTCTGAAACGCAGTATTAACGGGCATTTGAGCGGCAAGGTGTTCCTGTGGCCTACGCGGATCACTGCTAACGGCTTTGCACTCTTCCTCCAGTGACGAGTGTGTCCCTGAGATATCGTGCCTCGGGCACCGGGGGCCTTCTGGTGCACGAAACCAACCATGACAACTCCTGTATCTACTGGAGAACGCCCGGTGGTCGTATGGGCCAGCGAGGGGCTGAGGTGTGACCCCAAGACCTGAGGGGCGTTGAGGCGGCTTTTTTTTGCTCGGAGCTGAAGAAATGGGGGGCGCGGTCTAATAGCGTTTCTACGCTCCAGACATCGGGCCCCATGACCGGGCATGGCAGGAGACAAGCCAAGCCAAAGGGGCCAACTACGGTGCAAAGCACCAGGGCTTCGCTTACTCACGGCGTGGGTAGGGGTCTGCTTTTCATCCGCCGTGTGGAGATCTCATGACCAACCTCAAACTCACTCTCAACTCAGTCCAGACGAGGACAGAGGGCATGTTCGACACGAAGGGGGCTGCAGACTTCCTCCAACTCAGCTGGCACACATTGAATGACTGGAGGTCAAAAGGCCGTGGTCCTCGCTTCGTCAAGCTCGGGGGGGCAGTCCGATACCGTCGTCAGGATCTCGAGGATTGGCTTGATAGTCGTGTCTACTGCAACACCACTGAAGCCAAGATGGAGGCCTGATGTTCGTCGCCTCCTGGACGTTAATTCCGCGGACGGATGCGCCTTCCCAGTGTGGTCTTCCGATGGCCTTTTGGCGCCGATTGGATCATCGCTGGTATGCACGAACTGTTGCTCAGCGGTTGAGGCCCTTTCACGAGGGACCCGAAATCAAAGCCGTGATGCTGGCTGGTTTGAATCGAGAGGGCCGCTCTTGAGTTACCCAGATTTTGCATCCATCAACGCCACCGCCCTTCAGTGCCTACGCGATCTGGTCGAAGAAATTTCAGCCCAAAGTACACGTCAGGAAGGCCGGGAGCTGCTGATCCGCAATCCTCGCCGCATGGATCGGAGCGCTGGGAGCTTCAGCGTCAATCTGGACTCTGGGGTGTGGAAGGACTTTGCCGGTGGTGACGGTGGCTCTGATCCTGTCTCCCTGGTGGCATACCTCCAGGGGCACGACAGCCAAGGCGAGGCCGCCCGCTGGCTGGTGGATCGCCTGGGCCTCCATGGAATGACAGCCAATGTCGCACCCAAGGAGAAGCCGCAGGCGCCGCAGTATCCGCGCCCTGTGGTGCCCGTCCCCGATGATGCGCCGCCCTTGCCGGTCCAGCGTGACGAACAAGGCCGTTGGGAATATCGGGACGCAGCGGGCCGCTTGCTCCAGGTGGTGGTGCGGACCTCGGACCCGGAGAAGGGCAAGGTGTTTCACCCCTGGACCTGGTGCGAGACTTCGCCGCGCTGCAATGGGTGGAAATCCAAGGTCCTCCCCACACCGCGCCCCCTCTTCGGCCTGGACCGGCTGGCCGCCCGCCCTGGTGCCCCTGTGCTGGTGGTGGAAGGCGAGAAAGCCGCTCTGGCTGCTGAGGTGCGGTTCCCTTCCTTGGTGGCTGTCACCTCTGGCTCATCCGGCTCCGCGAAGGGTGCCGACTGGAGCCCGCTGGCGGGGCGGGGTGTCGTGATCTGGCCTGATAATGACGATCCGGGTTGGGCCTATGCCGCCGCCGTGGCTGGATGCCTTCGGGCAGTCGCGCCCCAGTCTGTGCGAATGGTGGCCCCGCCAGCGGGCCTCCCGCCGAAGTGGGACCTTGCCGACCCTGCACCGGAAGGCCTGGACCTCCAGGCCCTGCTGGATGGCGCCCCCGCGGTAGACCTGGGGCAAGGCGTGGAGCCGGGGCCCGGTTCCCTGCCAGACCGTCCCCCGCTGCCGGGCTTCGAGTGGACAGAGCGGGGACTGTGCAAGGTGGATAACCTCCCAGAGAAGGGAGCGGACGGGGTTGTGACAGGGAATGTCACAAAGCGGTCTATTTGGATCGCGCCGCCCTTCGAGCTGCCAGGCCTAGTTCGCGATGAAGGTTCGGGCGCCTGGCATCTGCTGATGACTTGGAATGACCTGGATGGGGCCTCCCATGATGCTGCATTGCCATTTGAGCTTTTGTCAGGCGAGGCCGCGGAGTTGACCCGCACGCTGGCCCAAGGCGGGATGCTGCTTCCCCCCGGTGTGGACATGCGGAAACACCTGCTGCGCTACCTTGTGGGGGCCGCTCCGAAGGTGAAAGCACGTGTGCGCTTGGTGGATGCTCTGGGCTGGCAGGGTGGCGCCTTTATCCTCCCCAACGGTGAGTCGGTGGGGAAGCCTTTGGAGCCTGTTCGCTTCGCTGGCGGAGCCCGGAAGAACGCCCGATTCCGCCCGACTGGGACCATGGAGGGCTGGCAAAACGGAGTTGCCCGTTTCGCTGTGGGAAATCCTCGCCTCGCCTTCGCCATCGCCTGCGCCTTCGCCGGCCCTCTGATGGCGATGGTGCGCCCAGACGGGGGCGGGGGTTTCAACCTGATGGGAGCTTCCTCTAAAGGGAAAAGTACGTGTCTTGAAGCTGCTGCCTCAGTGTGGGAATGCCCAGCGCCTCTCACCACCTGGAGGGCGACAGGGAACGGGCTGGAAGAGCTGGCGAAGCCCCGGAACGATGGATTCCTGGCCCTGGATGAGATGAGTCAAGTTGACGTGAAGGAAGCCGGAACCACGGCATACATGCTGGCGAACGGAAGCCCGAAGGTCCGGGCCCAGAAGGCGGGCGGCCTGCGGGAAATGACGCAATGGCGCCTGATCTTCCTTTCGAGCGGAGAACAAGGCCTTCAGGATGTGCTGGGGGAAGATGGGAAAGCCCCGAAGGCTGGCCAGGATGTGCGAGTGCCTGACATTCCCTGTCCACCTGATGGCATGTTCCAGACCGCCCATGATTTGCCTTCCTTGGGGGATTTGGCATTGCACCTCAAGGCCCAGGCTCAAAAACATCACGGGCACGCGATCCGTGCATTTCTCCAGGAGCTGTCCGGCGCCGGGCCCCAATGCGAAGCCCTGGAATCCCGACTGAAGGCTGAAGAGGCCGCCTGGCTAAGGAAGGCCATCCCGCTGGGGGCCGATAGTCAGGTTCGCCGTGTGGCTGGCCGCTTCGCCCTGGTAGCTGTCGCCGGGGAACTGGCCCGCGCGATGGGAATTCTCCCCTGGCCTGAGGGTGAGGCATCCCGCGCCGCCCTGGACGCCTTTCACGCGTGGCTGGAACGCCGTGGGCACCATGGTGCGTCTGAATCCCATAACGCAATCCAGGCGTTTTTGGACTTCCTCCAGCAACATGGGTTGGCCCGCTTCGATGAATGGGGGGACAAGAACGCCCATGTTCCGAACAGGGCTGGGACTCGTAAGCGGGCTGCTGGTCCTGCTGATGGGTGGGACTTCTACATCACCGCTGGGGGGTGGAAGGAGATATTCAAGGGGATGAACCCCCGGACAGCTGCGCAGGCGTGCCTCAATGCCGGACTTCTGGCTCCAGGGCAGGAGAAGAAGGACGGAGATGTGGTGGTGACGCCGTACCAAAACGTGAAGGTAGCGATCCATGGGCAGGGCCGGGTTTATGTGAGTCGAGCCGTGGATCGGGAAGCCTACTCCGGGTCGGCTGAAGGTGTCGCATGAGGCCCCCGTTTCCGCTCTGGGCCACCAGGGAGGAAACATATCCTGTGGGGAAACACAACGGAACCGAGTTGCATGTTTCCAGTGAAAGGCGTATGGGCATTGGGTTTGCGAGGACGGGAACAGGAAAACATTATCCACGGAGCATGAGCAGGAGGCGCTGATGACCTGGCTTCAAAGGTTGTTGGTGGAGGGGCTGGGGATTGGTACCGAGGTGGTGCCGGTCCCTTCCTCTACCTGGAAGGATGAGGGGCTGGAAGCCCTGTGCCGTGACCTGAGCCCAGTCGATGCCCTGGACCTGAGGGCAGAGCGGGCCGCGATCCTTGAACACATGGCGGAGCTGCCCAGGCATGAGGCGGAGCGCCGGGCCGGGCTGTCTGCCGCGTGCGCAATGGAGGCCACAGGATGACCAACCGCAAAGATCTTTCGACTATCGATGGCGCATCCGGGTTCAGGTTGGCACCTTCGACCGCACAGGCCCGCGACTGGCCTCGGAGGGAGGACCGGGGAAGGGGGTCCCGGTTCCTGATACCTGGTGGCGATCCCCAGAATGTGGCGATAGTGTGGCGACGGAGGGGATCGGGCCCAAATTGGCCAAGATTAAATGAATAAGAAAAAGCCCCGAAACCTTTGAGTTTCAGGGCTTTTCTTTGGTGGTCCCGGAGCGATTCGAACGCCCGACCCTCAGATTCGTAGTCTGATGCTCTATCCAGCTGAGCTACGGGACCGGTATCGCCGTCGTGGCAGAGCCTCGGGGCGAACTTTTATTCTACCTGAACTGCACGCAGTGTCAATCCTGGATTGTGTCTACTTTCCGAAAAGCGGCGCGCTGCAGTTGATGCAGTTGGTCTGGTGGGGCGGATTCCTGTGGCCGCAGTGGGGGCAGATCTTGTCCTTCTTGCGCTTGCGCATGTAGAGGCGCAGCCACAGGAAGAGGCCGGCGATCACCATCAGCACGACCTTCTGGGAGGACGTGAAGATGATGCCCGTGGGGCTCTGGATCTTCTCGGGCTTGTTCGACTGGTCCAGCGTGATCTGTACGAGCGCCATGGGATCTCCGAATCCGTCCACTTATACCGGCTGGTCCGCGTCGAGTGCCACGGGCTTGTGTCATGTCAAGGGTTTCGGCCCTCGCACCGCGCTGAGGCGATTCGGAGGAGGGCCGAGTGCCATCCTCGAATCAGTCGTCGCCCACCTTCAGGATGGCGAGGAAGGCTTCCTGGGGGATTTCCACGGAGCCGATGCTCTTCATCCGCTTCTTGCCTTCCTTCTGCTTGTTCAGGAGTTTCTTCTTGCGGCTGATGTCGCCGCCGTAGCACTTGGCGAGCACGTCCTTGCGGCGGGCCTTCACGTTGGTGCGGGCGATGATCTTGCCGCCGATGGCCGCCTGGATGGCCACGTCGAACATCTGCTGCTGGATGACTTCCTTCATCTTCACCGTGAGCTGGTGGCCCAGGTAGGTGGCCTTGGAGCGGTGGACCAGCACGGAGAGCGCATCGACGGGCTCGGCGTTCACCAGGATGTCCATCTTCACCAGGTCGGACTCGCGGTAGTCCTTCATGTGGTAATCAAAGCTGGCGTGGCCCTTGGAGAGGCTCTTCAGCTTGTCGTAGAAGTCCATC
>CAYQAS010000043.1:0-31738 GCA_964415525.1 uncultured Solibacteraceae bacterium
CCACCCCGCCCTCCAGCAGGTGGTCGATCTTGCGGAGGATGTGCCCTTCCTTCTTGTTCCCCACCACCTTCACCCGCACCTCGGGGTCGGTGGCATGGACGCTCACGTGGATGGGGGAAAGGCGCTCCCGCACGATGCGGTCCAGCTCCGCCTCGTCGCTGGAGGAGAGCGTGGAGAAGTGGCCGTAGAGGAAGGAGAGGCGGATGTCCTCGTCCTTCAGGTAGAGGCTCGGGCGGAAGCCCTTCGGCATCTGTTGCACGAAGCAGAACACGCAATTCTGCTTGCAGAGCTTGAGCGGATCCTCCGCGAGCGCGATGCCCAGCGCGTCTCCGCCGTTCTCGAGCACCACGGTCTCCCGGCTGCCATCCGGCCGCTGGAAGGTCACCTCGGTTTCGTCCTCCCGGCTCACCAGGAACTGGTAGTTCAGCTGGTCTAGCACGGGTTCTCCGCGGATCTCCACGATCCGGTCCCCCGGCGCGATTCCCGCCATCTCCGCCAGACTCTCTGGCTCCACCGCCACGACCAAGACACCCGGCTTCTTCAAGCGCACCCCCAGAACCAGTTTAGATGCACTGGAGGCGGGCGCCGCGCATGGAACCGATGCCGCACAGGTGGATCAGAATCGGGCGGCCCCCCAGGCAGGGTCACTTGACCGCTTCCTCCTGGAACTTTCGGACAAATGGGGGACTCCACCCTTCGATTCCAGCATGCAGAGTCTCGCAGGGCACCGGACCTGCGGCCATCATGGGGGACATGCACCCGATACGAACGGAAGGACCTGGTCTTTTCACCTCCCCGGAGGCCTCGGCATGAAGGCATTGATTTGCGGTGTGACCGGTCAAGACGGGGCCTATTTGGCCCGGCTGCTCCTGGCCAAGGGATACGACGTCTGGGGAACCTCCCGGGATGCTCAGCTCTCGCCGCTGGTCGCGCTGAAGGCGCTTCAGCTGGAAGGCAAGGTGCGCCTGCTGTCCATGGCGCCCGATGATTTCCGCAGTGTTTTCACGGCCGTGGAGGAGAGTGATCCGGATGAGATCTACTACCTGGCCAGCCAGAGTTCCGTGGGTCTTTCCTTCCAGCAGCCCGCGCAGACCCTGGAAAGCTCCTTGAACGGCGTGCTCAACCTGCTGGAGACCATCCGTCTGAGGCGTCGGGCGGTGCGCTTCTACCACGCCAGTTCCAGCGAGTGCTACGGCGATTGCGGCCGGCAGCCCGCGGACGAGGAAACGGCCTTTCGGCCCCGCAGCCCATACGGTGTGGCCAAGGCCTCGGCTCATTGGCTGGTGGCCAACTACCGCGAGTCCTACCGACTCCATGCCTGCAACGGCATCCTCTTCAACCACGAGTCCCCCCTGCGACCCCCTCGATTCGTGACACGCAAGATCGTGGTGGCGGCCTGCCGGATCGCCGCAGGATCCGGCGAGCGGCTGACCCTCGGGCGCACCGATATCGTCCGAGACTGGGGCTGGGCGCCCGAATACGTGGATGCGATGTGGCGCATGCTCCAGCACCCGGTGCCCGGAGACTACGTGGTGGCTACGGGTGAGGCGAATTCGCTGGAACGATTCGTGGCCACGGCCTTCGAGGCCGTGGATCTGGACTGGCGGGATCACGTGGAGACCTCCGCGGGGCTTTTCCGGCCCGCGGACCTCGCCTGGAGCCAGGGGAATCCCGGGCGTGCGGCGAAGGAGCTTGGCTGGATGGCCGAGTTGAAGATGCGAGACGTGGTTCAGCGGATGGTGGAGGCCGAGCGCATCGGGCAGGGGATCTAGATCCTTCCCAGCCGGGTCAATCCTTCGGCCAGCGTGGTGCGGTCCGCCGCGCTGCCGATGCTGATGCGCAGACCGTCCTCGGCCCCGCGGCCCGTGGCGAAGGTGCTCGTGGGGACGACGACGACACCGGCGGCGAGGGCGCGCTTGGTGAAGCGCTCGGAGCCTCCCGCGGGCTTGTGGATCCAGACATGCGGGCAGTGGGGCTCGCCGCGCCAGTCGAGGCCCTGGAGGTGGTGGGCGCAGAGCCGGTAGCGGGCGGCGAGTTCCTTGCGCTGGGCCTGGAGGCGGCGCCAGGCGGTGCCGTCGCTCAACCAGGAGGTGCCCAGGGCCATGGCGAGGGCGGACACGTACCAGGTGGTGTGGTGCTCCGCCTCCGCGATGCGGTCCCGCAGGCGCGGCGGCAGGTGCAGGTAGCCGAGGCGCAGCCCCGGGGCCACGGTCTTGGAGAGGCCCGTGAGGTAGATGACCCGCTCCGGTGCCAGGGCGGCGAGGGGCGGCGGGGCGTCCTCCGGCAAGAGGCCGTAGACGTCCTCCTCGACGATGGTGACGTCGTGGCGCCGGGCCAGCACCATCAGCCGCTTGCGCCGCTCGAGACTCGCGGTGGAGGTGGTGGGGTTGTGCAGGGTCGGTGAAAGCACCGCGAGGCGCAGGCCTTGGCGGCAGGCGGCCTCGAAGGCTGCGGGAAGGACGCCTTCATCATCCATGGCCAGGGCGTGAAGGCGGCGCCGGGCGTGGCGGGCGACGGCCTTCAGGCCCGGATAAACGAGCGCCTCGCAGCCGATCTCCTCGACTTCGGGAAAGAGGCCGAGGGCCGTGTCCATGGCGTGCTGGGCCCCGGCGCAGACCATGATGCCTTTCGCGTCCGCCTCGAAGCCCCGGCGCTGGAGCCAGGCCGCGGCGGCCTCCCGGTGGAGCAGGATGTCTGGCGGGGTGGCGTAGTGCAGGTAGCGCCCCGTCTCCCCGCGCTCCAGGGCGAGCAGGCCCGAGGACAGGTCGTCCTCCCGCAGCCCCACTGGTGGGCGGTTCGTGCTGAGGTCGATGACGCCGCCTTCGGGCCGCTGCTGCAGGGCGAAGATCGCCGCCTCGCTGGCGGTGCCGAGCACGTAGGTGCCACGTCCGACTTCGCCGCCCACCATGCGCCGTCGCGCCGCCTCGCGGTAGGCCCGGGTGATGGTGCTCACATTGACGCCAAGGAGGTCCGCCAGGGTGCGATGGGTGGGCAACTGGTCGCCGGGACGCAGCTCCCCCAGGCGGATGGCTTCGGCAATGGATTCCACCACCGCGAGGTAGGCGGGCAGGGGGGAATCGCTGAGTTCAGGCATCCACATTGTCATGCACACAATTCTGGAACCGATGCACACAAACTTCCAGCACGGACCGCCGCCTGAGCGGGAGGACCACGGGAGATTCGCCATGCGCAGCATCGACTTCAACGGCACCACCATCGCCCTCAACGAAGAAGGCTTCCTGGAAGAGCCGGGTCTCTGGAACGAGGAGCTGGCCCTCGTCCTGGCCAAGGTCGAGGAAGGCCTGGAGAGCCTCACGGACGAGCACTGGGCCGTGATCCGCTTCATCCGCAGCCACTTCGAAGCCAACAACGCCGCGCCCATGGTGCGCGCGGTCTGCAAGGGCAGCGGTGTGCGGCTTCAGCAGATCTATGATCTCTTCCCCAGCGGCCCCGCCAAGGGCGCCTGCAAGCTGGCCGGCCTGCCCAAGCCCGACGGTTGCGTCTAGGACAGGGATGAATCTGGTCGGTCAAGGACTGGCGAGATCAACTGGGCCAGCTTGCAGTTATCCCCTTCATCCCTGTTTGAAATGTTTTTGAAAAATTTTTGAACAGGGATGAAGGGGATGAAATGACAAAGCGCATCTTTTGTGACAGTCGCTGTCTGATCGACCCCTTCATGAGTGACATCCATCCATGAATCTGACTTCTCTGTTGATCCTCGTCGCCGCGGCCTGGGCCGGGGGGGCGTTATTGTTCCTGCGGGCGCGGGTCGCGGCCTATGGGCGTCGTGAGTTGTTCGCGGCCCCGGCGGGGAGCCCGGCTGCGGGCATCCGCTACGCCTTCACCAAGGGCATGCGTCCGGACGCCAAGGAGAGCGTGCGGGAGCACCTGCCCAGCTACCTGGCGGGCATGGCCTATCACGCGGGCACTTTCACGGCCTTCGGGGTGCTGGCGCTCAGCCTGGTCCACGTCGCGGTTCCGACAGTTGCTGTCTGGCCGATGCGGGTGCTGCTGGCGGCGGGTTTCGCGGGCGGCCTGAGTCTCTTTCTGAAGCGGCTCTTCAAGGCGGAACTGCGCGGCCTTTCCAACCCCGACGACTTCGTGTCGAACCTGCTGGTGACGGCCTTCGTGGGCCTCGCCCTGACTCCTTTGCATGCGGTCTGGCAGTTGAGCGCCATCGCGCTGCTGGTGTACGTGCCCCTCGGCAAGATCCGTCACTGCCTCTTCTTCTTCTCCACCCGCGCCGCCTTCGGGGCCTACTTCGGTCGCCGTGGCGTGTTTCCGGATATCAAACGGGGGGGACCGCCTGCTCCCGGTGGTCGCGATGTCCCCCCCGATTCCCCCCATGGGTCGATCGGGCAGAGCCCGCTCAACCCATCCACGGGAGGAACCCATGTCCGCTGAACTCGATCCCAAAATCGCGGCGCTGACGGATGCGGATCTGAGTCGTGGTCTGGCCTTCTTCCGCAGCAAACTGAAGGATGCCGAGGCCAGCTACCTCAACAGCTGCGTCCACTGCGGGCTCTGCGCGGATAGCTGCCACTACCACCGTGCGGAACCGGAACTGGAGAACGTCCCCGCCCGGAAGCTGGATCATGTGACCTCGGTCTACAAGGCTCACTTCACGACCATGGGCAAGGTCCTGCCGGGGCTCGTGGGCGCGAAGCAGCTGGATCGCGCCATGGTGCAGACCTGGCTGGATGCCGTCTTCGGTCGCTGCTCCATGTGCGGCCGCTGCTCCATCAACTGCACCATTGGCATCCCCATGCCCGCCCTCTTCCGCGCCGCCCGCGCCACGCTGGCGGAGCTTGGGGTGGTGCCGGAAGACCTCCAGGCGACCGTCGACAACAGCCTCCAGCACGGCAACAACATGGCCATCACCCGCGAGGAGTGGGTCGACACCGTGGAGTGGATCGCCGAAGAACTGCAGGCCGAGACCGGCGATCCCGAAGCCTCGTTGCCCTTGGACAAGCAGGGCGCGAAGTACCTCTTCACGGTGAACCCCCGGGAGGCCAAGTTCTTCCCGCTCTCCATGCAGGCGAGCGCCAAGGTCTTCTGGGCGGCCAAGGAGGACTGGACCCTGGCCAGCGATGCGGGCTGGGATCTCACGAACTACGGCCTCTTCAACGGCCAGGACGATCAGGCCGCGGCCATCGTGAAGAACCTCACGGACGCCATGGAGCGTCTGGGCTGTCAGGCCTTGGTGATTGGCGAGTGCGGCCACGGCTACCAGAGCGCGCGCTGGATGGGACCGGAGTGGCTCAAGAAGCACTTCCCCTATCCCGTCCTGAGCATCTTGGAACTGATGGACGAGTACCTGGCGGACGGTCGGATCCAGGTGGATCCCAGCGTCCACAAACAGCCCGTCACCCTGCATGACCCCTGCAACCTGGTGCGCCACGGCGGGATCTCCGAGCCCCAGCGCCGCGTGCTGCGACAGACGGTGTCCAACTTCGTCGAGATGGCCCCGAATGGCGTCGAGAACTACTGCTGCGGCGGCGGCGGCGGGCAGCTGGCCATGGGCCGCTACAAGTCGCGGCGCCTGAAGGCCGGTGGCGTGAAGGCGAACCAGATCCAGGCCACCGGCGCCAAGGTGGTCGCCACGCCTTGCCACAACTGCGTCGACCAGCTCGGTGAGCTGAACAAGGAATACAAGCTGAACGTCCAGATCAAGACCGTGGCGGAACTCGTGGCCGCCGCCATCGTGAAGTAAAAAAGCCTTTAACCACGGAGCACACGGAGGACACGAAGAAGGAAAAAGGAGGAAAAGCACGGCTGTGTGCTGCTCCCATCTGAATGTCTTATTCCCGTTTGCTTTTCTCCGTGTGCTCCGTGTTCTCCGTGGTGAATGATCTTTCTCCTTTTTAGGTGACCCATGACGACTCAGACCTCTCCCTATCTCAATCTGCCCATCCCGCCCGAAGTGAAGATGATCTACCTCGATAACGGGGCGACCTCTTTCCCGAAGCCGCAGGAAGTCTATGAGCAGATGGACACCTTCTACCGCAGCTCCGGTGTGAATCCCGGCCGCAGCGGCTTCGACCTCTGCCTGGAAGCCGGCAGCATGGTCGACGAGACCCGCAAGCTGATGTGCGAGTTCTTCGGCGGCACGGATCAGAACCGTCTCGTCTTCGGCTACAACTCCACAGACGTCCTGAACCTGGCCATCTGGGGCACCATCAACCCCGGCGACCACGTCATCACGACCCACGTGGAGCACAACGCCACGCTGCGTCCCATCTGGAAGTTGGAGCAGGAAGGTTGCCCCGTGGACTGGGTGGACTTCGACGAGGCGGGCTATGTGGATCCGCAGGAGATCATCCGGCGCATGCGGCCCGACACCAAGGCCGTCGTGATGAACCACGGCAGCAACGTGCTGGGCACGATCCAGGACGCCGCCACCGTTGGGAAGGCCTGCCGCGAGCGGGGCATCCTCTTCATCATGGACGTCAGCCAGAGCGCGGGCATGGTGCCCGTGAAGATGGATGAGCTGAACGCGGACATCATCTGCTTCACCGGCCACAAGAGCCTGATGGGGCCCATGGGCATTGGCGGCATGTATGTGCGTGAGGGCGTGGAGATCCGCCACACCCGCGCCGGCGGCACCGGCGTGAAGAGCATTCAGCGCGCCCACCTGGATGAGTACCCGTACCGCATGGAATACGGCACGCCCAACCTGCCGGGCATCGCGGGCCTCAACGCGGGCGTTAAGTGGGTGAATAAGTATGGGATCGACGCCATCCACCGCCACGAGATGGCGCTGTGGACGACCCTGCGCAACGCCATGGCTGAGATCGACGGTGTGACGCTCTACGGCGCCACCGTGGTGCCCGGCAAGCAGCGCATCAGCGTGCTCAGCTTCAACATCGAAGGCCTGGAGGCGATGGACACCGGCACGATGCTGGACGTCGACCACAACATTGCCTGCCGCACGGGACTGCACTGCACCCCCATGGTTCACGAGCACCTCGGGACGGACAAACTTCACGGAGCAGTGCGTTTCGGCATCGGTGCTTTCAACAATGAAGCCCATATCCGAACAGCCATTGACGCAGTGTCAGAGATTGCAGAAATGCAGCGTCGGAAGCGTCGCTGATCGATAATCTGATAGTGGATTTGCCCGGCGGAACGATGGACCGAGGCAGAGTGAAAACAGGCGATGCCCCGGATGAAATCCAGTCCGGGGCTTCGCGTACCGAAACCTGTTGCGGGGCCCGACAAGACGGTCCCGGGGAGCATCCATGATCGAAGCATCCCGTTTCCAGGCCCTGTCCCAGCTGGTGGGCAACACGCCCCTGCTGGAGATCCACTGTGTGTTCCGCGGCAAACCGCGGCGCGTCTTCGCGAAAGCGGAGCACCTCAACCTCACCGGCAGCATCAAGGACCGCATGGCCCTCCACATCGTGCGGAAGGCCTATGAGACCGGCGCCCTGAAGCCCGGCGCCCCCATCGCGGAGGCCACCAGCGGCAACACCGGCATCGCCTTCAGTGCCGTCGGGCGCTTCCTGGGCCATCCCGTCACCATCTTCATGCCGGACTGGATGAGCCACGAGCGCAAGGACCTCATCCGCAGCTATGGCGCAGAGATCCGGCTGGTGAGCCACGAGCAGGGCGGTTTCCTCGGCAGCATCGCGATGTCCGAAGCCTTCGCCAAGGAGACGCCGGACTGCTTCCAGCCGCGCCAGTTCGACAATGAGGACAACTGTGAGGCCCACATGCTCACCACGGGCCCTGAAATCTGGCACCAGCTGCAGCTCCTGGGCCGCAAGCCCGATGCCTTCGTGGCGGGCGTCGGCACCGGTGGCACCATCATGGGTGTGGGTCGGTCCCTGAAGGCGTTGCAGCCCAGCGTGAAGATCCACCCGCTGGAGCCTGCCAACAGCCCCACGCTGCGCACGGGCCACAAGGTCGGCAAGCACCGGATCCAGGGCATCAGCGACGAATTCATCCCCTCCATCGTCAAACTGGATCAGCTAGACCACATCGTGAGCATTGATGACGGCGATGCCATCCGCATGGCTCAGAAGCTGGCACAGCACATCGGCCTCGGTGTGGGCATCAGCTCAGGCGCGAACTTCCTGGGGGCGCTCACGCTTCTGGATGAGCTCGGTGACGATGCTACGGTCGTGACGATCTTCGCCGATGACAACAAGAAATACCTGAGCACCGACCTGATGCGTCAGGAGCCGCTCAAGTCAGGCATGCTGGAGCCCGAAGTCGAACTCAACGGCTTCCGCGTCGCCCGACGCGCGTGTGAGATCTGCAATCCCCACTGAAGGCCTTTTGCGAGGAACCAGGCGTGAACGACAAGATGCGGATGCTCGCCTGGTTCCTCATGGCCATTCCTGTGGCGGCGGTGACATGGGGGATCGTCACCTTCGTTTTCCGCTTCATGCGCCTGGGTCAACAGGCAGGGCCGGAGTCGGATCAGCTGGTCCTCGGCGCCGTGTCCCAGAGTCTGCGAGAGCGAGGTGAGCTGGCCGACTCCCTGGGGCAGCTCCGCACGGTGCACGAGCGCATCCTGGATGCGCTGCCGATGGGGGTTCTCTGGCTGGACCGCCACCGTTGCGTGGCCGCCCTCAACAGCGCCGGTCGGCGTCTCCTGGCGGTGAAGCCCGGCGTGGTCGGGCTCAAGGCCAGCTTCGTGCTGGAGCCCTTTCCCTGGCTCCTGGAGGGCCTGACCCGCGTGCCTGGTCCCTCGTGGGTGTGCGACGGCGGCGGTCGGCGCTGGCGCATTCAGCGCATGGAGGCTCCAGACAAGATCGGGGCGCTGCTCCAGTTCGAGGACATCACGGAAGAGGAACTTGCCGAGCGGCGTCGCCTTCTGCGGGAACGCTTTGCGGAACTGGGGGAGATGACCGCCGGGGTGGCGCATCAGCTCAAGAACAGCCTCGCGGTGTTCAAGGGGCACGCCCAGCTGCTCAAGAAGAACGGCCCCGTGGACGTGGGCGAAGAACTGCTGGTGGAGACGGAGGATCTCGAACGTCTCGTCCAGCGCTTCCTGCAATGGGCCAAGCCGCTGGATCCACAGCTTGCGGATCTGGACCTCCATGAGATCGCTGGTCGTGCGGTGGACGAGGTGGGTCGACGCAGCTGCGCTCAGGGGCGCACCCTGGGACTGGAAGGACAGGGGCGGGCGCTGGCGGACACCATGCTGCTCTATCAGGCCCTGGTGAATCTGCTGGAGAACGCCTGCGAGGCCACACCCGCCGGGGGAAGGGTGCTCGTGAAGGTCTTCGACCAGGGCCTCCAGATCCTGGACGAAGGCTCGGGACTCGGTGAGGAGACCCTCACCCGCCTCCTCAAGCCCTTCGAGAGCGGCCGCCCCAGTGGCACCGGCCTGGGGCTTCCGCTGGCGCTCAAGTGGCTGAATGTCCAGGGCGCGGATCTGGACTTCCAGGTGCGTCCCGAAGGCGGCACCTGCACGCGGGTGCAGTGGTGAGGCCTGGTTGTTAGCCGGGAATGGGGCATCAGCCAAGTCGGTTTGAGTGCCCTTCAGTTCAGTGGATTGCAATTGCCCAGCTGGAGAGGGCGTTTTGCACCGTGTCCGCCATGCTTCGCCAGGAGAAGTGCTGCGCTTGTTGAAGCCCACGGGCGATGAGGTCGTCGCGCCGGGCCTCGTCCTGCATGGCGAGGAGCGCCTCCTTCATGCCTTCCACGTGGTCGGGATCCACATAGAGCGCCGCTTCGCCTGCCACTTCGGGGATGGAGCTCGTGCGGCAGGTGATGACGGGACAACCACAGGTCATGGCTTCGAGAACCGGCAGACCGAAGCCTTCGTAGCGGGAAGGGTAGACCAGGGCCTGGGCCCCAGCGTAGGCGCACTGCAGGTCGGCATCGGAGAGCACCAGCAGGTGCAGGGGCGCTTCTCCGGAATACCCCTGGAATTCGGGCTCCAGCACCGGGCGGGAGTTGGTGCAGACAATCGCGAAATCCTTGCGCCGGTCGCCCAGACGCTCGAAGGCCTGGAAGAAGAGCAGGGCGTTCTTGTAGCCGCTCTTCACGCCTGAGATGAGGAAATAGGGGCGATCGATGCCGTGCCGGGTACGGAAGGCCTGCACCTGCTCCTGGGACGGTCGGATGAAGTCGGTGCCGCAATGGGCCGTGGTCACGTGATCCGCCGGAACCTCCGGGAAGAAGCGCAGCAGGTCCTGAGTCGTGGAGTGGGAAATCGACAGGAACCGCTGGGCGTATCGAATGGCCTCATGCTTCTCGAGCCACTGCGCGTCCTGCAGGTCGAAGCCCATGCTCGAACCCATGACCTCCGGGATCATGTCTGGCACCAGCAGCGCTGCGGGCGTCGTGAGCGGCACCGTGTAGTAGGTGGAGGTGAAGTGCGTGATGCCTTTCAGGTCGCAGATGGCCTGGAGCATCTGGCGATCCGCCGCACGGTCCGGATTGATTTGGGGTGGCAGGTCCAGATACCGGATCCCTGGGAAACGGGGGGCTGTTCGGCCTCGGTCCAGCACGGTGATGAAAGCGCCAAAGCCGTTGGCAGACCACTCCGCCAGCAGGCTCTTCCAGAGCCTCGAGATGCCGGTGGCGAAGCGGAAGAAGGTGCCATCCAGGGCGAAGTGAACCCCGGCGGCCTGGAGCCGCGCGAGGAGGGTCACGTGCTGGTTGTCCCGGGTCGCGGCTTCAAACGGCTGCTGCATCCAGCTCCTGAAGGCGGTTCCCGCCACCTCGCCCAGGCTGCCGTGCCAGGCCACCAGGGCCGCGCCTGCCTCCTGCGACAGGGGCTGGCGACTCATCAGGAAGTAGCCGCCCAGGATGTAGGCATGCCGCCCGTGGCGCGCGGCCAGTTGGGCCAGGCCTTCCGGTGAGTAGAAGAAGACATGCTGGCCGGATTCCGGTGTGAGATAGACCCAATCAGAGCCCTGGCCGACATAGAGGCCGGTGGATCCCAGCACGACGTCCGGATCCGTGGAGAACAGGGCCGCCCACTCCTTGGCGGGATCCGCGAAGTGTTCGGCGCATTCGAAGACCGTCACCAGCTTCACGGGCCGGTCGAAGGTGTGCCAGCGGAACCCTGCGGCGAACTCGCCGGACCCGTATTTGTCGAACGAGAAGAAATTCCAGCCCTGGTCCCGCATCAACCGCGCAAACAGGCCTGTGCCGCCGCCGAAGTCCGCGCTGCGGTGGTGCTTCTGCACCCCCAGGATCTCCAGGAGCCGCGGAAGCATGAGCGTGTTCGCGAGGGTGCGCGAGGCCTTGCCGGTGTCGAAGCGCTCGGGATCCTGGCCATAGGCTTCATCCAGCCAGTGGGGCGTGTCGGTCTGGAGGCTCTGGCAGGTCTGGCATCGGTGGTAGGTCACCTCATGTCGGCCCAGCACGGTGCGCTGGAACTGCGCCTCGACTTCGCCGCCGCAGAGTCGGCAGTGGGGAACAGCCTCGACGGCCTTCGGCGGCATCACCGGCGCTCCGCGGTGGTGCAGGAACAGATTTTCCCCGCGGATGTCCTTCTCGCCGAGCAGGAACAGGAAGCCCTTTGGCCAGTCCTTGAGGCTCGCCACCGCCAGGGAGACGTTGGACTCGCGGTTGCCGACGAAATAGTTGCAGCGGGTTGCCAAAAGCGTGTCGACGAAGACCTCCTCCCCGATGGCGGGGCCGTCTTGGCCGCTGAGGTGGACGCCGACGGTGGTGTGGGTCCGCACGGCCTGCGTGCAGAGGACGCGATCGCCATAGCGCTGCTGGAAGGCCTCCACCTGGGGGGAGGCATCCGTGAGCAGGAAGATCCCGATGGTGGGATTCAGCGCCACGATGCGGTCCACGAAGTCGAAGTAGCCTCCGTTGGTGCGGGCCAGACGTGGGGATTCCAGTACCTTGTCCGAGCCGCGGACGTGGACCCCCACCCAGGGCCGCCCTTGCATCTGTGCCTGAAAGAAGGCCTCTGCCCTGGCCTCAATGGTGGCGGTGGGCTTCAGGAACGTGCGGAAGAGTTCGGCGTAGAGCGCATCCTCGCCGCGACCGTGGTACCGGGACGTGGTGCCGATCCAGGGCAGGATGGCGCTCAGCGTGGTGTAGAAGTCGCTCACGACGACGGTTTCAGGCCGCGCGAAGAGTTGCTGGGCCGTGATGCGGGAACCTTCGCCATCCCACTTGTTCAGGTTCTCCTCCCGGAGGTTGTCCAGGCGCCACTTGGGTGGGAAGAAGGTCGCATCCGCGGGGATGTCCTCCATGCGGGCGGCGGGCAGATCCGCGAAGAACCGGCCACTGGCGTCCACATCCCCTTCGGCACGAAAGAGGCAGTTGCTGCCCCAGAGCACGATGGGCGTTCGGTGGGTCAACTCCGCCAGGAGCAACTGGATGGCGAGATGATGCCCTTCGCTCCAGAATCCATAGCCCCAGGCCTTGATGAGCAGGTAGCGCGGACCGGTTACACCGCTTGGGCGAACGTGCTCAGAGAGTTCGAAGCCCCGGGGGATGCCATAGCCTTCCCGAATCGCGTCCAGCAGCGGAGCGACAGCCTCGGTGAGCCCTCGCTCCGAGACATGCCGCGCGAGGATCTCCGCCTGGGGCAGGTTCGCCTGCCGGAAGAGATCCCAGGCCTGGGCAAGGTCGGGATCGTCCGTGGCCACCGGATCCTGAGCGGGTGTCGGCTCGACGTGGGCCTCGTCGCGGCACGGCAGTACAGGCTCCAGGGCGTCCAGGGTCCGCTCCAGGGCGCGGGTGAAGGAGGCGCCGAGAAAGGGGTGGTCCTGGAGGGTTTCGGGCTTGAGCCGTTTGCGGAACTTCTGGAGTTTGCGGGGGTGCTGGGCGAGGTCGTGGGCCGTCGCGAAATAGTCTTCCAGCGAGTGGGTGACCAGGTCGGGAAGCCCCAGGGTCTGCAACAGACTCGACGCCACCCGTGAGGGGAAGGCTTCACCTTGGTAAGTAAGCACTGGCAGGCCCGCCAGCAGGGCGTCCGCGGCGGTCGTGTGGGCGTTGTACGGCCACGTGTCCAGGAAAAGATCCGCCACCCGGTAGCGGGCGAGGTGATCCTCCACCAGGGGCGTGCGTCCCGCGAAGACGAGGCGATCCGGTTCGACCCCATGAGCTTCCGCGGCCTTGCGGAGGTTCTCCTGGCTCAATTCGTTGCGGGAGACGAGCCACAGGACGCTGCCGGGGTTCGCCGCCAGAAGCCGCATCCATATTTCGAAGAGGCGCGGGTGAACCTTGTAGTCGTGGCTGAAGGCGCAGAAGACGAAGCCGCGCTCGGGCAAGCCATAGTCCTTGCGCCGCTTCGGCGCGGCCACCTCCAGCCCGGAGGGCAGGGGAAGGTAGCAGTGCTCCAGGTAAGCGGGCCGTTCGGTGTAGAAGGCACGGTGGGATTCGGGGATGACCGTGCGGTCCGCCAGGATGTAGTCGATGCAGTCCAGACCCAGTGTGCCGGGGTAGCCCAGGTAGTTGACCTGGATGGGGGCCGGGCGGTGGCTGAAGATCTCGGTGCGGCTGTCGGTGGTGTAGCCCGCGAGATCGATGGCGATGTCCACTTCCAGCTTCCGCAGCAGTTCCGCGATCTGGCGGGCGGAGAGGTCCTTGGCGTCGATGAAATGGTCGAAAGCCGCTATGAACCGGGCGCGGAGTCGGCTCCCGTCGTCGATGCCCAGGTGGATGCCGATGGTCTCAAAGCGCGTCTTGTCGTGGGTCTCGATCACACCGGCCATCAGGTGGCCCACGGGATGCTCCCGTAGGTCGGGCGAGATATAGGCGATGCGCTTGCGCGCGTGTCCGTAGCGCTGACCCGTCCAAAGCGGCTGGGGCGCGGGATGGGCGGGCGAGGGGGCGAACCGGTCGGCAAAGATCCGTGCGCAGCGGTAGTGGTCCTCCGCGCTGTCGGAAAGGGCCATGTAGGCCAAGGTCTTGCACGTGCGCTTGCCTTCCCGAATGCCTTCGGTGATCCGCTGGGTCAGCGGCTCCAGGTCCGTCCAGTCGCAGTGGTGCATGCGCTCGTAGAGCAGCAGGCCCAGGGCGTAGGGATAGTCGGGATTGACCTGAAGCAGCCGCTCGAAAGTGGCGACCGCCTCCGGTCCCAGCTTGAACTCCGTTAGCAGGATCCCGCTGTTGCCGAGAGCGTTCTCGTGGCTCGGATCGACCTCAAGGACTTGTTGAAACCTGAGGAGGGCATCCTTCTGACGGTGCATGTCATGGAGCAGCACGCCGCTGTTCACCATGGCCTCGGTGTATTTGGGGTCCAGGGCGATGGCCCTGTCGAAGGCGGCCAAGGCTTCGTCCCGTCGATGGAATGCCTGCAGGGCGACCCCCTGGATGAACCACAACTGGGCAAAGGCAGGGTTTGCGGCCGTGCCGACTTGGGCTGAGGCCAGTGCCTCGGTGCTGCGGCCCGTCTGGAGCAGGATCACGGCCAGGGAATACAGGGCGGTGCCGTTCTCGGGCGCGACCGAGAGGATCCTCCGGAAGAGCGCCTCTGCCTCCTCTAGTCGGCCCTGCTGCTGGAGGTTGATGGCCGTCAGGAGCGGATTTTCGGCAGGTGCGGTCGGTGTCATCACGGAACCAGGGGTCATGGGTCGGTCCAAGTCAGGCGGAGTGCTTCGGGGCAGCATCCGTGTTCGGCGAGTCGCAAAGGGCTCGGATTCCAGCGGGTTCGCAAAGTCCCTGCCGGATGTCGGGCGTGTTAACGGTAGCTCTAGGCAAGTTCTCGACGCCGCCGCCAGGGGCCTTGAGATTGCACAAGGCCAAATGTGCACGGAGGGCAAAAACGCCGTCGAGCGGCGGAGGAGGACCAACAGCGTTCTGAACCATCGCCTGCGCAGGGGCTCACGATCTTCGCACTCGCCCGCCTCGGATACCTTTCCGAGCCCGAGACAAGCGCTTGATGCTGCTCATGGATGGATACCAATTGCCCACCTCCATGCCTTTGGCGCAAAGAGGGTGCCAGGGCAGCGGTGAGGTGGGCCGGATTCGAACCTGGGGACAAATCAGGAATAAGGACCGGCGCACCTGCATTCAGGGTGCAGGTGCGCCAGGATAGCGATTCGATCAGAAGTTCAGGTGTGCGATCTGATCGGTGGTCAGGGCTGCGATCTGGGCCGAGGTCAAGGCCAAGGTCTGGGACACCGAGAACGCCTCGATCTGTTCCGTGGTGAGGGCCTGGATCTGACTCGTGAGCAGCTTGATGATCTGCGTGGTGGAGAGCACCGCGATGTCGTCTGTGGTGACGGCGGCGATCTGGGAGGTGCTCAGGGATGTCAGTTGGGATGTGGTCAGGGCCCGCACTTGCGTAGAGGTCAGTGCGGCGATGGCATCGGTGGTGAGGGCATTCACAATGGTGGTGCTGAGGGCCACCACTGCGCTGGTGCTCAGTTGGGCGAGGTCCTGGGTTTCCAGGGCCACAGCTTGGGTCGTCGTGAAGGCTCCGGCCTGGGCCACGGTGAGCGCCCTGGCTTGTGTGGTCGTCAGGGCGACGATTTGATCGCTGGTGAGCGCCTGGATCTGGACGGTGTTGAAGGTCGTCGTGCTCAGGCTGGGGATTTGATCCGTCGTCAGGGCCTGGATCTGGGTCGTCGAGAGCTTGGCGACCTGGGTCGTGGTGAGGTTGCTGACGCTGGTGGTGCTGAGGGCAGAGATCTGACCCGTGGTGAGGGCGCCAATTTGATTCAGGGTCAGGGCTCGCACCTGAGCCGTGCCCAGGGCGTTGATCCCATCCGTGCTGAGGGCGCTGAGGGCGGTGGTGGTCATGCCCGCCAGGGCCGTGGTGGTCAGGGCGGCGAGATCCTGGGTTTCCAGAGCGGCGGCCTGGTCGGTGCCGAATGCACCCACCTGGGCGGCGGAGAGGTTCTTCACTTGATCCACGCCGAGGGCCACGATCTGGTCTGTCGTGAGGGCCTTGACTTGAGAGGTGGTGAGGGCCTTGACCTGGGTGGTGGTCAGGGCTCCGATCCCTTCCGTCGTCAGGGCGCTGACGGCAGAGGTGCCCATCGCCGCCAGTGCGGAGGTGGTGAGGCGCACCAGGTCCTGGGTCTCGAAGGCTGCTACCTGATCGGTGCCGAGGGCGGACGCCTGGGTGGCGGTCAGCAGGCTGGCCTGTGAGGTGGTGAGGGCGGCCACCTGGTCGGTGGTGAGCGCCTTGATCTGGGTGGTGGTCAGGGCGGCGGTGTTCAGGCTGCTGACCTGACTGGTTCCGATCGCCTGGATCTGGCCGGTGGACAGCTTGGAGATCTGCAGCGTGCTCATCGCTTGAATGACTTGCGACGGCAGGCTGGAAATCTGGTCGGTCGTCAGGGCGGTGACCTGCGTGGTGGTCAGGGCCTTGATCTGGTCGGTGCCGAGGGCGGCGATGCCATCCGTCGACAGGCTGCTGATGGCGGTGGTGTTCATGGCCGCCAAGGCGGTGGTGGTAAGTGCGGCCAGATCCTGGGTTTCCATGGCTGCAGCCTGGCTGCTGCCAAGGGCGGCAACCTGTGAAGCCGCGAGACTCCGGGCCTGATCGGTATCAAGGGCGACGATCTGGTCTGTATTCAGCGCTGCCACCTGGGCCGAGGTCAGCGCGCGGGTCTGGTATGTGCTGAGGTTGGCGACGCTGGAGGTGCTCAGGGCGGCGATGGCGGAGGTCGTGAGCGCCGCCAGGGCGTTGGTGGTGAAGGAAACCAGATCCTGGGCTTCCATGGCCGCGATCTGATCCGAACTGAGCGCGGCGGATTGAGCCGTGGTCAGGCCACGCGCCTGGGTGGTGGTCAAGGCGACGATCTGATCCGTGTTCAGGGCCTGGATCTGGCTCGTGTTGAGGGCCGAAGTCGCCAGTCTGGAGATCTGGGTCGTCGTCAGCGCCTGGACCTGACTGGTGGAAAGCTTGTTGATCTGGGTTGTGGCCAGGGCGGCAATTGTCTGCGTGGTGAAGGCCGCCACTTGATCGGTGGTGAGTGCGGTGAGTTGGGCGGAAGAGAGGGCCCGGGCTTGGGCCGTGCCCAGTGCGGCGATGCCTTCCGTGGTCAGGGATCCGAGGGCGGTGGTGTTGAGGGCACCGATGGCAGAGGTGCTCAGCTGGGCCAGGTCACTGGTTTCCAGGGCGGCCACTTGATCGGAGCCCAGGGCGCCGGCTTGGAGGGCGGTGAGCCGACTCGCCTGAGTGGTGCTGAAGGCGGCGATCTGTTCCGTCGTCAGAGCGACCATCTGGGTGGTGGTCAGTCCGGTTGTCGTCAGGCTGGCGATCTGGTCCGACGTGAAGGCGGCAATCTGACTGGTGCTCAGCTTGCCAATCTGGGCCGTGGTGAGGGCGGCGACCCCCGTTGGCGTCAGGGCGGCGATCTGGGATGTGTTCAGGGCGCCGACCTGCGTGGTGGTGAGGGCTTGGATCTGAGCGGAGCCCAGAGCGCCCATACCCTCGGTTGTCAGGGCATTCAGGGCGGTCGTGTTGAAGGCGGCGATTGCAGTAGAAGTCAGAGCGGCAAGATCCTGGGTTTCGAGTGCGGCAGCCTGCGTGCTGCCCAGGGCTGCGACTTGTGAGGCGGCGAGGCTGCGGGCCTGATCGGTATCCAGGGCCACGATCTGGTCCGTATTCAGCGCTGCCATCTGGGAGGTGGTCAACGCCCGCGTTTGCGAGGTGCTGAGATCCGCCACACTTGCGGTGCTCATGGCGGCGACGGCGGAGGTCGTGAGGGCGGCCAGGGCGTTGGTGGTGAAGGAAACCAGGTCCTGGGCTTCCATGGCGGCGATCTGATCCGAGCTGAGCGCGGCCGATTGGGCCGTGGTCAGGCCACGCGCCTGGGTGGTGGTCAACGCGACGATCTGATCCGTATTCAGGGCCTGGACCTGACTCGTGGTAAGGGCGGAGGTGGTCAGGCGACTGATTTGAGAGGTCGTCAGGGCTTGGATCTGATCCGTTTCGAGCTTGGAGATTTGGCTGGAGATCAGTGCCTGGATGCTCTGGGTGGTCAGGGCCGCGACCTGATCGGTCGTGAGTGCCGTGAGCTGGGCAGAGGAGAGGGCTCGTGCCTGAGCCGTTCCGAGGGCACCGATGCCTTCCGTGGTCATCGAGGCGATGGCGGTGGTGTTCAGAGCGGCCACGGCAGAGGTGACCAACTGCGCGACATCCGCCGTTTCCAGTGCGGCCACCTGGTTGGAACCAAGGGCGCCGGCCTGGGCAGCGGTGAGCCGACTCGCCTGAGTGGTGCTGAGGGCGGCGATCTGGTCTGTCGTCAGGGCGGCGACCTGGGCTGTGGTCAGCCCCGTCGTGGTCAGGCTTGAGATCTGGTCCGATGTGAAGGCGGCGATCTGATCCGTGCCGAGCTTCGAAATCTGGGTTGTCGTGAGGGCGGCGACCCCTTGGGTCGTGAGCGCAGCGACCTGGGATGTGCTAAGGGCGCTGACCTGGGCTGTGGTCAAGGACCGGATTTGGGCCGAACCAAGCGCTCCAAGCCCATCTGTGGTCAGGGCGTTCAGGGCAGCGGTGCTGAGGGCTGCAACGGCAGCGGTGCTCATCGCAGCCAAATCCTGCGTCTCAAGGGCAGCGGCCTGGGCTGTGTTAAGGGCCGCAGCCTGAGAGGCACTCAGTGCTGCCGTACCCGCAGTCGTCAAGGCGACGATCTGATCCGTGCCTAGGGCGGCGATCTGGGAGGTCGTCAGGGCGCGGAACTGGCTGGTGTTGAGGGCTCCGATGCCCTCCGTGGAGACGGCGCCCAGCGCGGAGGTGGTCAGGGCCGCGAGGTCCTGAGTCTCCATGGCGGCGAAGTCCTGGGTCTCCATGGCCGCCATTTGGGCGGACCCGAGGGCGGCCGCCTGTGCGGTCGTCAGGGCGCGGGCCTGGGTCGTGCCCAGTGCCACGATCTGGTCGGTGGTCAGGGCCGCCACCTGGGCGGTGCTCAGGGATGTCGTGCTCAGGTTTGCAACCTGATTGGTGGTGAACGCCTGGATCTGGGTCGTGGACAGCTTGCCGATCTGGGCGGCGCTGAGGTAGCTGATGGTGCCCGTGGCGAGAGAGGCCAGGAGATCCGTGCTGAGGGATTCGATCTGGCCGGTGGTGAGGGCGCGCACTTGGGCCGATCCGAGGGCGCCGAGGGCATCCGTCGTGAGGGCATTGAGGGTGGTGGTGGACAGGGCGGCGATGGCCGCCGTGGTCAGGGCCGCCAGATCCTGGGTTTCGAAGGCTGCCGCCTGGGAGGTGCCGAGGACGGCTGCCTGGGCCGCGGTCAGCGTCTGAGCCTGGGCGGTGCCTAGGGCCGCGATCTGGTCACTGGTCAGGGCGGCGACCTGGGAGGTCGTCATGGCGCGGATCTGGGCGGTGCCCAGGGCGGCGATGCCACCGGTGCTCATGGCCGCAAGGGCGGTCGTTGTGAGGGCAGTGGTGGCGGCGGTGGAAAGGGCCGCGACATCCTGCGTCTCCATGGCGGCCAGTTGATCAGAGGTCAGGGCGGAAGCCTGGGTGGAATTGAACCCGCGAGTCTGGGAGGTGCCCAGGGCAATGATCTGATCCGTCGTCAGGGCCTGGACCTGACTGGTGGTCAGGGCAGCGGTGCTCAACCGGGCCATCTGATCGGTAGTGAGTGCCTGGATCTGGCTCGTGGAGAGTTTGGAGACCTGTGTCGTGGACAGGGCCGCGACGCCCATGGTGGTCATGGCGGCGAGCTGTTCGGTTCCGAGAGCCGCCACTTGAGAGGTCGTGAACGCTCGAATCTGGCTGGTGTCGAGCAGGGCGATGCCGCTGGTGCTGACGGCGGCCAAAGCACTGGTGCTGAGGGCGGCGATCGCTCCTGTGCTCAGCTGTGCGAGGTCGGCCACTTCCAGGGCGGCAGCCTGTTCAGAGGTGAGAGCCGCGACTTGCGCAGTCTTTAGGGCGGCCGCTTGAGTGGTGCCGAGGGCGACGATCTGATCGGTGGTCAGGGCCTGGATCTGGCTCGTGCTCAGCTTGGAGGTGCTGAACTGGGCGATTTGACTGGTGGTCAGGGCCTGGACCTGACTGGTGGAAAGCTTGGCGATCTGGGCATCCGTCAGATTGGAAAGGGTGCCCGTCGTGATGGCGGCCACCTGTTCGGTGGTGAGCGCCGTGATCTGTGCTGTGGTGAGGGCTCTGACGCGTGCGGCGTCCAGGGCGGCGATGCCCTCCGTCGTCATGGCTGCGATCGCATCGGTGCTGAGTGAGGCGATGGAGAAAGAGGTAAGCACCGCAAGGTCGCGCGTTTCCATGGCGGCGACCTGGGCCGATGTGAGGGCGGCGGCCTGGGACATCGAAAGGGTGCTGGCCTGCTCCGTATCCAGGGCCACAATCTGATCGGTGCCCAACGCCGCAATCTGGGCGGTGGTCATCGCACGCAGTTGCGCCGTGGAGAGGGCCTCGATCTCGCCCGTTGTAAGGGCACCGACGGCGTTGGTGCTCAAGGAGCGGATGGCGCTGGTGCTCAGGACTGCGAAGTCCTCCACCTGCATGGCAGCGACTTGGTCGGTGAGGAGCGCTCCGGCCTGGGCGGTGGTCAGTGCGCCGAATTGGGTGGTCGTCAAGGCGACGATCTGATCGGTGGTGAGGGCTTGGACTTGCGTGGTTGTCAGTGCCCGGGTGGACAGCTTGCTGATTTGGTCGGTGGTCAGGGCCTGGACAAGGTCCGTGTCGAGGGCAGCCACCTGGGCGGTGGTGAGGGCGGCGATGTTGGTCGTGGTCAGGGCGGTGACCTGCTCAGTGGTCAAAGCCCCCAACTGTGTCGTCGTCAACGCCTGCATCAAGGCTGTTCCGAGACCTGCAAGACCGTCGGTATTGAGCGCCGCAATTCCGCTGGTACTCAATGCACGGATCGCCGCGGAGCTCAGGGCGGCAAGATCCTGGGATTGCATGGCCGAGAGTTGATCGGTGTTCAGGGCCTGGGCCTGGGCTGAGGTGATCGCCCGTGCCTGCGTGGTCGTAAGGGCAACGATCTGGTCGGTGGTCAGCGCTTGAACCTGGGCCGTGGAGAGTTTGGCCACCTGAGACGTATAGAACGCCGACAGGGCATCCGTGGTCATGGCCGCGATCTGGGCGGTTCCGAGCGCTCCGATCTGTGTGAGGCTGAGGGATTGCGCCTGGGTCGTTCCCAGCGAGGCGATCTGATCCGTGGATAAAGCGGTGATAACCGAAGTGCTCAGGGCACCCAGCGCGGCTGTCGTGAGGGACGCGAGATCCTGGGTCTCCAGGGCGGCTGCCTGGGTGGTCGTCAGGGCGCCCGCCTGGGCCGAGGTGAAGGCACGCACTTGCGTGGTGCTCAATGCGACAATCTGGTCGGTGCTGAGCGCGCGAACCTGCGCGGTGCCCAGGGCGCTGGTGGCAAGGCTTCCAATCTGGTCTGTGGTGAGGGCCTGGACCTGCGTTGTGGAGAGCCTGGCAATCTGGGAGCTGCTGAAGATGGCGATGTCACCCGTTTCCAGGGCGGCCACTTGGCTTGTGTTGAGGGCACCGACTTGGTTCAGGGTGAGGGCTTTGACCTGGGTCGTCGTCAGCGCCGCGATGCCATCCGTTGTCAGGGCCTGAAGGGCGGTGGTGTTGATGGCTGCCAATGCCCAGGTGCTGAGAACCGCGAGATCCTCTGTTTCCATCGCGGCGATCTGAGCGGAGCCCAGGGCGGCAACTTGGGCTCCAGTCAGGTCGTGTGCCTGGGCGGTGGTCAGTCCGGCGACCTGCTCGGTTGTGAGCGCCTGGGTCTGGGTGGAACTGAGCGCGGTGGTGTTGAGTTGAGTGATCTGCTCGGTGGTGAGGGCCTGGACCTGGGAGGTGATCAGTTTGGAGATCTGGGCGGTGGTCAGAACGTTGACGCCCTGGGTCGAGAGTGCTGCGATCTGCTGCGTCGAAAGGGCCTGGATCTGGTTCGTGGAGAGCCCTGATATCTGGGTGGGGGTCAAGGCCGCGATGAGATCGGTGCCAAAGGCGCGTAACTGGGATGTGGTAAATGACCTCAGCTGGGTCGGATCCAGGGCAGTCACCTGGGCGGTCGTGAGCGCGCCGACCGCGCTTGTGGTGAAGGCCGCAAGGGCCTGGGTCGTCATGGAAACCAAGTCCTGGGTTTCCATGGCGCTTACCTGGTCGGTGCTGAGCGCGGCCGCCTGGGCGGTGGTGAGAACCCGCGTCTGGATGCCCGTCAGTGCAACGATCTGATCCGTCGTCAGAGCTTGAGCCTGATTGGTCGTCAAGGCATTCACGGATGTGGTGGACAGATTGCTCACCTGGTCCGTGGTCAGTGCCGAAACTTGCGCGGTCGTCAGCGCCTTGAAGGTCGCCACCGAGAAGGCAAGCAACTGGGCATTGCTAGGGCTGTACGTCAGCGCCTGGATCTGCTCGGTAGTCAGGGCCTGGACCTGGGTGGTCGACAGGACGCTGATATCTACCGAGTCCACGGCCTGAATCTGCTCCGTTGTCAGCGCAGCGATCTGAGCCGTGGACATGGCCTGGAAATCGCCAGTGCGCAACGACCTGATCTGCGTCGTCGACAGAGCCTGGATCTGGGTAGTCGACATCCCTGTCACGATAGACATGTTCCCCTCCGTGGGAATCTGGCGACCCAGGCAGACGGACGTAGCGATGGGTGTATCGCAACGGGATCTAGACCTAGACTTTCGTTAGATCGGTCAGCGACGCGAAAACCTTTAACGGATTTTGATTTAGTCGCATCAAGTATTGTTTTGTATTGACTTGTGTGATTTGTGGTCGGCCATGGCTTGGAAAAAGGATCGCGTATGGAGGTGATCCTATGTCTTGGGGGCTGAGCACGTCGGTGCTCCCGTTTGAGCCCGCTGGACTGCCTCCGGTGGCTGGTTCGTCTACGTAAGCCAAGGGGACCTCGGATGCGCTCCCGGGAACTGACGGCGCCACCAGCGGTGCACGAGGCGCACCCGTTGTAGACTGGACGGGCAAGGAGCGGGAATGGCGTTCACACCGGGGTCCAAGCACGGGCAGATGGCCGACATCAACATGACGCCGCTCATCGACGTGATGTTGGTGCTGCTCATCATATTCATGGTGGCGGCACCCATGCTGACGACGGGGTTGGACGTGAACCTGCCCGAGAGCAAGACCGGGCGGAGCCTGGAGAGCGAGGCCCTGGTGGTGACCATGTCTCGGGATGGCCGCATCAGCTTCGAGAAGCAGCCCGTGCAAGAGGAGGCTCTGAAGAAGCTCCTGCGTCAGCGGGCGGCCACTGCGCGGAAACGTCCAGTGCTCGTCCAGGCCGACCACAACCTCCCCTATGGGCGGGTCATCACCGTGGTGGATCTCATCCGTGAGGCCGGCTTCACCCAGGTGGGGTTCGTGACGACAGCGGTCCCGGTGCCCGGCGAGGCGCGATGAGCCGCGAGTTGGCGGGTCTGCTCCAGGCGCGTTCGCGCCTGGATGTCATGCGCTGGCCGATGGGCATTGGTCTGAGCGTGGGCATCCATGTCCTGGTGGGCGCAGCGATCCTCTTGGGTTCGCGGGTCAAGCCCGCAGTGGAGGAAGACCGCAAGGTGACCTGGGTGACCCTGCCGGCGGCTGGAGGAACCTCGGGGGGATCGGGTGCTCAGGAGGCAGGAGAAACCGGCGAGCGGGTGCGGCGCGTGGAGGAGGTGGCTCCCAAGAGTCAGGATGCTGTGAAAGGTCTGCCGAGCCCGGAGGGCCTCAGTGCCGCCGGGAAGCGGACGCCCGTGAAGGGGACGAGTCCCGATCCGGCCTCCACGGGTCAGGCCCGGGAAGCCAGCAAAGGCAAGGACGTGAACCCCAATGCCCCGAAGGGCGCCGCGGGCAGTGGCGGTGGCGGGGGCGTTGGGCAGGGCACTGGTGTGCTGGGGATGCCCAGCGGCGGCGCGAGCGGCGGCGTCGGCATGATCGGCGAGCTGGACGGCAATTTCCCCTACACCTGGTACCTGCAGCAGGTCCAGAACCGCATTGCGGCCAACTGGTTCCGCCCCACCGGCGTGCAAGGTCGTGTCCTTATCTATTTCCGCATCCGGCCCGACGGCAGCCTTGAGAGCATCCGGCGGGATACGCCGAGCCCCAGTGCGCCGTTCAACGAAAGCGCCGAACAGGCCGTGCGCCGGTCGAGCCCGATGCCACCTTTGCCTCAGGGTTTCGACGGCAAATACCTCGGCGTCTGGTTCTGGTTCACGAGCAACTGAGATCAGGCCTGGGGGCCACCACGTTGGAGAACGGGAGGGTTGGCCCAGGGTAAAGGCCCAGCCGGGGGCCAGCCGCACCTAAGCCAGGAAGCACAGCCACGAGCAGCCGCAGCTTGGTTTTTCCTCGCTGAAGGAGGTATTGCAGCGTGAGGCCCGAAACGATCCCTGCGAGCCTCTGAGGCTTTCTCTTGTGTGCGCAGCGGACGCCTGAAGCCAAAAGTGCCCACCAAGAAACGGAACAGGCGGTGGGCCCGCACGGAGAAATGCTGGGTACCCCCTTGCCAAAGGCATGCGTTCTCGCCCCAAGCGTGGTGTGGCTGAACATGACAAACCAGAAACGACGCGCACTTCTCCTGGACCCCGCGATGGCCTGGAGTGGACGCCGACGAAGGCTTGCGGCCAAGATGAGGGGCTGGAGGAGACCCCTACATGTCGCCCAGGAAAGTCGCAAAGAAAGCCGATGCCCCCGCGAAGCTCAGCGCCGAGGTGAAACCCGAGAAGGTGCAGGCCGCGAAGGCGGAGGTTAAGCCCGCGCGTCCCTCCCGGGCCAAGGCGAAAAAGGTGGAAGCCCAGGAACCTGTCGCCATCGTGCCCGAGCCGATTCCGGCTCCTGTGGAGCCCGTCAAGACGCGTGGACGCAAGCCGAAGGCCGCTGTACCGATAGTGGAGGCACCCACTCCCGTCCAGGTGAAGGCCGCCGCCCCTGTGGCCGCGCCTGCGCCCTCCGCCTCCGAGATCGATGGTCATGTCGCGACGGTGCTCAGCGCAATCCGTCAGGGCCGCGCCATTGAGCTGATTTTCCTCGATGCTGAGACCAACCCGCCTCGCACGTTTGAAGCCCGTCAGCTGATCTTCGACGTCTTCACCCAGGCCTGGTTTATCTGGGGATGGGATCGCCGCTATAACGCTGAGCGTCACCACCGCGTGGATGCCCTGGCGGAGGTCAACCTCGTGGATGGACCCGGTCGCGCGGCCCAGGGTCCCTTCGCCGAAGGCACCCCTGCCAATCAGATCGGTGGCTGGCGAGGTGGCGAGCCGATTCCCGTTAAGGCCCAGCTCCAGAAGCAGTGGGTCTTTGCGGTGCGTCAGGCACCGGCAGCCTTCCCCGATTTCAAGCTGGAGGAAGGGGAGGATGGCAAGGCTTCCGTGAGCTTCACCGCCACGGATCTGCGCGCCATCGCCCGCTGGGTTATGCAGTTCGGGGATGGCATCACGGTGCTGGAGCCCCAGCGCCTCGTGGATCGCGTGCGGCAGGTGGCCCAGGCCTGGGGCGCCAAGGTGGCCCCGACACCCGCGCCGAAGCCAGAACCCGTGAAGGAGGAACCCAGGCACCGGCCCGCGTCGCGATCGGAATCCCGGTCGGAGGCTCGATCCGAAGCTCGTTCTGAGGTCCGCTCCGAGCCCAAGCCTGAGCCGGCGCATCGCCACCGCGAGCGGGATCGTGAACGGGAACGTGAGCGTGAGCCTGAAGCTCCCTCCAAGAATCCCCGCATCGAGATCCGGCTGGACCGGCTCTAGGGTTCGAACAGTACCAAAAAGGAAGGGGCGCCTTGGGGCGCCCCTCCCTTTGGCATGAGGAGGCAGATTAGGCCAGGCCCTTGGCAGCTTCCAGCAGGGCGTCGGCAATCTCTTCGGGACCGTGGTCCTGGAAGGTGGGGCGCTGCAGCAGGGCCACGAGCTGGCCGTCCTTGAAGAGGGCCGCCTGGGGGCTGGTGGGGGTCGCACCTTCGAAGTATTCGCGAGCCCGGGCCGTGGCTTCCTTCTCCATGCCTGCGAAGACCGTGAAGGACTGGTCCACCTTGAGCCCCCGCTCCAAGGCGCGCACCACGCCGGGGCGAGCCCCAGCGGCTGCACACCCGCAGACAGAGTTCACCACCAACAGCGCGGTTCCAGGGGCCCTCAGCGCCGCGTCGACCTCCTCGGGGGCGAGCAGCTGTTTGAAGCCCGCCTGCACCAGTTCCTCGCGCATGGGGGCGACCATGTATTCCGGATAATTCGACATCGCATCACTCCTCAGAGACCCCTGAATCGGAGGGGCCGACTCCACTGAGATGCGGGTCGGTGAACCTTCGTTCAGGGTGCGATGCCGGCCCGGGGATGCATGCGGTCGTAGAGGGCCTGGAGCCTCGCCCTATGGACGTGCGTATAGATCTGGGTCGTGCTGATGTCGGCGTGGCCGAGCATGCTCTGTACGGCTCGCAGGTCGGCTCCATGATCCAGGAGATGGGTGGCGAAGGCGTGGCGCATCACATGCGGGCTCACGGCGGTTGGAGGGACACCCGCCTTGAGGGCGTAGGCCTTCAGGAGCCGCCAGAACTGCTGACGGCTGAGGGGCTCGCCGCCGCGCCCGACGAAAATGGCACCGGTGGTGGGGCGGAAGCTGGAGCGGAGGGCCAGCCACTGGCGCATCCAGTGCTCGGCGCCCTCTCCGAACGGGATCAGGCGCTCCTTGCGCCCCTTGCCCATCACCTTGAGGAAGCCTTCGTCCAGGAAGACCGACAGTGCCGGCAGCTCCGAGAGTTCGGATACCCGCAATCCAGAGGCGTAAAGCAGTTCGATCCAGGCGCGGTCTCGCACGCCTTTTGGGGTGCCGAGGTCTGGGGCGGCGAGGAGGGCCTCCACCTGGCCTTCGCTCAGTGTTCGGGGCAGACGCCGGGGAGCATGGGTCGCGTGGATCACCACTTCAGGCCCCGCAGCAGTATTGCCTTCCAGGCGTCCGAAGGACAGGAACTGTCGGATGGCGCTGGAGAGGCGGGCGATGCTGCGGGCGGTCTTTCCCTCTCCCTGTTGGCTGCGTATGAACTCGGTCACCTGATCCCTGTTAAGCCCGGCCAGCACCACGCCATTTGTCGCCGCCCAGGCCGCAAATTGGCGCATATCGCTGAGATAGGCTGCGACGGAGTGGGGCGAAAGTCCCCGCTCCACCGAGAGATGAGTGTGGAAATCCCGCAGTGCGGAGGCCCATCCAAGGGGCCATCCACCAGTCGGTTCATCGTGCGTACGAGGCCTCGGCATGCCTGATTCTATTCCCTTGGCAGCCCCCATACCCCGTGATAGCCTCGTCAGGTTTTCGAGGAGTGAACACATGGCTGAAATCAAGAAGAAGGTCATCGCCATCATTGCTGAGCAGCTGGCGAAGCCTGAGGATTCCATCACTGAGACCAGTCACTTCGTCGACGACCTCGGCGCCGACAGCCTGGATCAGGTGGAAATCATCATGGCGATCGAAGAAGCCTTCGGGATCGAGATCCCCGAGGCCGAGCAGGAGAAGATCAAGACCGTTGGCAACGCCATCGAGTACATCGAGAAGAACGGCAAGGCCTGATCCGAGCGTGTGACCGACCAGGTGCCGCAGAGCAGCATCGCTCGCGGCACCTTTTCATTTCACTCCGGCAGGGCCAGGGGCACTGACTCGGGATCGTGACCCCACGGTGCCGCTCGCGTCACAATGCTGTGGCAACCTGACCGCTCCGGCCTTCCCTCTTGAGGTGGATACATGACGACCATTCAGCGCCGCCGCGTGGCAATCGTAGGAATGGGGACCTTGAACCCCCTGGCGAACAATGTGCAGGACACCTGGACTGCCCTGATGGAAGGGCGTAGCGGGATCGGCCTGATCGATCGCTTCGATCCCACCGAGTTCTCCTGCAAGATCGCTGGCCAGATCAAGGACTTCAATCCGGATCTGTTCATCGACAAGAAGGAACAGAAGAAGATGGACCTCTTCATCCAGTACGCCGTCGCTGCGGCGGCTGAGGCGATGAAGGATGCGGGGTTCGAGAACGCCGCTGAACTGCCCAAGGAGGAGCGCGAGCGCTTCGGTACCTATATCGGCAGCGGCATCGGCGGACTGACCACCATCTGGGATGAGGCCAATGGCTTCCGTGGCGCGCGCCGCATCAGCCCCTTCTTCATCCCGAGCCTGATCATCAACCTGGCCGGCGGCAACATCAGCATCAAGTACGGCCTGCAGGGCCCGAACAGCGCCGTCGCCACCGCTTGTGCCACCGCGGCCCACGCCATCGGCGATGCGGCCCGCCTGATCCAGCACGGCTACGCCGATCGCATGATCGCGGGCGGTTCGGATTCCTGCATCACCCAGCTCGGCGTGGGCGGCTTCGCGTCCATGCGCGCCTTGTCCACCCGCAACGATGACCCCACCACCGCCAGCCGCCCCTTCGACAAGCACCGCGACGGGTTTGTGATGGGCGAGGGTGCCGGCATCGTCGTCCTCGAGGAGTTCGAGATGGCGCAGGCACGTGGTGCCAAGATCTACGGCGAACTCGTCGGCTACGGCATGAGCGGTGACGCCTACCACATGACCAGCCCCAGCGAGGACGGCGACGGCCCGATGCGCGTGATGAAGGCGGCCATCAAGGACGCGGGCATCGCGCCCGAGCAGATCGGCTACGTGAACGCCCATGGCACGTCCACCCCTGCGGGTGACCGCATCGAGACCCTGGCCATCAAGAAGGTCTTCGGGGACCACGCCAAGCACGTCAAGGTGAGCTCCACCAAGTCCATGCACGGCCACCTCCTGGGCGCAGCCGGCGGCATCGAGACCATCATCACGTCGCTGGCCCTCGCTTCCGGCAAGATCCCGCCCACCATCAATGTGATCAACCAGGATCCCGACTGCGACCTGGATGTGACCCCGAACGCTGTGGGCAGCTTCGATGCGGAGTACGCGCTGAACAACAACTTTGGCTTCGGTGGCACCAATGCCTGCGTGATCATTCGCAAGGTCTGATGGCATCCTGGTGAAGCGGAAGGGCCCGGTCCGCCGGGCCCTTTGCTTTTGTGGAGTCGTCATGAAGCGGTTGCTGCCCTTGCTTTTCCCGTCGCTGCTGCTTGCCCAGAACCCCGCGCCGCGGCCCTGGACGGACGTGGCGACCCTGTCATACGTGGCGACCTCCGGCAACGCCATCGGACAGACCTTCGGCTTCGGCAATGACTTCACGCGCAAATGGGACCTATCGACATTGACGCTGAAGGTGGGCGCGATCCGTTCGGAATCCACGCTCGTCCAGCGCTATGCGTTTGCCCAGACGATGGAAGAGGCGCGGGTCGAGGAAAAGCGTACGACCACCCTGACGGCGGCAGCGTACTTCTTCTCGGGACGCTACGATCACCGCCTCAAGGACAAGGACCGCTGGTACTGGTACGGGGCCACCGGTTGGGAACGAAACCGCCCGGCGGGACTCGAAAACCGCACCGTCGCGACCGCGGGTGTGGGTCGGATCTGGCTGGATTCCGATCGCACGAAGTGGCGCACGGATGCCGGCTTCGGTGCCACGCGGGAGGATCCCCTGGTGGCACCGGTGGACTTCCAGCACACGTTTGGCACATTCAATTTCACGTCCGCCTTGAAGCATCGGTTCAACGGAACCGTGGACTACACCGCGGATCTGGCGGCCATGGAGAACCTGCGGGACACCTCCGATTGGGTAGGCGTGCTCAAGCAGGGCCTCACCGTGGCCATGACCAAGCGCATGGCGCTCAAGGTGGGGCTGGACCTCAATTACCGGAACAAGCCGAACCTCATCTCCGTGGATGTGCGTTTGCCGGAGGACACGACATCGGTGCTCGGAAAGATGATCGTGAAGGCTAAGAAACTCGACACCGTTACCACCACAAGCTTGGTCATCACCTTCTGAGGCGAGGGTAAGTTCGAGGAAAGCGATGCGCTTCAGTCCAGCTTAGAGCGCCCCGGACTGAGGATCTGATCGGGTTCGCGCAGCCCCTTCGGACGCATTGTCCTGAGGGGATGGTGTTTATTGTTCATCGGTTCCGTAAACCAGAGGAGTGCACCGTGCCCCTTCCAGTTCGGTGTGATGCGTCGATATAGGACATTCGACCTCACTCAAGGACGTTTGGGCACAGGCGTTTGCAGATCCGTGACGGCGGTGAACGTTGTTTTCCTGGATTGTGATCCACTGCGGGGTAAGGCCCGCTGACAATGAGGGCGCAGCCTGAAACACTGCCATGGGGCGTGATCGGCTGCTTCTCCGATTGGACGCGTAAGTGTCCGCGGAGGGCGTGAGTGTGACCCGGTGGGAGACCGCCGCACCCGGAGCAGCGCCATGGACTCGAATTCGCTCAAAGACCAGCTCGAGGCCCATACGGGCATTCGTCTCTCCCACTGCTACCAGTGCGGCAAATGCGCGGGTGGATGCCCGGTGGCGGAGGAGATGGATGTCTCGCCCTGCCAAGTGCTGCGTCTGCTCCAGATGGGGCAATCGCGTCTGGATCAGCGGGTGCTGACCAGCGAAGGCATCTGGCTCTGCCTCGGCTGCGAGACGTGCGTCACCCGCTGCCCACAGGAAGTCGACCTGCCCAAGGTGATGGATTTCGTCCGCCAGCAGGCCGTGGCGCTCGGTGTAGCCCATCCCCGCAGCCGCAACATCTTGGCCTTCCACCGTTCCTTCCTCCAGTCCATTGAGCACACCGGCCGCCTCTACGAGATCGGCCTCGTCGCGGGCTACAAGCTCCGGACGCGGCAGTTCATGAAGGACGTGGCCTTGGCGCCGCGAATGTATGCCAAGGGGAAGCTGGGGCTGCTGCCCCACCTCATCAAGGACAGGGCGGGGATGCGCCGCCTCTTCAAGCGCGCCCTGGGCGGGGAGTAGGACATGCGGATCGGATATTACCCCGGCTGTTCACTCGAGGGCTCCTCCCGGGAGTTCGGTGAGTCCGTGGAGGCGCTCTGCGCGGCCCTGGACATCGAGCTGGTGGAGATCAAGGACTGGAACTGCTGCGGCGCCTCCAGCGCCCACGTGGTCGACCACAACCTCGCCCTGGCCTTGCCCGCCAAGATCTTGGCCCAGGCGGAGGCCCAGGGGCTGACGGAAGTCCTGGCGCCCTGCGCCGCCTGTTATGCGCGTCTACTTTCCACGAAACAGGCCCTGGCGGCGGATCCCGCGAAGACGGAGGAGATCCGCAAGATCATCGAGCTGCCCTACTCCGGCAGGGTGGAAGTCGTCCACGTGCTGGAAGTGCTCGACCGCGTGAAGGACCGCATCCAGGCCAAGGTCACGCAGCCCTTCAAGCGCCGCGTGGCGAGCTACTACGGATGCCTGCTCGTCCGTCCCCCCCGGGCCAACCACTTCGACCGTCCCGAGGATCCCCAGAGCATGGATCGCCTCGCGGAGCTGGTGGGTGCGACCCCTGTGAAGTGGGCCTTCAAGACCGAGTGCTGCGGCGCGGCGTTCTCCGTCAGCCGCACGGAACTGGTGGCCAAGCTCAGCGGCAAGATCCTGGCGGACGCGGTGAAGCGCGAGGCAGAACTGATCGTGGTGGCGTGCCCCATGTGCCACAGCAACCTCGACCTGCGCCGAAGCGAGATCAACGACTACCTGGGCGCCCAGCACAAGCTGCCGGTCCTCTTCATCACCCAGCTGATCGGCCTCGCCCTGGGGCTCCATCCTCGTGCCCTTGGGCTGCAGCGGCACCTGGTGCCCGTGGCCTTCGAGACCGTGAACGCGTGAGCAGGAGAATCTGATGTCCCGTATCGGTGTATTCACCTGCCACTGCGGCGAGGACATTGGCGCGACCGTGGATTGCGCCCAGGTGGCCGAGTGCTCCAAGGCGACTGCCGGTGTAGTCTAACGCGTCGACTAACAGTCCATTTGCTCCGACCCCTGGCAGCCCATGACCCAGTACACCCTCCGGTACCCCAACGCGCGTGGCCCCCGCGTGG
>CAYQAS010000044.1:0-31721 GCA_964415525.1 uncultured Solibacteraceae bacterium
ACAACGCAACTATTCATGCGCTGCGAATTTCCTGCGCGAGGGGGTGAATCGATACCAGGCCTGAGGATTGGACGAATTTATGGGCGCCCTCTCAGCAATGCCGGATGGCGGACGAGATTGAGCTGTCCCGAATTTAAATGGATGAACAAATTCAACACACACCTAAAAACCCACATTTATGGAGTGTTTTTGTCCTCGCGCTACCACGGAGGCGAGTCAACGAGACAATCAACAAAGTCACGAGACAATTATGACAATATTATGCATATTATAAACAATCTCCCGGCGCGACCGGGAGATTTGTAAAAATTTGTTTATAAATGTTGTTACGCCATACAAACATTGGGTCCAACTGTCCAGCATCCCGGAGTGTATGTAAATTGTCCACAATTTTGCCCTTGTGTTTCACATGTATTTTCATCAGCCATGGTTAAACACTCGCAGCTTGGAATATCAGATCTAGGACACCAAGCAGTATCGAGACAATCTTGCGTTTTGACGCCACCAACAACCATTTCTCTCTGTGAAACAGTCAGTAACGTTTCCTTCTTAAGGAAAAGCTTACGCATGGTGCCTCCGATGTAAGTTTGCAGCCCGGGTTATTTGACTGCTTTGGGTGATTTGCGGCCAACATACCATTTATGAGACAGCCCGCCAAGGACTATTTTTGTAGCCGTTCAACACCCCGACCCTGTCAGTGGGGTCGACAGTGCAACTCTGGCATCAAGCCAGAAATGCAGGGGCGGGCTGGCCTTGTAGATTGGCTTGCACTGCCTGGGTCAGCCACTCCATCAGGTCAATGCGCCGTCGCCTCGCTGTTCCGGCCAGAGTCAGCATGCGCTCGACGAACCGTGGGCCGCTCTCGCTCTCGACACCCAGGCTCACCTTCCGCCATAGAACCGCCTTGCGGACCGCCAACTCGGCCGCGTTGTTGGTCGGCGAAACACCCTCCCTGTATACGTAGGCCCACAGGCTGCCCAACTGGCACAGCAGATCCCTGGCAGTACCTCGGGCTTTGCGGGTGATTCGAGGGTCTTCGCTCAGGATCTCGAGGTCCCTTCGGATCTCAGCCTGGATGGGCTTCATCTACCGGATCAGCGCATGGCGGTCCATCTCGTCCCGGTCTCGCCCGTGCTCTCGACCATCGACTGGAAGTCCCGCCGGATGTGGCTTTGACCAGCTTTTCGTAGGGCCTCCAGCGGTCCCGGATGAAGGTACCGGGGATGTTCTCGCCCAACAGGTCCTTCACCTGCTCCCAGCCGGCGTCCGGGAAGGACGCGGAAGGCCTCCGCATCACCAGAGGAACTCCTCGAACCGCCGGATCGACGCCAGGTGTTGCTTGATCGTTCCCGTGACCCAATCCGCCGTCCGCAGATCCGCCTCCAGCCCGGACAGAGATGGACTGACTGCCTTCATGCAGTACCTCCTTGGTCGTGGACGACGGTGCGCATTCACCGCCACGAACCAAGGAGCCTGCTTTCACGCCGATCCGCTAGATCCCATGACCCTCACGCTGCCGGGACGCTCGTCCCCCGCCGCGGAGCGGCTTCGCTCAACCGATACAAAACCTCCCGCACCCTTCAGGGTTGCGGGAGGTTTCAGTTCAAAGGGCACCGTCCGGACGTGCTCCAACGGCCTGGAATCGAGGGATCACTTCAGCGTGACGTCGAGGTACACCGAGTGGCGGTCGTAGGTCTCGTAGAAGGGCCGGAATGCGACGCCGTCGAGGGTGAACCGCAGGGTCTTGGGGTCGCCCTGGATGGTCTTCCCTAGATCCGCGGCATCGAGGGTCACCTTCCGCCAATCCGTGCGGGCTTCCGGCTCCTGGGCGGCAAGCACCACCGGGCCGTAGCAGAGGCTGGCGATGTTGGGCTGGTCCATCACCGGCTCCAGGTGGAAGGCGAAGGGCATCCGCAGCTCCACGGCGTCCCCGTGCTTCCAGGTGCGCTTCACCGTGGCATAGGTCCCGGGCACGGCCTGAACCTTCTGGGGCTTGCCGTTGAGGGTCACGAAGAAGCCCTTCGTCGCCCAGCTGGGCACCCGGACCTTCAAGGCGAAGGTTCCGCTTCCCTGAATGTTCAGGCGCGTCGTATCGCGGTAGGGGAACGAGGTCTGCTGGGTCACCACCACGTTGCGCTCCTTCCACGTGAGGGTGGAGGGCACGAACAGGTTCACGAACAGGGCCTGGTTGTCCTGGCTGCGGAAGTAGATCGTGTCCTGCAGCTTGGTGTGGCTCTCCAGGGCGGTGCCATTGCAGCAGGTGAAGCCATCCATCAGCTCGTTGCCGAACTCCTTGCGGGCCCCGGGATTGAGGGGCACGTGGTAGGTGTTGCCCGGGTCGTGCTCCGCCACGGAGGCCAGGATGTGGTTGTACATCCCGCGCTCGTAGTGATCCATGAACCGGGCGTCCGGCTGGAAGAGGAAGAGCTGCCGATCCAGCTTCAGCAGGTTGTAGGTGGCGCAGGTCTCGTTCTGGCCCCCGTCGGCCAAACCGTTCTCCCAGAGGGTGTTCGGCTGCGCAGGGAAGCACTCGGCGTTGTTGGGATTCGCGGCACCGGCCACGCCTCCAATGCTGTAGCTGTACTGGTGGATGGCCATATCCCAGAAGTTGTCCGCGATGCGCCAGTAGGGCGCCTCCCCCGTGGCGCGGTAGGTCTCCAGGGCGCCCAGGATCTGCGGAATGTGCTGGTTGGCGTGGGTGCCGCGGAAGGTGTCCACATACTTCTCGATGCCGTGGTCGTGCTGGGCGTTGCCGTAGAAGAAGCGGATGTTGTCGAAGAGCCGGGCACCTTCCAGGAACCGGGGTTCCTTGGTCAGTCGGAACAGCCGAGCGAGCACCTCGTTCATGCCGCCATATTCCCCCGCGATGTACTGGTTCCACATGCGGATGCGGGTTTCCGTCGGCAGGGCCTTGAGGCGGGCGTGGACCCACAGCCCCATATCCTGGGCCACCGTCAGCGCCTTGCGGTTCCCGCCGACTTCGTAACAGTCCAACAGGCCCGCCAGGAGCTTGTGGAGCGTGTAGTAGGGCGCCCAGATCTGGTTGTCCTGGCCCCCGTAGGTGGCGCCCTGCTCGAGCATGATGAACTGGTCAGGCGGATAGGCACTGATGAAACCCTTGCCCCAGTTCCAGGTGTCCGTGCGGATGCCCTCCTCGGTCAAGTTGGAATCGAACCCCTTCCGTCCCGGCCCTGGCGGCACCTGGGTGGGATCCGCGTTGAAAGCGCCCCCCGCTTCCCGAGGCGCACCGGACTTCTGGGCGAGGTCATAGAGCGTGTCGATCAGGACGTCCATCTTCTTCAGGAAGGTGGCCTGGAGCGCCTTGTCATAGCCCGTGCTGGCATAGGCCTGGGCGATGGCGGACAGGTAGTGACCCGTGGCATGGCCGCGCAGCTTGGTGGTCTGGCTGTCCCAGACCGTCAAAGGCACGGCACCTGCTGGCTGCTTCTGGCCGAAGGCATCCCGGAACATGTAGAGGAAGGCGTCCGGATTCGTCTGCGCCAGGGCCTTCACGAACTTGTCGCGGTTCTGGGTGAAAGGCGTGCTTTTGCCATCGAGGTCCATCCCCAACACCACCCGATCCAGGGGGAAGGCCTCGAGCGCCTGGCGGGGCGGAGCGTCCCGGCGAGCGGGCTTCACGGTCACGACCGCCTTGGCCTGGATGGCGGTACCGGGCACCTTGCCCAACAGTTCGTAGGTTCCGGGCTTGGCCACGGCTTGGTTGTCCGTCGGCGAAGGCCAGATCACACGGACCGCTGGCCCCGTCTGCCCCCCGCGGTACCCCGCTGCGACGGTGTAGGGCAACCGCGGCAGGTTCCCCACCGTGGTGTCCACCCGGACCTCGGACACTCGCTCCAGCCGTGTCAGGCTGCCGGAGGTCACGGGCACGGTCGGCCGTGTGTGCACCGGCGGCCGTCCGCGATCGCTGCCACTGGTCGACGTCCCGCCCGGGAACGCGCTCTGGTGAATGCCCCCCACCTGCTGGGCCGACAGCGCCACGCGGTAGAAGCGCAGGTCATGCAGGCGCGCCCGGAGAGTCACTCCAACGTTGCCCCGCAGGCCACCCACGCACACCTGGTTGGCCGAAGCCGTCTTGGGATGGATGAGCTTCGTCAGATCCCATGGCGCCTCTGCGGGGGCGCCCGCCACAGCGCCATCGACATACTGGGTCAGGGTGCGCGTGGCAGGATCCAGCACGATGACCACGTGCGTCCAGCGGCCCCTCGGCATCGGCGCCAACGTCTGCGCGGTCTTGCCCGCCACGGTGATGCGCACACCATCGGCCGTCAGCGTCAGGCCTTGGCCTGTCGTCGACCCCAGATCCAGGATCGGGGCGTCGCCCGCTCCCTCCAGAAAGATCCAGCCACTGAAGCTGAAGGCGTCCACGCCCTGGAGGGTGGCCCCAGGTAGCTCCAGGAAGGCGCCCCCATCCCCGGGCAACGCCAGGACCTTGCCGAAGCGCGAATCCTCGACGAAGGTCCCTCCGGTCCCCTTGAGCGCGGCATGGTGCGTGTTTCGAGACCAATCGCGAGCCGCACCGCTCAACGGATAGCGAGCCACGAGCGCGGTCTCACCGATGCCATCCAGAAACTGGTCGCCGCCACTCTGGGGTTCCGCAAGCTCAGGGGAAGCCATCTCGCCTCCGTTACCACCCAAGGGGACAGCCACAGAGGCCGCCTGATTCGACATGCTGACGACCGCCAGCATGACCGAGGAGAAGAAGATCCGCATGATCCGTGCCCCCTGTAGCTGCCGGCTTCCATCTTGGATTTGGTATTGACGATCCGGTCCGGCGTTCCTGGATCCTCTTCGGCCTTGAGCCGACCCGTGCAAGCGAAATGGCTGTCGATGAGGCCCGTCGATGAAGCGTCATCGCCCGTGGCATTCGAAGGCTGCGCCCGGTTTCGCGAGGAAAGATGGAGTGCAACCGGTTGCATTCTAGCGTCGATGCCCACAGGGTCAACGTCCAAAACACATCCAGCGCGACTCAAGCCCGGTCCAGAGAGTCACGCGTTGGGCTGCTCTGTCGCGATCGGACCGGCCGCGAACGGTTGCAGGGAGCATTCTCCCTTCAGGCTGACCCCCCGCAGGGGGCGGCGAGGCCCTTATCCAGAAGACCCACCGAACAAGAAAGCCCATGAAGAAGATCTGTGTGAGGAAGGCAAACGGGAAGTTGAAGGCCATTTTCTGCCATCGCTGCCCGAGGAACTCCCGCGTGAAGCCGTGGCAGATGCTGTCAGAAGGCGCCCAGCGACCTGCCACTTGGCATGCGGATCCGATTCAGGATTTGCCCGAACGGAGCCAGCCATCTCTCGACGCCCGCTCCGCCTCCGAGCATTCGGACTTGGAGGTGATCGTGCAGGTCCGGCGCATCCGAGCCTCGAGGCGGGTGTGGATGGCGACCTCCCGGCCCTCCCGGCTCACGGTCAGATCCAGAGCATCGCCCGCTTTCCGGGCCTCCAGAAGCTTCTCCAGGGCGTCTGGGCTGAACGACCCACCTTCGAGCCGCTTCAACACATCGCCGGGCCGCAAACCAGTCTTCTGGGCGGATCCGGGCTCCAGGTCCACCACGCGCCACCCACCTGCGCCATCCGCCTGGGCATGCAGCCCGAGTTCGGCCCCGGCCATGGGGGTGGATTCGATCGCCAGCGCCAAGCCGGCTCTTGCGAGCGCATCCGTGAGATCCAGCACCCGCGGGGCTTCCGCGCAGGTAAAAACATCCGACAGGTCCGCCCCCGCCATGCGTTCGCAGGTGGCGCGGAATTCCGCGTCCGTGAAACCACGCTGCTGCCCGACGGCGAAGTCCCGGTAGAGGCTCCGCATCACGTCATCCAGCGACTTCCGGTTTCCGCTGCGGTGTCGGATCGCGAGATCCAGCAGGGTGCCCAGCAGGCGCCCGTTGTCGTAGTAGGAGATGGATACACGGCGGTCGCCGCCGAGGGCCCCGGCCTCCCAGACGCCCATGCTGGCTTCGGTCGCGGACTGGTAGCGGTGGCCAGGCATGTTGAGGAAGGAGGTCAGGTTCCGTGCGAGGCCGCCCAGGAAGGCCTCCCGGGTGAGCAGCCCCGCACGCAGCAGCAGCTGGCTCTCGTAGTGGACCGTGAGCCCTTCGGAGACCCACAGCAGGGAGGTGCGGTTGGCCCGGTCGTAGTCGAAGGGTCCCAGAGCCAGCGGCCGGATGCGCTTCACGTTGAAGTGGTGGAAGTATTCGTGGGCGATGAAGCTCAGCCAGCCCCGATAGCCACCCTCTGTGCGGAGTTCCTCGCCGAGAAATGCGCAGGCGGCGGAGTTGAGATGCTCCACCCCGCCTCGGCCATGGCCCATGAGTTGGAAGGTGTAGTGGCGGTAGGGCAAGTCGCCCATCAGGTCCACCGCCGCTTCGACGATCCGCTTCAGGTCCGCGAGCATCCGCGTGCGATCCACCTCGGTTGGAACCGCCTCGATCACGACATGGTGCGGGATGCCGCGCACGTCGAAGGTGTGCCGCTCCTGGTTCCCCATGAGGATGGGGCAGTCGTAGAGGGTGTCGTAGTCAGGCGCCCGAAAGATGGTGTGCTTCCCTGGGAGCCGGTCCAGTCCCGTGGCCACCTGGGTCCAGGCCCTCGGCAGGTCCAGGCTCACCGTGGAGGGCTGCTTCAGCGCCCCCACCGGGTGCATGAAGAGCGACGCGGGCGCAATGAAGCCCCGGTCCGCATTCAGAAAGCTGTTCACGGCGAAAGGCACCGTCGCCTTCACGTCGTAGGTCAGCACCACCTGGGAGGCCTGTCCGGCGGCGACCCGCCACGTATTCGCAGTCGTCTTCTCCCAGGGCAGCGCACGCCCTGCACCGTCCTTGGCGGCGAAGCCAGTGACGTCCTTCGCGTACGGCATGAGGACGTAGTAGCCCGGTGACCAGGCGGGGAGCTTGAAATCCTGGACGCCGCTTCCGAGGCCGGAGGTCCGGAAGACCACGTGGTAGGTCTGCCGCGCGGGATCCGGTGCCGAGACGGTGTAGGCAAGGATGGGCTTCCCGCGCGACGCCCCCTGGACTCCTCCCGCAAGACCCATCCAGAGGAGGCAGACCAGTGGACGCATGGAAACCTTCACTCCGCCGAGAAGCGGTAGATGGTTTCGCTCCGGAAGACCTTCCCGGGACGGAGGATCGTGCTCGGGAACGTCGGCTGGTTGGGGCTGTCCGGGTAGTGCTGGGTCTCCAGGCAGAGGGCGCTGCGGAAGGCGTAGCCCACGCCGCCCTTGCCCTTGTCCGCGCCATCCAGGAAGTTGCCGGAGTAGAACTGCAGGCCCGGTTCCGTCGTCAGCACATCCATGCGCCGGCCGCTCTCGGGCTCCACCAGCGTCGCGGCAAGGCGCAGCCCTTTGCCCGGCCGGAGGACGAAGTTGTGGTCATAGCCCTTGCCGAAAGCCAGCTGCTCGTCCTTCGCCTCGACGCGCTCGCCGATGGTGTGCGGGGTGCGGAAATCGAAGGGGGTGCCCGCCACGGGCCGGAGCTCCCCGGTCGGGATCAGAGTGGCATCCACCGGCGTGTAGGCGTCGGACGAAATGGACAAGCGATGTCCAAGAATGTCGCCGCTGCCCTCGCCTTTGAGATTGAAGAAGGAGTGGTGGGTCAGGTTTACCGGCGTGGCCTTGTCCGTGGTCGCGTGGTAGCGAATCCGAAGCTCATTGCGCTCCGTGAGCAGGTAGGTCACGCGGGTCTCGAGACGCCCTGGATAGCCCTCCTCGCCATCGGGAGAGACGTAGGTCAGCTCCACGCCGGCGGCCCCCTTCTCGCGAATCTCCTTGCCCTGCCAGACGACGTTGTGGAACCCCATTTCCGGGCCCCCGTGCAGGGCATTCACGCCATTGTTCGTGGCCAACTGATAGGCCTGTCCGTCAACGGTAAACCGTCCCTTGGCGATGCGGTTGCCGAAGCGGCCAATGGTGGCGCCGTAGTATAGGCCGCCCTTTTCCCATTCAGGGTAGGTGGCGTAGCCCAGGACCACGTCCGCCAAGACCCCCTTGCGGTCCGGCACGTGGAGCGACACCACCTTGCCTCCGAAATTCGTGAGGGTCACCTTCATCCCCTTGCTGTTGGAGAGGGTGTAGAGGTGCACCGGCTGGCCGCTCCGATGGACCCCATAGGCTTCCCGACGGACCTGGACGGTGGCGGATGGCTTGCGCGTGGGCATGGGCTTGGTTCCGGGAGAAGGCGGCGTACCCGCAAGAGCCGAGGTACCCGGCAGGGAAGACAGGAGCAGGGGAAGCACGAGCTTGGACAGGCTGTTCGGCCGCGACATGATGGCTCCTTGGAATCGCCCGCAGTATGAAACCGGTTTCATGACCGAGTCAAGCACGCCGAATCCGCCCGTGACCCATGTCATTCCCTGGCACGGACGCCATCCGATTTCCACTTTGAGCCTTGCAAAGGATCCTTGGCAGATCGATGATGCAACCGGTTTCATTGCTGCTCGCCGAGGATCCGATATGCGCCTGCGGAACGTGCCCCGATCCTGCCTTCTGGTCTGCGCCCTCCCCTTGGTGGGTCAGCCCACCGCGCCACCCATCGCCACCCTGGCCGTGGAGATTGCCCGCCCCGGCGCAGCCCTCGCCCCGCACATGTGGGGAGTCTTCTTCGAGGACATCAACTTCGCTGCGGATGGGGGTCTCTGGGCCGAGCTCGTAAAGAACCGCTCGTTCGAGTTTCCCCAGCGCCTCCAGGGTTGGTTCGAAATACGACCCGAGCAGGCCCGCGGCACGGTCACCGTGCGGTCGGATCGTCCGGCGGTGGCCAAGAATCCCCACTACGTGCGTATCCAGGCCCCCGCAGAGGGCTTCGGCATCGGCAACGAAGGCTTCCGGGGCATGGGCGTGACCCAAGGCGTCGGCTTGTCCTTCAGCACCCGCATTCGGGGCACCGCCGCTTTGCGAGTCACCCTTCGTGGCGATCAGAACCGCGTGCTCGCAGAGGGCCGTCTCGGCTCCAGCGGATCGACATGGCGCACCGTGGCCTGCGCCTTTACGCCCAATGCCACGGATGCCCAGGCCCGGCTTGAACTCACGCTGGAGGGTCCAGGCCAGATCGATCTTGATGCCATCTCCCTGATGCCGACCGATACCTTCAAGGGCCATGGATTCCGCAAGGATCTCGCCCAGGCGCTGGCGGATCTGAAGCCAGGGTTCCTGCGCTTCCCCGGGGGCTGCGTGGTGGAAGGGTACGATCTCTCCAACCGCTATGCCTGGAAGGAGACCGTGGGGCCGCGGGACGAGCGACGCCCCAATCCGAGCCGCTGGCTGGACGCGTTGGCTTCTGAAGGGCGATTCACGCCGGACTACCAGCAGTCCAACCAGCTCGGTTTCTTCGAGTTCTTTCAGCTCTGTGAGGACCTGGGTGCAGACCCGCTGCCCGTGCTCGGCGTCGGCTTGGCATGCCAGTTTCAGTCGAATGAAGCCTGCGCGATGGAGGACCTGCAGCCTTACATCCAGGAAGCGCTTGACCTCATCGACTTCGCCACCGGTCCGGCGGACCGCGGCTGGGGCAAGGTCCGCGCAGAGATGGGGCATCCGGCCCCCTTCCGCATGCCCTACCTGGCGGTGGGCAACGAGCAGTGGGGCCCGGAATACATCGAGCGCTTTCCCCGCTTCGCAACCGCCATCCGCGCCAAGGCGCCCGGCATCCAGGTGATCGGCAGCTCGGGTCCCTGGTCCGGCGGGAAGGACTTCGACACGCTCTGGACCGCCATGCGCCAGGAGAAGGCGGATCTCGTGGATGAGCACTACTACGCGCCCCCCTCCTGGTTCCTCGCCAATGCCCAGCGCTACGATCGCTATCCCCGCACGGGCCCTCAGGTCTTCGCCGGCGAGTATGCCGCCCACCCTGAGCGGCCCGCCCCTGGCCAGCCGCGGCCCAACCATTGGGAAGCCGCGCTCGCGGAAGCCGCCTTCATGACCGGCCTCGAACGCAACGGCGACATCGTGCGTCTCGCCTCCTACGCGCCCCTGCTTGGCCATGCCGACGCTTGGCAATGGAGCCCGAACCTGATCTGGTTCGACAGCCTGAGGGTGGCCCGCACGCCCTCCTATTGGGTCCAGCAACTCTTTGCGACGAACGCCGGCACCCGGGTCCTGCCCGCCACCCTCTCGCTTCAACCCGGTCCGAACGCCACTGCTAGCCTCTATGCCTCCGCCACCCTGGATGAAGCCACCCGGGAGGTGGTGCTCAAGGTGGTCAACGCGGGTGTGCGTCCCGCCACCGTAGCCCTGCCGGGAATGACCGGGCCGGCCAGCCTTCTGCGTCTGCCCGGCGAGGCCGCGGCCACCCACCCGCTGGGAGAGGCGGCCAAAATCAGCCCTGTGAGTGAGTCGCTGACGCTCTCCGGCAGCCACACCTTCCCGGCCCGCTCCCTCAGCATCCTGCGCATGCCCCTTGGCCGGTCCCAGCCATGACCAGTTGGCATGCATCTGCTCCAGACGGAGCAACCCAAAGACCTTGCAAGTGGACCATCAGGAGCTGTGGGCGAATCAACCCGCCGACCCGAAGCTCTCTGGTATGCGGCAGTGGCGCCGCGGTGGGAGTGCGCCTGGGGACGCCCTCCTGCTTCTGGAACCGCCGATGCGATCGGCACGCCGGAGCATCCGGTGGGGGGACCAGCTGCGGCGGATCCCGGCGGTTCCAGGCCTCCGCTATGAACGCGTTCGAAAATCGCGGTTTGCGCATGCACTGCGAGCGTTCGAACGCCCTGACCATGGGTCTGATCCGATGAACGGAATGCCGCATCACCCATCCCAGCGGAGGCACCCGTGGACTTAAACCGACTGATCCAGGAAAAGGTGGCCCAGGCCGCGGCGCTCGTGAAGGCCCACGGCTTCGGCTGCTGGCTCACCTTCACCCGGGAGAGCGAGGTCAACGGGGATCCCGTGCTGCCCTTTCTCGTACCGGGGCCCGTCACATGGCATTCGGCCTTCGTCGTCACCCCAGATGGGAAGGCCCACGCCGTGGTGGGACGCTATGACCGCGCCACCGTGGAGGGGACCGGCGCCTATGCCGAAGTCTCGGATTTCGTCACCAGCTTCCGTGAGCCCTTTCTCAAGCTCATGAAGCACCTGGCCCCCCATTCCATCGCGGTGAACTACAGCGAGGGCAGCGAGATATGCGACGGACTCACCTACGGCATGTACCTGACTCTGCGGAACCTCCTTGCGGAACTTGGCATGGCGGACCGGATCGTCTCCGCGGAACCCCTCGTCTCCGCCTTGCGCGAATGCAAGACGCTCCTGGAGTTGGAGGCCATCCGGGAAGCGGTGCAGGTGGCCGAGGGCATCTTCGACGCGGTTGGCGGTTTCATCAGCCCGGGCCGCACCGAGCGCGAGATCGCCGCCTTCATGCAGGCCGAAGTCCGCCGCCGGGACCTGGGTTTCGCCTGGGACGCCGCCACCTGCCCCTCGGTGTTCACCGGTCCCAATACGGCGGAGGCGCACTTCGCCCCCTCCGATCGAAGGGTGGAGCCCGGCCACCTGGTCACCATGGACTTCGGCGTACGGGTGAACGGCTACTGCTCCGACCTCCAACGCACCTTCTACGTGCGGCGTCCCGGCGAAACGGAAGCGCCAGCCCCCGTTCGGCAGGGGTTCGAGGTGCTCGTGGACGCGATCGAAGCCGCCCGCGGTGCCCTCCGGCCCGGGGTGGAGGGGCACGTGGTGGACATGGCAGCCCGCGCACGCATCACGGCGGCGGGCTACGAGTCCTTCCCCTTCGGCCTCGGGCACCAGGTGGGCCGCTTCGCCCACGATGGCACCGCCCTGCTCGGCCCGCTGTGGCCAAAATACGCCCACAAGCCGCTCCGCCCCGTGGCGGAAGGCATGGTCTTCACCCTCGAGCCGCGCCTCACGGTCCCCGGCCACGGCATCGTCTCCATCGAGGAGATGGTGGTGGTGGATTCCGGCGGTGCCTCTTGGCTCAGCCAGCCCCAACAGTCCATCCGCTACGCAGGAGCCTGATCCATGTCGCTGACCCGTCCATTCCTGATCGCGGGCCTCACGGCCCTCAGCCTCGTCGCGGCGGACTACGCTGTGCAGCCGGTGCCCTTCACGGCGGTGCGCATCACCGGCGGTTTCTGGAAACCCCGGCAGGACATCAACCGCAAGGTCACTCTGCCCTACGCCTTTGAGCAGTGCGAGACCACGCACCGCATCGAGAACTTCGACCTGGCGGCCCAGGTGATGAAGCGCCGGGCCGCGGGTGAGAAGGACGCCCAGGCCAAGCCGCTGTCGATCTATCCCTTCGACGATTCGGACGTCTACAAGGCCATCGAGGGCGCATCCTTCGCCCTCAGCCTGGAGAAGGACCCCGCCCTCGAAGCCAAGCTGGACGGCATCATCGCCCGGATCCAAGCGGCCCAGGAGCCGGACGGCTACCTCTACACCTTCCGAACCATGCACCCGGACAGTCCGTCCCACGAGTGGATCGATCCCCAGCGCTGGCTCAAGGATCCGGACCTCAGCCACGAGCTCTACAACCTCGGCCACCTGTACGAAGCGGGCGTGGCCCACTTCCAGGCCACGGGCAAGCGCACCCTGCTCGACATCTGCCTGAAGAGCGCGGAGCTGCTCTGGAATGACTTCGGGATCCAGAAGCTGAAGATCGCCCCGGGCCATCAGGTCATCGAGATGGGGTTGGCCAAGCTCTATCGCGTGACGAACGACCCGCGCTGGATTCAGCTCGCCAAGTATTTCCTGGACGTGCGCGGCCCCGGCGGCGACACCTACGCCCAGCAGCACAAGCGGGTGCTGGAGCAGGATGAGGCCGTGGGCCACGCCGTGCGCGCCACCTACATGTATTCCGGCATGGCCGATGTGGCGGCCCTTTCGGGGGACAAGGCCTACTTCGAGGCCATCACGCGCATATGGGACAACGTCGTCGGTAAGAAGCTCTACCTCACCGGCGGCATCGGGGCGCGCGGCGCGGGCGAAGCCTACGGCGACAACTTTGAACTGCCCCAGCGGGCCTACAACGAGACCTGCGCCGCCATCGCCAACCTCATGTGGAACCACCGGATGTTCCTGATGACAGGCCAAGCCAAATTCATGGATGTCTTTGAGCGCACGCTCTACAACGGCTTCATGAGCGGCGTCTCCCTCTCCGGGGACCGATTCTTCTACCCGAACCCGCTGATCTATGACGGCCAGAGCAGGAACAACCACGGCCATGCGGGACGCGCACCGTGGTTTGGCTGCGCCTGCTGCCCGCCGAACGTGCTGCGGACCCTGGCGGCGCTCTCCGGCTATGTCTATGCGGTTCAGGACGACCGGCTCTTCGTGAACCTCTACGCCCAGAACGAGGCCAAGGTCACCGTGAAGGGCACGCCCGTCACGCTTACCCAGACGACGGCCTATCCCTGGCAGGGCGCCGTGCGTCTCGCGGTCTCGCCCGCCCAGCCTTCCACCTTCACGGTGGCGGTGCGCATCCCCGGCTGGGTGCAGGGTCAGCCCGTGCCCAGCAATCTCTACACCTACGCCGACAGCAAGGCCGCGCCCTGGACCCTCAAGGTGGGCGGCAAGAAAGTCGCGGCCACGGTGAAGGATGGCTATGCCGAGATCCGGCGCGCCTGGAAGAAGGGCGATGTGGTGGAGCTCGACCTCCCCATGCCGGTGCGCACCGTGGAGGGCCATGCTTCGGTGGCGGCGACCCGTGGACGCCTCGCCTTCGAGCGCGGACCGATGGTCTACTGCCTCGAAGGCCTGGACAACGCAGGACACGCCCTGGATGTGAGCCTGCCTGGCCCCGTCGTCACACGTTCCGAAGCCCGTCCCGACCTGCTGGGCGGTGTGACGGTGCTGAAAGTGGACGGCGCACGCAGCGTCACTCGCGCAGGCGAGACAACGGTGGTGTCGGCCCCCTTCACCCTTACCGCCGTCCCCTACTACGCCTGGGCGAACCGCACCCTCTCGCCCATGCAGGTGTGGCTGCCCCGCGCCTCGAAGGACGTGCCGCTGCCACCACGGCCCACCGTGGCCTCCCGCAGCAAGGTCAGCGTCTCCTTCGCCCGCGAGGGCATGGGCACGGCCAGCCTCGTCGACCAGTTGCTGCCTGAGAACGCCACGGACGGCTTCGCGCCGCACTTCGACTTCTGGCCCCATCACGGCGGCCCTGAGTCGATCGAATACGCCTTCGCCGAGCCGGCCCGAGTCTCCGGCGTGGGACTGGCCTGGTTCGATGACACGCCCAGCGGCGGCGCCTGTGCGCTACCCCAGGGCTGGCGACTGCTCTACCGCGCCGCCGACAGCACCTGGAAGCCCGTGGAGCAGCTCAAAGCGCCTGCCCCCGCCCGCGGCGTGCTCCAACGCGCCACCTTCGCCCCCGTCACGACGTCCGGCCTCCGGCTGGAACTGACCCTTCAGCCCGAGCGCTCGGCGGGTCTCTACGAATGGAGCGTGGAATAGCCATGCGCACCCTCAGCCTCATCGCCCTCTTGCTCGCCTGCGGCGCCCTCTCCGCCCAGGGCTCCTGCACCGACTACGCACGGATGGAACAGATGAAGGAACTTGCCGCCAAGGGCCTGGGTCGCGTGCCTGCGGCGCCGGTCTGGCTGGAGGACGGCAGCGCCTTCCTTTACCGGGAAGACAACCCCGAAGGCCGCCGGCAGTGGTGGCTCATCCAGGCCAAGGACGGACGCCGCGAGCGTCCCTTCGATGCCTCGAAGCTGGCGGCGGCCCTCCAGGACGCCCTCAAGCGCCCGGTCGATCCTGAGAAACTGCCGATCGAAGCGGTGAGCCTCAAGAAGGCCGCCCTGCACTTCCGCACCGAGGACCGTTGGTGGTCCTTCGCGCTCAAGGGCCACACCCTCGCCCCTGCGCTTCCGCCCAGGACGAAGCCGGAGCGGAACCCCTTCGACGACGAGCCGCCCTTCCAGGCGCCGGGCCCCGTGAAGAGCCCTGACGGCCGCTTCACCGCGGTGGTGGACGCCTCCAACGTCGTCGTGCGAAACCTGGCGGGCCAGGAGGTGCTCCGCACCCAGGACGGCACCTCCGAGCACCCCTACACGGGCGCCTTCGACTGGAGTCCCGACGGGTTGCGGCTCGTTGCCCAGCGGGCCACCGTCGTGCCGATCCGCAAGGTCACCCTCGTGGAGTCGAGCCCCAAAGACCAGCTCCAACCCCGCACCCACACCATCGACTACGCGAAGCCGGGGGATCCGCTGCCCATCGTCACCCCGGTGCTGCTGGACGTGGACGGTCGCAAGGTGCATCCCGCCACCCGGGAGCTGGCCCCGAATCCCTACCTGGAGCCGGGTCAGCGCCTGGACATCCATTGGGCGAAGGACTCCAGCGCCTTCTTCTGGAACTACAACCAGCGCGGGCACCAGGTGTTCCGCGTGCTGTCGGTGGACGTCCGGACAGGCGCGACCCGCGCGGTGGTGGAAGAGACCAGCAAGACCTTCATCGACTACTCGGGCAAGCACTTCGAGGAGTACCTCGACGAGACCCACGAGATCGTCTGGATGAGTGAGCGGGAGGGCTGGAACCACCTCTACCGCCTGGATACGCGGACAGGCCAGGTGCTCAATCCGATCACCCGGGGACCCTGGGTGGTGCGCCGCGTGCTCCACGTGGACACCAAGCGCCGGGAAGTCTTCTTCCTGGCGGGGGGCATCGTGCCAGGCCAGGATCCCTATTTCACCCACCTCGCCAAGGCGAACCTGGACGGCGGCGGCCTGAAGGTGCTCACGGAGGGCGACGGTAGCCACAGCGTCACCCTGAACGCCGACCGCACCCACTTCGTGGATGTCTGGTCGCGGGTGGATCTGCCGCCCGTGATGGAGCTCCGGCGGGTCTCCGACGGCGCCCGGATCGCGGAGGTCGGCCGGGCCGATGCCGCGGAGCTGGCCAAGGGGGGCTGGCGGACGCCGGAGCGCTTCGTCGCCAAGGGCCGCGATGGCGTCACCGACATCCACGGCGTGATCTATCGCCCGTCGAACTACGATCCGGCCAAGAAATATCCCGTGCTCGAATACATCTACGCCGGCCCCCATGACGCCTTCGCGCCGAAGACCTTCCAGCACCGGGCCAACTTCTGGGAGATGACCGAGCTCGGCTTCATCGTCGTCGCACTCGACGGCATGGGCACCAGCCAGCGTTCCAAGGCCTTCCAAGACGTATGCTGGCAGAACATCGGGGACGCCGGCTTCCCAGACCGCGTCGCCTGGATCAAGGCCGCCGCGGCCAAGGACCCCGCCATGGACATCACCCGCGTGGGCATCTACGGGACAAGCGCAGGCGGCCAGGACGCGCTGCGCGGGCTGCTGGCCCACGGCGACTTCTACAAGGCGGGCGTGGCGGACTGCGGCTGCCACGACAACCGCATGGACAAGATCTGGTGGAACGAGCAGTGGATGGGCTGGCCCATCGGTCCCCACTACGCCCAGCAGAGCAACGTGGTGAACGCCCCGAAGCTCACCGGCAAGCTCCTGCTCCTGGTGGGGGAGATGGACACCAACGTGGATCCCGCCAGCACGATGCAGGTGGTGGATGCCCTCGTGAAGGCCGACAAGGATTTCGAGATGCTCGTGGTGCCCGGCGCGGGCCATGGCGTCGTGCGCGTGCCCCACGTACGCCGACGGCTGATGGACTTCTTCGTGCGCAACCTGCTCCACGTCGAGCCGAGGCACCAATGAGCCGCCCCCTGCTGCTGCTCCCTTTCGTGGTGACGGCCCTGGTGGCACAGACCCCACCATCGGTGCTTCCGCCTTCCGAGACCGTGTTAGCGAAAGTGCCTGAGAAGATCCGCACCCAGGCCAAGGCCTTCTACCGGAAGACCCTGGACATCCAGGGGCTCCCGGTGATGGCCGCTGCGGAGGTCAGCGACGCCGCCCTCGTGCGCACCCATGAGATCGTCAGCCACGTGCTGGCGGGCCGCCCGGACATCCTCAAGGCCATGGCCCAGGTCGGCACGCGCCTCCTCATCATCGGCAAGGACCAGGTCTACACGGATCTGCCCGACTACAAGGACATGCCCAACCCTGCCTTCTGGAACGAGCGAGTGCGGGGCACCGGAGGAGACGACGTCACCAGCTTCGGCGAAGAGAACCTGCTGAGCCTGCCCAAGGACCGCTATGACGACATGAGCGTGGGCCTGCACGAGTTCGCCCACACCATCGACGCGATCCTGGCCCGCATCGACCCCGGGTGGACGAAGCGGTTGGAGGCGGCCTTCCGACAAGCGGTGTCCAAAGGCCTCTTCCTCCACGTCTATGCCGGCTCCAATCCCGCGGAGTACTGGGCCGAAGGCGTCACCATGTACTTCGATTGCGAGCGCCCGAACAACTGGAACCACGGGCCCATCGCCACCCGGGAGGCGCTGCGCCGCCACGATCCCATCCTCTTCGATCTGGTGAAGACCACCCTGCGGCTGGGCCCTGGCCAGGACTGGCGTCTGCGACCGCTGCAGGTCCAACCCTCGGTCATGCCGCCCCCAGCCTCGCTCAAGGCCGATCCTGCGTACACCAAGTTCACCCTGGCCCGTGAGTTCCCGGTGCTCGGCACCGCCCGAGTGAGCGATGCCGCCCTGCTCAAGGCCAACGACACCATCCGCAAGCTGTTCGCCTACCGCCACGACCTGCTGAAGGCCCTGATGGCGGAGGGCGCGCGCCTGGTGGTGCTCGGTCGCGGCGAGCGTCTGAGGGAGCTCCCGGAGTTCCGGGCTGTGCAAGGCGCCACGACGTGGGATGAAGTCCGCTTTCACGCATTCGACCCCACCCTCAAGCTCCTGGTGGTGCCCGAAGAGAACGTCCTGGGCCAGCCCGGCGACCCCTTCGCCGGCGAGTGCCTCACGATCCATCTTTTCGCCCAGGCGGTGCATGCTGCCGCCGCCCATAGGCCCGTGGATCCCACCTTCGGACGGAATCCCGAGACCCTCCAGCAGTACGAACTGCGGGTCCAGCGGATGGACGTGCGCTTTGACCGCAGGCTCGCTGCGGCCTTCCGGGCAGCCACCGCACGCAAGCGCTGGCATGGCACGGCAGCGGCTTCGGACCGGGTGGGTTACTGGGCCGCAGGCGTCACGGCCTACTTCGACGCCGGAGGAGATGGTCAGTGCCCGGTAGGTGCCGAGCGCCCCATCACCACCCGCGCGGCCCTGAAGGCCTATGATCCCGCCCTCTACCAGTTGGTGGACGAGACCATGGCCTACCGCGGTCGTGTCGACTGGCGCTTCCGTCCCGCCACCCACTGACCCCATGAGAGCCGCCATGCTGCACCGCCCCCTCACCTGCCTCCTGTCCGTCCTGCCACTGGCCGCTGCCCCCGCCGCTCCGGTGGGCACCTGGATGTTCGGTGAAGTCCCTGACTTCCCCGGCCTTCGCATGGTGCAGATCACGGAGCAGAACGGCCGACTCAGCGGCACCTTGACCACCTCCTGGTACGGGACCATGCCCCTGCATGGCCTGGTGCTCAAAGACGGTGTCGCCCATTTCGGCGTTCACAACGGCAATCCGCGCCTCCCCATGAAGCCTTGGACCGCCAAGGTCGAAGCGGACGGCCGCCTTCGGGTGGTGGGCGAGATCTGGTACGCGAGTGTCGATCTGTTGGCCCAGCGGGGGAGCGCAGCGGAAGCCACTGCCCGCACCTTCCTGCCGAAGCCGCTCCCGGCCTGGGCCCCCCTGACGCCGGATGGCCTCGCCCGCACGCCCCCCATGGGTTGGAGCAGCTGGAACAAGTTCGCGGAGAAGATCGATGACCTCACCGTGCGCGCCATGGCGGACCTGATGGTGTCCACGGGCCTGAGGGATGCCGGCTACCTCTACGTCAACATCGATGACGGATGGCAGGGGGAGCGGGATGCCAAGGGTGTGTTGCATCCCAATGCGCGCTTCCCGGACATGAAGGGGCTCGCCGATTATGTCCATGCCCGCGGCCTCAAGCTTGGGCTCTACAGCTCCCCCGGCCTCAAGACCTGCGCGGGATTCGAAGGTTCCTACGGCCATGTGGAGCAGGATGCTCAGACCTGGGCGTCCTGGGGCATCGACTACCTGAAATACGACCTCTGCAGTGGGGAGGGCGTCTTCCTCTCGCCGGAGCAGGTCAAGGCGGCCTACCTCGCCATGGGCCAGGCCCTGCGGCGCACGGGTCGGCCCATGGTCTACAGCCTCTGCCAGTACGGACGGGACCGGGTGGGGACCTGGGGCCGCCAGGTGGGTGGACATCTCTGGCGCACCACGGGAGACATCACCGATGACTACGAGACCATGGCCAGCCTGGGTTTCGATAAGAACGGCGATCCTGCAAACGCGGGTCCTGGAGGCTGGAATGACCCCGACATGCTCGAGGTGGGTAACGGCGGCATGAGCCTTGAGGCCTACCGCACCCACATGTCCCTCTGGGCCCTCTCTGCCGCGCCCCTCCTCATGGGTCATGACCTGCGCACCATGACCCCCGAGACCCTGTCCCTCCTCACCAACCCCGAGATCGTCGCCATCGACCAGGATCCGCTGGGCCAACAGGGGCGCCGGGTACGCCGAGAAGGCGACCTGGAAATATGGTCCCGACAACTCGGGGATGGCTCCTTTGCCCTCGCGGTTTTCAATCGCGGCAAAGCCGAGTGCACCGCGGTCCTGAGCCCTACCGACGCGGGGATGTCCCGCTTTGATTGGGTGCGCGATCCCTGGAACCGGCGGGAGAGTCCCTTCCGGGGTGGGGCCCTGAAGGTCCCCGCACAGGGCGTCTTCCTTATCCGCGCCTACGGCCCCCGTTCCGCGTCCTGATCCACACGACAAGTTCTGTCGATTTCCAAGAGGTCACCATGCAACTTTTCCTCGACACTGCCAACCTTGACGAGATCAAGCGCATCAACGCCTGGGGCGTGCTCGACGGCGTCACCACGAACCCGAGCCTCATCGCCAAGGAGAGTGGCCGCCCCTTCGAAGAGATCATCAAGGAGATCTGCGCCATCGTGGACGGCCCCATCAGCGCCGAGGTCATCGCCATGGACGCGCCGGGCATGATCGCCGAGGGCACCGAGCTGGCCAAGATTCACCCCAACGTCACCATCAAGCTGCCCCTGACCGCTGAAGGCCTCAAGGCCTGCAAGCACTTCAGCAGCCACGGCATCAAGACCAACGTGACGCTCTGCTTCAGCGCCACCCAGGCCCTGCTCGCCGCCAAGGCCGGTGCCACCTTCGTGAGCCCCTTCGTAGGCCGCCTGGACGACATCAACCTGGACGGCATGGAGCTGATCCGCGAGATCGTCGCCATCTTCGAGAACTACGGCTACGAGACCAAGGTGCTGGCCGCCTCCATCCGCCAGCCCCGCCACGTCACCGAGGCGGGTCTCTGCGGCGCCCACGTCTGCACCATCCCCACCAAGGTCTTCGAGATGCTCATCAAGCACCCCCTGACCGACAAAGGCATCGAGGGCTTCATGGCGGATTGGAAGCAGAGTGGACGCTAGTTGCCCGTTGAGGCACGCCAGCTTGATGCTGCGAACCGAACACCGACCTTCGCCACAACGGGACGGCGGAACCCGTTGCCGCAGGCCGCGAAAGTCCGTCGCATCTTCCCTAAAACGCATGGCCAGGTCTCGATCGCTACGATGGTTCAGACCCAAGGCCGCGGAGCAACCATGACGAATCCTCTCAGGAGTGGCCTGCAGGCCATCGTGTTCGATCATGACGGCACCCTGATGGACACCCTCGACGTGGTGGTGCAGGCCTCCAACGCCGTACTGGCCGCCGAGGGGCTGCCCCAGCACGATCGCGCCACCATCGTGGCGGGCATGGTGCTCCCCACGCCAGAACGGATGGGTGCCCTGGCCGCGTCCGTGGACTCGGCTCACATGCGGGCGATGGGCCGGGCCTTTGAGGCTCAAGCCCTCCGCCTCGCCCATCAGGCGAAACCCTACCCGGGCGTGGCGGAACTTCTGGTCCACCTGCGCGCCTTGGACATCCCCATGGCAGTGGTCAGCAACAGCGCACAGGCCTTCCTGGCCTGCGCCCTCGGAGCCGCGGGCCTGCGGGAGGCCTTCCAGTTCGTCCTGGGCTCGGATGACATGGCGCGGCCCAAGCCTGATCCCGGTGGCCTGCTGAAGGTGCTGCGCCAGCTGGGCTGCCCACCCCAGCGCGCGGTCTATGTTGGCGATAGCCTCACGGATCTCCGCACAGCCCGAAACGCAGGAGCCATGGGCATTGGCGTGACATGGGGTGCCCATCCCAGGGAAGAGCTGGCCGTGCTCGGGTTCGACGCCCTGATCGACCATCCTGCCGCGCTGCCAGGGACCGTCTCGGACCTCGCAGCTGATTCTCTCCGCTCCTGATCCCTCCAGGCCATGCCAGCTGTGGTTTGATACGAGAAGAAGCCCGTTCATGAACTCCCCCTTCAAGGTCTCCCATGCCCACCATCGCTGATGTCGCGGCCGCTGCCGGTGTCTCCAAGGCCACAGTCAGTCGCGTGCTCTCGGGAAGCCCCGTCCCGATCCACCCCACCACCCGCGAGCGGGTGCTGGCCACCGTCAAGGAACTCGGTTTCAGACCGAGCAGCGTCGCACGCAGCCTCGCGGTCCGGCGGACCTACACCGTGGGCGTGCTCGTTTCCGACATCGGCAATCCGTTCTACGCCGACGTCATCCACGGCATCGAGGACGCGGGCCTCCCCAGCGGCTACAGCCTCTTTTTGGGGAACACGAACTTCGACCTGGAGCGGGGCACCTCACTCATCGACTCGCTCATCGATCGCCGGGTGGACGGCGTCATCATCCTCTTCAGTCGCGGTTCCGACGCATGGCTGTCGACCCTCACGCAGCACGGCGTACCAACCTGCGTGGCCAACTGGGACAAACCCCTCCGCTCTCCCGGTTCCGTCGAGATCGAGGTGGACTTCCGCCCAGGCATTGATGCGGCCGTGGCGCATCTGCTGGAACTGGGCCATCGAGATTTCGGCCACATCAGCGGCCCCATGGATCTCCACACGAGCCATGAACGCAAGACCGCCTTCCTGGAAGCCCTAGCGCGTCACGGCGTCTCCAGCCGCAGGATCCACACCGTGGCGGGGGATTTCCGCGTGGAGGGAGGACGGGAAGCCGCCCGGCACTTGCTGACCCGCAAGGCTCGCCCTACCGCGCTCTTCACCGCAAACGATTTGATGGCACTCGGCGCCATGGCGGAGGCTCGCGCCCTCGGCCTTCGGGTACCTGAAGACCTCTCCGTCATCGGCCTGGACGACATCTGGCTGGCCGCCCAGATGGATCCCCCGCTCACCACGGTCGCCCTCCCCCGCTACGACATCGGCTTCCAGGCCATGAGCAGCCTGGCACGCCTCCTGGATGCCCCGGACCCGTTCCAGGGAGAGGCGGTACAGATTCATGTCACCACTGAGCTCATCCTTCGACAGTCCACAGCCGCACACTCATCTCGGCGCCGCTAGGGAAGCCATGCCGTCTGGCTCAACTGGGGTAACTGAAACCGCAGCAGCGCCAACCGTCCAACTGAGCTGCTCTTTTCCGGAACCTGGGAGCAAGCTGGGCTTCGAACAGGGAGCCCAGACATCTTCGTGTCCAAGGGCGGCTGGATGCCCCATGTGGCATGGTGCCGTGGCAAGGGGCAACGGCCTCGGGCAACCGCGGTTCCAGGGCAGTCCTCGCCATAGGTAGTACCGTGATCGGCGTCACTCTCATCATCGCTCTGGGCGCCCTGTGGATCGTCCCTTGCCGAGATGACCACCTGATGCCCGCCACGCGGTCACAACCCGTCAGCCACTGTCCACCCGGCTCCCTTACTCTGGACCGATGCACCTCCACCCTGGCCTCCATGTCTTCTATGCCTCCCAGATCGAGGATCTGGTGAGTCAGCTGGCCGTGGATCTGGCCTACCACCGCCACGATGTCGGTCCCTGGCAACCGGTCTCCTTGGTGGTGCCCAACCCCAACGTGAAGGATTACTTGCGGGCCACCCTGGCGCGACTTTTCGGAGCCTCGGCCAACCTGCGTTTTCACTTCCTGGAAGGCTTCTGGCGAAGCCACCTGGACCCCGACCGCCACCCCCTGGATCGGCTCAGCCTGGAAGGGGTCCTGCTGGGCCTGTTCCAGGACGCCACCACCTTCGCCGATGCGGCCCTCGGTCCGTTGGCGCGTTATCTGGAGGGCGACCCAAGGGATCTCAAGGCCGTCCAGCTGGCGCAACGGGTGGCGCGGATCTTTGAGCGGCTCCAACTCCATCGCCCCGATTGGCTCCGCCACTGGGAGGCGCCCACTCCTCGACCACCCCGGGATCTACGGGACTCCCCCACCGCAGATTGGCAAGCGGCCCTTTGGCGCCGGGTCCGGACCTGCCTCCAGGCCTCCATGCCCCCCCGGGAACCCCTGCCCCAGTTGCTGCTCGACTCCGACTTCCAGCGTTTTCCCGGCACCGTCTTCCTCTTTGGCATGGGCCATATGGCGCCCCTCTACCATCAGGCTCTGGCCTGCTTGGGCCGCACTGCCAGCGTGCGGCTCTACCTGGTCGCCCCCTGTCGGGAATCCTGGGATGGCGAGCGCCCCGAGCGCCTGGGCACCCGCGAGGCGGAGGATCCCTACCAGTTGGAGACAGACCGCGGCAGCCTGCTGCTCCAACGCTGGGCGCGGCCTGGGCGCGAGCAGTTGCGGCTCCTCAACGAAGTGGCCCAGGGCGACTTCCTGGGAAAGATGGAGGTACCCCCAAGCACCGGGAACCTCGCCGCGCTCCAGACCCGCATCCTCGATCCCGAAACCCCGGCAGAGCCCCTTCTCGCCCCGGATGACACCCTGCGCGTGATCCCCTGCCCCAACCCCGGACGGGAGGCTGAGGTGGTGGCCAGCCTCGTGTGGGACTGGGTTCAGGCTTGCCCGGGGCGGCGCTTCAGCGACATCACCGTGCTGGTGCCCCCCACTGAGGAGGATGCCTACCTCACCCACCTGCGAGAGGCCTTCCAGGGCACCCACACCATTCCCTGGACCCGCGCCCTGGGCGCCTCTCGCGCCCTCAAGGCCCAGGTGGAGGTCGCCGGCCTCCTCTTTGGGCTGGCCACGGGGGACCTCACCCGGGCCGACCTCCTGCGGGCCGCCACCCATCCCCTCCTCGCCGCCCACTGGCCCGAGGCCGATCCCGGCGCCTGGGCCTCCCTGTGCGCCCGGGCCGGCATCGTGAGCCGCCTGGACGCCTCTGAAACCGAAGGCACGTATCGGGAAGGGGGCACCTGGACGTGGGCCCGCGGTTTCCAGCGCCTGGCCCTGGGCGTGTTCATGAAGGAATCCCCCACCCCCGGCGGCCCCGTGGGCGGTCAGGAGGCCTCCGCCCTGGTGGCCTCCCTGGGGGCCCTGGCCCGGGACCTGCGGATCCTGTCCCACGGTCGGCAAACCATTGGCCTCTGGGTGGACCGCGCGGGTGCCTTCCTGCGGGGCTGGCTGGTGCCAGATCCCGCCACCGCCGAGGAATCCGCCAGCCAGGCCCTGACCCGGCTTTTGAAGAGCCTGGAGGGCCTCCGCGACCTTGAGCTTCCTAGCCACACCGCGCCGTGCCTCGACTTCCAGGCCTTCCGGGCCCTGGCCATGGGGGCCTTCGAGGGGCTCCTGGGCGACCAGGCCCTGAGCCCCGGCAGGGGTGTTCAGGTGGGGTGCTACACCCCCCTGCGCGCCGTCCCGAGCGGCGCCCTCTTCCTGATGGGTCTGGGCGAAGGTCTCTTCCCCACCAGCACCCGCCCCGATCCCCTGGATCTCCTCGCGGACGCACCCCGCAGGGCCGGGGATGTGAGCCCCACGGAGCAGGATCGGCACCTCTTCCTGGAAAGCCTCATGAGCTGCCGAGAAAGCCTCGTCCTGAGCTGGCCCTGCCAGGACGCCCTCACCGGCGAGCGGCTGGAGCCATCTCCCCTCCTGCGGGACCTGGAGGAGGCCCTGGGCAAGGAAGCCTGGGGGCACCTCCTCCTGCCCATGCAGCCCCGGCACCGCTTCGATGCCCGGCAGTTCTCCCATCTGCATCCCCATCCGGAACCAGGCATCCTGCCGAGCCACCATGAGGAGGCCCGGCGAGAGGCGGAGCTGCGCTGGCGAGGCGACGCCCTGCGCGCCGCCCTGGGGGACCGAGATCTGCCCCTGCGCTTGGCGGACTGGGGGCCCACGGCCCAGGGCCTCGGCGACCTCATTCCGCCCCTGGGCCCGGTGTTTACCCAAGCCCCGCCCCTGCCCACCCGGGTGATCCTGAGCTTCCAGCAGCTCAAGGCCTGGCTGGAATGCCCGGTCCAGGGCGGCGAAGCCTTCCGCCTGCACCTAGCTCGAGAAGGGGAAGAAGACCCGGCGGATGTCTCGGACGACCCGCTGGACACGCCCTTCCTGGAGGCCTGGGCCCTGCGCCGGAGCGCCTTCTGGGACACCGTCGCCGACCCAACCCTGCCCCCTGCCGCCGCCCTGCTGGCCCGGCGTGCCTGCCTGGAAGCCGATGCCCGGGCCCCCCTCAGCCCCATGGCCGATGCCGAGATCACCCTGGAAGCCGGCAAAATCGACGCCTGGCGCACCCAAGGCATGTTCCCCGCTCCTCCCGCCATCCTGCGCTTCGGCCGCGGCTTGGCCCGGGGTGCGGAGGGTCTGCCCATCCTGGACCACGCCCCTGTGGGCTTCCATCTGGACCTGGGACAGGGGCCCCTGCCTGTGTGCCTCGAAGGCGCGTCGGATCCGATGCTCCCCGATGGCACCTTCGTGCTGCTCACGGACAGCGCCCTCAAGTCCGGAAAGCCCAGCGCCTCGGACCAGCGCCAGGCCCTGCGCGCCTGGCTCGCCCACGTCGCCCTCTGCGCTCAGAGCGAGACAGAGGCGCGTCAGGCCCTGCTGGTGGCGCCCAACGGGCGGATGCTCCTCCCCTTCCCGCCCCTGGCGCCCCAGGAGGCTGTGGACCGCCTGAAAGCCTGGGTCCGGGACATGGTCCTGGAACCCGCCACCCGCCTGAGCCCCTTCGAAGCCCTCTTCGATGAAAAGGCCAAGCTGGACCATCCGGACTGGGTTTCGGCCCAGCTCGAGGGCGATCGCGCCTCCCTGTCGAGCCTGCGGGGCCCCCTGCCCTCCCGCACCATTCGGGACCTGGACGCAGAGCCCGACCTGGGCCCAGCCCAGAACCGCCTCACCCCCTTCCCCGCCCTCCAGGGCACCTGGAGCGAAGCGTGATGATCCCGACCCGCCGCCTCGAAAAGCCCGACCTGGTGGCCGCCCTTCGCCATCCCCACGATGTCATCGAAGCCAGCGCCGGCACCGGCAAGACCTACACCCTGGAACGGCTGGTGGCGGATGCGGTACTTTCCGGCACTCGCCTGGAACGACTCCTGGTGGTGACCTTCACGGACAAGGCCGCCCAGGAGCTGCGCACCCGCGTGCGCGCCTTCCTGGAAGGCATCCTCCAGGGCAGCCACCCTGAAGCCCCCGCTGACGCCCCCCTTGCCTGGGAGCTCGACGCCCAGGCCCTGGGTCGAGTCTCCGAGGCGCTGCGCAGCTTCGACCGCGCCACCCTGTCCACCATCCACGGCTTCTGCCGCACCATCCTGCAGGAAACGGCCCTGGCATCCGGCACCCTCTTCCAGCGGGAACTGGCCGACGAACGCGCCCTCTTTGGCCGCGCCTTCCGCCAGTGCCTCGCCCGGCGCTTCGCCATAGACCCCCAGGACCGTATCCTCCTGCAGGCCGCCTGCGCTGCGGGCTGGTCCATGGAGGACCTGGAGGATCTGCTCTGGCAGGCCCATTCCGATGGGGGCGAACTCATGCCCCGTCCCCAGGACTGGGAAATGGCCAGGGCCAACTGGGACCTGACCCCCGACGATGCCGACGCCATCCTGGCCACCTGGAAGGCGGTCAAGGTGCACGCCAGCACACACAAGTCCGCGGCCGAAAGCCTGTCCCGCCTGCTGGGCCTCCTCGCGAACCCGAACCTTCCCTGCTTCGAAGTGGCCCTGGGCTGGAAGGACATCGGCACCGGCCCCCTGGGCAAGGCGTGCGAGAAGGTCCTGGCCACCGAGGTCGATCCCGGTCCGGCCCTGCGCCTGGCGCAGGTCATGCGCCCCCTGGTGGAGGCCGCACCCACGCCGGAATCCGTGCTAGCCCACGCCTTCCTGCCCGCCCTGCGCGAAGCCGTGGACCACCTCTGTCAGACGGAGGGGCTCTTTACCTTCAGCGCCATGATCCAGGACGTCGCCAACGCCCTGGAGGGCCCGAATGGGGATGCCCTGGCCGCTCGCATCGCCGCCCGCTACGACCTGGCCTTGGTGGACGAGTTCCAGGACACGGACCCTCGCCAGTGGGCCATTTTCCGTCGCCTGTTCCGGGACACGGGCCGCCTGGTCCTCATCGGCGACCCCAAGCAAGCCATCTATGGCTTCCGGGGCGGCGACCTCGCCACCTACCGTGCCGCCTGCGCGGACCTGCTGCAGGAGCGTCCGCCCCTGCGACTGGAGCGGAATTTCCGCAGCACCCCCGAGGTCATCGACGCCTACAACCACATCCTGGCGGGGATGTTCACAGATGCGGGGGCCTACCCCGCCCCCGTGGGCTGCGGGCGCCCCGACCTGCGAGCCACCGTAGACGGTGCGGGGATCATCCCCGTGGACCTCCTCTGGGTGGACACCACCTCTGGGGGTACCCGCCTCTGGAAGCAGGTGGCCCGCGCCCTGGCCCGCCACCTCAAGGGCCTGAAGGAGGCCCGCATCCAGTTCGGTGCCCCCGGCAAGACGCGCACCCTGGGCTACGGCGACATGCAGGTGCTGGTGGGCAAGAAGGGCGAAGGCGAGCTGGTGGCCCGGGCTCTGCGCGCAGAGGGCATCCCAACCGCTTTCTACAAGCAGAAGGCCCTACTGCGCACCTTGGAAGCCCAGGAGTGGCTGGACCTCCTGCGGGCCGTGGCGGATCCCCAGAATCGCAGCCGCCAGGCCCGGGCCCTGCTCACCCGATTCTTCGCCTGCGGCCTTCAGGATCTCCGGGGCCTCGCAGAGCTTCCCGAGGACCACCCCGCCATCGCCTTCCTGATGGAAGGTCAGGCCCTGGCCCGCACAGGCCACCTGGAGGATCTGCCGGGCTTCCTGCTGGAGGCCTCAGGCCTGCCCGGGAGGCTCCTGCTCTGCCAGCAGGGCCTGCGCGCCCTGGTGAACTTCCGCCACCTCGGGGAGGTGCTGGCCCAGCGGGCCCGCCAGGGCCTGGAGCTGGACGATCTGATACGTCAGTTGGACCGATGGGTGCGGGACCTGGAAGGGGCCCCGTCCGAGGACGGCGACCTGCAGCGCCTGGAAGGCGAAGGAGACGCCGTGCAGATCCTCACCCTGCACGCTTCCAAGGGCCTGGAGGCCCCCATCGTCGTACCTTTCGCCTTCGGCAAGGGGGCTTCCTCGGCCCTGCACCGCTACCACGCGGACCGGAAACGCCGAGTCCACCTCGGGACCCTGCCCACCTGGGCCGGCAATGACGACGGGACCCTCGTGTGCAACCTCACTGCCCGAGAGGACGACGAGGAACGCCAACGCCTGCTTTACGTCGGCCTCACCCGCGCCCAGGCCAAACTGGTCCTCTTCGTCTTCGACCAACGCAACAAGGACGGCAGCGGCAAACGCCTGGATGGCCCCTACGAGGTGCTGAATCGGCGTCTGCGGGATATGGAGCACGTCCCGGCGCACCTTTTCACCCGCGTTGACCTCCCCTGGACCCACCTCAGCAGGCTAGAGGAGCCGCCCGCCCCAGACCTCGCGGGGCTCGAACTGCCGACCCCACCCGAGGGCTGGACGCCCGATTTCGAGGCCCTCCGCCGTCAGGCCCGCCCCTGGATCACCACCTCCTTCACCGCCCTCCATGACCGCCTGGGCGGCGACGAGGCCCTGGAAACCCGGGGGGACCAGGACCAGCCGGGCCTGCCTCCGCCGCCGGCAGACCTGCCTCGAGGCACCCATGTGGGCCAAGCCCTGCACGAACTGCTGGAATGGGTCGATCTGGATGAGGTGGCGAGCGCAAACGCGGCCATTTGGTCCACCCGGCCCGAGGTCCAAGGCCAGGTGCTGGACACCCTCGCCCTCCACGGCCTGGAGGCCCGCTTCGCACCTCGGATCACGGAGCTGGTCCACCATGCCCTGACGAGCCCTCTCGGCCCCGTGCCCCCCCTCGTCCAAGCGAATCATGTGCTGCGGGAACTGGACTTCCACGCCCGCTTCACCGAAGGCCACCCGGACCTCCTGAAGGGCTCCATCGACGCGCTCTTCGAGACCGACGGCCGAGCCTACATCCTGGACTGGAAGAGCAACCACCTGGCGGACTACGGTCCCCAGGCCCTGGATGCCTGTGTCCAAGCCAGCTACCGCCTCCAGGCCCAGGTCTACACCCAGGCGACCCTCGCCTTCCTGGGCATCGAGGATGAAGACGGCTACGTCCAGCGCTTCGGGGGCATCCTCTACGTGTTCCTGCGGGGCCTGCCGAACGAAGGCGTCTGGTTCCTCAAGCCCACGTGGGCCGAGGTCCAGGTCTGGAAGCATGAACTGGCCGTCCTTCACGGCGAAGTCGTCCGGGGATGATCCCCTCCACGCAGGTTTGGTGCTGAGAACAGACATGGTTGGCTTTCTTGATTCATCCTCCGAGGCCATGCACACCAGGGAAGCCATCCCCCTGCTCGAAACCCTGGGCCTGGATCCTGCCCTTGCGGAGGTGGCGAGGGAAGTGGCAGGCATGGCCGAGGAGTCCTGCCGGAAGGAGGCCTTCTGGCTGCTGCTGGCCCTTCTGGCCCACCAGGCCCAGGGCCACACTCGCTTCCCCCTGGACGGTACAGCTTCGGGGCCCCTCCAGGCGAGGTTGCCCCAGGGCGAGGCGCTACACCGTCTGCTACAGGCCCCCGGCATGGTGGCCCTGCTGGGACCCGAGGGTAGCGAGCGCCCCCTGCAACTGGGCTCAGGCTGGCTGGCGTCCCACCGGCTCGCCCGATCCGAGGCCTCCCTGCGCCATCGGATCGCCGAACTCGCTGCCCGTCCGCGTCTGGACCTGGCGCCCGCCCAGGCGGTGTTGGATGCCCCGACCTCTCTCAACGAACAGCAGCGGGCGGCCGTGGCCCTTGCCCTCCAGGCGCCCCTAGCGCTGGTGACTGGTGGCCCCGGCACTGGAAAAACCTCCATCGTCGTGGCCATCCTGCGAGCGCTGCAACGCATACCCGAGCCTCCGGCCCTGGACCGCATTCTCCTCACCGCTCCCACGGGCAAGGCCGCCCAGCGCATGGGCGAAGCCATCCGGAAGGGATTGGCCCGCATCCCTTCCCCTTCGGACTTGGATCGGGCGCTGCTAAAGCAGGCCCCGGACCCCCGCACCCTCCATCGGGCCCTGGGCTACCACCCCGGCGAGGGGCGCTTCCGCCAGCACGCCGGGGCCCCTCTGGGCGCTGACGTGGTGATCGTGGACGAAAGCTCCATGATCGGCCAGGAGCTCATGGAGGCCCTCCTCCTGGCCCTGCCCACCGGGGCGCGCCTGGTGCTGCTGGGGGATGCCGACCAGTTGCCTTCGGTGGATCCTGGGGCAGTCTTCCGGGACCTGCTGGCCGGGTGGCAAGATCGGGTCGTGCGCCTCACCCAGAGCTACCGAATGGACCCCCAGGATCCCGCCGGTCGCCACATCTACATCCAGTCCCAACGGATCAACGATCCCGCTCGACACTTGGAGTTAGGACAGAAGGATGGGATCCAGCCCCTGGCTCCGTGCCTTCCCGTGGCCGACCTTCTGGCCCGAGAAGGGGTGGTGCAGGTGGCACCCGGCCCTGATCGTCCGGCCTGGATGGTGAGATTCCTGGACGCCTGGCTGGGGACCTTTCTGAGACAGGGCCGCAGCGGATCCGCTTGGCGGGATCGCGTCACCCGCCCCCTGGTCCACCACTGGGGCGAGTGGGCCCCTGGCGATGAGGCCCAAGCCCTGGATCTGATGCGACACTACGACCGCTTCCGCCTACTCTGCCCCATTAACGAGGGGCCGGAGCTGAGCGGCGTGGATCCCCTGAACCGCCACCTTCATACCCGCGTGCTTGAAGCCGCCGCCGGCCGCCTGGAAGGCAGCCCACGCTTCCTGGCCGGTGAACCGGTGATGGTTCAGGCCAATGACCCCAGCCGCGGCCTCTTCAACGGAGATCAGGGCGTTGTGCTGCCCGTCTGTCGTGAGGGTCGCCACCCCCATCTGGAGGTCTTCTTCCCTCGAGCGGCGTCTCTGGTGAGTTTCCCCCTGGCCGCCATTCAGGATGGCCTGGACCTCTGCTACGCCATGACCATCCACAAGTCCCAAGGCTCCGAGTTCGAGACCTTGGCCCTGGTCCTCCCCTCATGTGACCACCCCGCCCTCAGCCGGGAAATCCTCTATACCGCCCTCACACGGGCCAAGAAGCAGGTTTTCATCATCGGAACACCTGAAGCCCTGGAGGCAGGGTGCCAACGCTTCCTGCCCCGCGTCACGGGACTTTGCACGCGTGGATAGGGATGCATTTGGGTCTTCCGGCAAGCCGTGAGGCGAGCATGACGGCAAGAGACCTGAGATGCAGAAACGGACGCGCCACCAGTGAGTTGTTTGCGCCAATAACGAAAGAGCGCATTCGACAGCGGCAATCTTTCTGTATCACGCGCCTAATTTAGCAGGCAGGTTACCCAAAAACAGAACGATAAGCACTCGATCCTCGCATCGTCTCTTTCGGCGGTCATGACGCTCAAACAGGCACATATGTGCAGGTACAGGAACGCCCCCGAAGTACTTCGGGGGCGTGTGTTGATGTTAACGT
>CAYQAS010000045.1:0-31586 GCA_964415525.1 uncultured Solibacteraceae bacterium
GCAAGTCCTTCGACATGAAGGTCATCAAGGTCAACCGGCGCCGGGGCAACATCGTTCTGTCCCGCAAGCTCTACCTGGAGACCATCACCAGCGCCCTCAAGGAAGAGACGCTGGCCGGCCTCGAGGAAGGCAAGCTGGTTGAAGGCATCGTCAAGAACATCACCGAATACGGCGCCTTCGTGGACCTGGGCGGCATCGACGGCCTGCTGCACATCACCGACATGTCCTGGGGCCGGCTCAACCACCCCAGCGAGATGTTCCAGGTGGGCGACAAGGTCGAAGTCGCGATCCTCAAGTACGACCGCGACACCGAGCGCGTCAGCCTCGGCTACAAGCAGAAGATCCCCGATCCCTGTCTCACCGTCGAGGACCGTTACCACGTGCAGCACACGGTCAAGGGCCGTGTCGTCTCCATCACGGACTACGGTGCATTCGTTGAGCTCGAGCCCGGCGTCGAAGGTCTGGTCCACGTCTCCGAGATGTCCTGGACCAAGAAGGTCAAGTCCGCCAAGGGCATGGTCAACCTGGGCGACCAGGTCGAGGCCGTCATCCTGGCCGTGGACACCGAGAACCGCCGCATCAGCCTGGGCATGAAGCAGATCACTCCCAACCCCTGGATGGAAGTGGCCGAGAAGTATCAGCCCGGCATGATCGTGGACGGCACCGTCCGCAACATCACCGAGTTCGGCGTCTTCGTCGAGCTGGAAGAGGGCATCGACGGCCTGATCCACATCTCCGACTTCAGCTGGACCAAGAAGATCAAGCACCCCAGCGAAGTGGCCAAGAAGGGCGATAAGCTCACCGCAAAGGTCCTCAGCATCGATCCGCTGAACCAGCGCATGAGCCTCGGCGTCAAGCAGATGGAGCCCAACGTCTGGGAGACCTTCTTCCAGAACCACCGCGTCGGCGATGCCATCGTCGGCAAGATTGCCCGCCTGACCGACTTCGGCGCTTTCGTCGACCTCGGCGAGGGCATCGAGGGCCTGGTGCACATCTCCGAGCTCAGCCGCCGCAAGGTGGAGGACATCGCCAAGGAGTTCGTGGCCGGCCAGGATCTTCAGATGAAGATCGTGCGCCTCGACCCCACCGAGCACCGCATCGGCCTCTCCGTCAAGCAGTACGAGATGGATGCCGAGCGTGGCGAGATGGACGATGCCCGCGCCAAGATGGAGCCCTTCAAGAAGGCGACGCTGGCCGACGCTTTCGCCAAGGCCGAGCGCGAGATCTGATTCAGCCACACGGCTGGAAAAAATGGGGCCCCCGGCAACGGGGGCCCCTTTCTTATTCCAAGACCCGCATCCACAGGAGCACCATTCGCACCGGTTTGCCTCCCAAGGCTTCCTTCACAAGCCTGGGCGGTTCAGAAACCCAATCAACCTCCAGATCTCCATGAGTCACGCGCCACCTCCCTGAGGCCGATCAGCAAGCAGATACGCATGGGCAGGCAGGCATGGGAGACAGACACATGGACGGCGAGCTGAAAACCCTGTCCGAAGGCTGGCGTGAGTTCCTGGCCTTCGGAGGCTTCGACTACGTCTGCGAGGTGGACCAGCAGGCCCGCTATCTGGCAGTCAGCCCCAACTACCACACGCTCCTGGAGATCCCCGAAGAGAAGCTCCTGGGCCACACGCCCATGGAACTGGGCCTGATCCACCCTGAAGACCTGTCCCAGACCCTGGAAGCCCTGCGCCCCCTTTTCACCGCCAACGAACAAGTCCGATTCGAATACCGGGTGAGGGATTCGACAAGCCAGTGGCACTGGATGGAATCCACCGGAAGTGCCTTCCAGACGAAGGCGGGGGACTGGCGCGCCCTGTTCATCTCCCGGGACATCACCGAGCGGCGGGCGATGGAAGAGACCCGCCGGCGGGAGTCCTTCATGCTCCGGGACATCGTGGAGTTCAACCCCATGTCCATCCAGCTGCTGGACAAGGAGGGTTACACCCTGTCGGTGAATGCCGCCCACACGCGGCTGTTCCAGGCCGTGCCGCCACCGGACTACAGCCTCTTCAGGGATCCGCTGCTTCAGAGCCAAGCCATGGAGCCCCTGCTGGCGCGGATGCGCGCGGGCGAAGTGGTCTTCTTTCCGGAGTTCTACCACAACCCCCACGAGATCTACGACGAGTTCCCCGACTGCCCCGTGTGGATCCGCATGGTGGCTTTTCCGATCCACGGTCCGGATGGCACACCGGAGCGCTTCGTCCTCATGCATGAGGACATCACGGCTCGCCGCACGGCGGAGAAGGCCCTGGAGAAGGAGTCCTCCTTCCTCCGCGACCTGATGGAACACAACCCCATGTCCATCCAGATCCTGGATATCGAGGGCTACACCCTCCACGTGAACGCCGCCTTCATCAAGCTCTTCGGCAATCCCCCGCCAACCAACTATTCCGTCTTCCACGACAGCCTGCTGGGCGATCAGGGCCTCGATCAGCTGGTGGCGGAATTCCGTTCTGGCAAGGTGGTCTATTTCCCGGAGTTCTTCTACAACCCGCATCTGCTCTATCCGGACGAGAAAGACATGCCGGCGTGGATCTGGATGATCGGCTTTCCCATCCTGGATGCCGAGGGGCGGCCGGAACGCTACGTCCTCATGCACTCCAACGTCACCGAGCGCCGCCTCGCCGAGGATGCCCTGCGCGCCAGCGAGGCGAAGTTCCGGGAGTTCGTGGAGGGCACGGACGATCTGGTCACCCAGGTGAATGCCGATGGCACGGTCCTCTACCTCAACGGCGCTGCCGCCAGAACCTATGGACTGGCCCCGGATGCCTGCGTGGGACGTCCTTCCATCGATTTTGTGCACCCGGATGACCGGGAGCGCACCCTGGCCGAATACCGTCGCTGGATCGAGGACCGCCGTGCCTCGGCCACCCTGGAGAACCGCTGCCAGAGCCTAAGCGGCGAAATTCATCATCTCCTGTGGTCCGTGAACCTGCACTTCGGCGAACAGGGCTTGACGCAGTTCAACGCCATCGGCCGGGACATCACCCAGGTGAAGCGCACCGAGGAGATCCTGCGGCAGACCCAGAAGCTGGAGAGCCTGGGCGTGCTGGCGGGCGGCATCGCCCATGACTTCAACAACCTGCTCACCGCCCTGCTGGGCAACCTGAACCTCGCCCAGATGATGCTCTCGGACGAATCCCCGGCGGCACCCCACTTGGATGCGGTGGAACAGACCGTCCTCAAGGCCTCGGACCTCACGCGCCAGATGCTCGCCTACTCGGGCAAGGGCCGCTTCGTGGTCAAGAACCACGACCTGAACCAGCTAATCCGGGAGATGACCCACCTCCTTCAGGTGAGCATCTCCAAGAAGATCGCCCTGCGCCTGAACCTCGCCCCCTCGTTGCCACCCGTCCAGGCAGATGGCGCCCAGATCCAGCAGGGGATCATGAACCTTGTCACCAACGCTTCGGACGCCATCGGCGATCGCGAAGGCAGCGCCGTGATCACCACCGGCGTCCATGAACTCGACGATGCGGACATCACGCGAATCTTTGCCTCCCACCAACTCCCGGCGGGCCGCTACGTGACCATGGAAGTGAGCGATACGGGCAGTGGCATCCAGCCGGACGTCCTGGAGCGCATCTTCGACCCCTTCTTCACCACGAAGACCAGCGGTCGCGGTCTCGGGCTCTCCGCCATGCTCGGCATCCTCCGGGGCCATGGTGGCGGCTGCAAGATCTACTCCGAGCCTGGACGTGGCACCACCTTCCGGATCTACCTTCCCACGGCCCAGGGCGAGGCCGCGACCCAGGGCACGGGAACCCAGCCCCCCGCGAAGAAACTGCACGGTCGGATTCTGCTGGTGGATGACGAACTCGCCATCCGTCAGTCCCTCCAACGCGCCCTGGAAGTCTTCGGGATGGAGGTCGTGCTGGCAGAGGATGGCCAGGAGGCCCTGGAACGATTCGAGCGGGACCCCCAGGCCCTGCGGCTCGTCCTCATGGATCTCACCATGCCGCGAAAGGACGGGCGGGAGACCTTCCTCGCCATGCGCCGCATCCGCCCAGATATCCCCGTCGTGCTCACCAGCGGATACAACGAGCAGGACAGCATCCAGGAACTCCTGGGCCGAGGGCTCGCTGGGTTCATCCAGAAGCCCTACCAGCTCAAGGAATTGCGACGGATCCTCAGCGAGATTCTGGAAGAAGGCTGAAACCGGTCAATCCTTCTCGATCTGCCAACGGTCATAGCGGGCGAGCAGCAGCAGTCCCGGCAAGGCCAGTGCGATGCAAAGCAGGAAGTACGGTGGCCAACCGAAGGCCTTGGCCAGCACCCCGGCGCTGCTGGCGAAGACCGTGCGCGGCAGCGCCATGAGGCTGCTGAGCAGGGCGTACTGGGTGGCTGCCATGCCCTTGGTACAGGCCCGCATCAGAAAGGCCGTGTAGGCAACCGCACCGGTGCCGAAACAGAGGTTTTCCGCCACGAGGGTTCCGTACATCAGCGGCCGGTTGAAGCCGACGAGCGCGAGCAGGAAAGGCGTGAGGATGCTCAAGGCCTGGAGACACCCGAAGATCACCAGTGCCTTCTTCAAGGTCCACTTGCGCATGAGGATGCCCCCAACCAGGGCACCCACGATGAGGCTAGCCAGTCCGACCCCCTTGGTGGCCAGGCCGATCTCGGACTTCGTGAACCCCTGATCCATCAGGAAGACCGTCGTCAGCGCCGAGGCCATCATGTCCCCGAGTTTATAGAGCAGGGTGAACGCCAGGATCTCAATGGCGCCCGCGCGTCCGAAGAAATCCTTGAAGGGCAGCACCACGGCATCCACCAGATTCCGCGGTGCGGATTCGGTCGACGGCTCCCGCACCATCAGGGTCGTGAGGATGCCCGGCACCATCAGGCTGGCCATGACCAGATAGACGACGCGCCAAGGCGCGCGGTCCGCCAGCCAGAGCGCAAAGGCTCCCGCGATCAACATCGCAATGCGGTAGCTGTTGATGGAGATGGCTGCACCCAGGCCTTGGTCGGATTTGGCGAGGCTCTCAGCCCGCCAGGCATCGATCCCGATGTCCTGCGTGGCGCTGGCGAAAGCGATGGCGACTGCCAGGACGGCCATGATGCCCAGGGAGCCCCGCGGATCCTGCCAAGCCATGAGCACCAGCAGGATCGAGACGAGGAACTGCCCCAACAGCATCCAGCCCCGCCGCCGCCCCAGCCCCAGGATCGGGTAGGCATCCAGCAGCGGGCTCCACAGGAACTTGAGGCTGTATGGCAATCCCAGGATCGCGGTGAGGCCGATCAGGGTGAGATCCACATGGGCATCCTTGAGCCACGCCTGCAGGGTGGAACCCGTCAGCAGCAGGGGCAGACCGGAAGAAAAGCCCAGAACGCCCACTGCGGCCCAGAGGGCGCCAGCGGGAAGGGGACGGGAAGCGGATGGACGAGACATGAAGCCAGTGTAATTTGAGGCGGATTTGGATCCATTCCGGATATGCCCCGGCAGACATTCACAGCAACTCAATCGGACAGGTATGGACACCGATATACGAAAAACGATGCCCCGCCCTCCCGGTCGTCATCTCTTTCTGGTGTTCATGCTCTGGGCCGCCACCCTGGTGCCCGGATGGGGATCCGCTAACCCGCCGGGGCGTCTGCCTTTCCGCACCTATGGAGCCGAGGCGGGACTGTCCAATCAGGCCGTGACCAGTCTGGCCCAGGACACCCGGGGCTTCCTCTGGGTAGGCACTCAGGGCCACCTCTTCCGATTCGATGGCAAGACCTTCCAGCCCTTCGGCATGCGGGAAGGCCTTCCTTCAGGCAGCATCACCGCCCTCGCCCCCGATTCCACTTCAGGCCTATGGGTGGGCACCTTCCGAGGCCTCGCCCGTCTGCAGGGAAGCCGTTTTCGCACCCTGCCCACTCCACCCGTGGTTGTGCATCAGATTCGAACGCGAGGGACCCAGGTCTGGGCCGCCACGGCCGCAGGCCTCCTGGCGGGCTCCGAGACCGAAATGCTGACCCAGGTATCGGGTTGGACCGGCGAAGCGAAAGCCCTCTGGCTTCCCCCAGAAGGCGAGGCGGTATGGGCTTCCAGTGGTACCAGCCTCCGGTACCGCGAAGGCGGTGGAAGCTGGTTGACTCAGCCACTGCCTGAACCGGCCGAGCGCATCTTGGACCTCACCGGGGACCACTCCGGCCGTCTCTTTGTCCGCACGCCTACCCGGCTGCTGGTTCGCGATCTTCAAGGCTTCCATGCCATCACGCCGCCCTCCTTGGGCATCCCCAGCGAGGAGGCCAAGCTGGTGGTGGATGCCCTGAATCGGCTCTGGGTCCCAACCAATACCGGGCTGTGGCTGCTGGATAAAGGCGTGTGGTCCAACATCCATTCCGCCAACGGACTGCCCATGGGGAGCCCAAATACCGTGCTGCTGGACCGGGAAGGCTCCCTCTGGGTCGCGGGTCAGGGGGTGCACCGCCTCCAGGGCCGCGGCCACTGGCAGATCCACCGCGAACCCGAGGGGCTTCCCCATCCCAACATCTGGGGCATCACGCGGGATGCCTCTGGCACCCTATGGATCGCCACCAGCGGAGGCCTCGCCCGGGCAACGGAACGCGGCTGGGCGCCTTTCAGAGACAGCCGAGAACTGGCCTTCCGGAGCATCGCGGCACGCAAAGCGGGAGGCATCTGGGCCTGTGGCCCCGAGGGCAGCCTTTTCAGCGCGGACCGAGTGCTGCGTCGGGATGATGCCGGATTGCCCCCGGTGCAGGGCCTCTCGATCCTGGAAGACCGGGCGGGCCGACTCTGGGTCGGCACCCGCCAGAGGGGCCTTTACTGCCGCCTGCCAGGCGAAACCCGCTTCCAGCGAGTGCCTTTGCCTGGAGGCACGGAAGGCGAGCGCATCGGAGGTTTGGCGGAAGGCCCCGATGGGACCATCTGGGCGGCGGGTGGATCCGGCCTCGCCCGCTTCGAAGCAGGCACCTGGACGCGCTTCACCGAAAAAGACGGCCTGCGGCATCCCCATGTCGAGGCCGTATGCCTCACCCGCGGCGGGCAGATACTCGCGAGCTACTATGAGCCGCTCGGCTTCTCGCGATTCTCCATGGAGGGTCCGAATCTCCGGTTGCTGGGGCACGAGGATGTCAGCACCGGACTCGGCACCGACATGGTGTATTTCATGGGTGAGGATGCCCAGAATCGCATCTGGGTCGGGACAGGCCGGGGTGTGGATGTCCTGACGGCAGGCGTCATCCAGCACTTCGGACGACTCGATGGGCTCGCGGGTGAGGACTGCAACGCAGGCGCATTCCTCGCGGAGATCGGTGATGTCATTTGGGTCGGAACCAGCACCGGGCTCACCCGAGGACAGGGGCCATGGCCCCCTTCCGATCCGGCTCCAGCTCCCGTCCTCCTCTCCGCACGCCTGGAGGATCAACCCCTGCCTTTGGAGGAGCCGGCCCCACTCCGTCTGCCCCATCGCACCGGAGATCTGCATGTTCGCTTTGCCGTCCCCACCTTCCTTCACGAATCAGGGATGGAATCCCGCTATAGATTCATGGAAAGCGGAGAGGCTTGGCGGACCACCGAGGCTCTGGAACTCCATCTCGGAAACCTCGCTCCAGGGCCACACACCCTGGAGATCCAGTCCCGGAGCAAGAAAGGTCCCTGGGGTGAGCCGGTCCGCCTGAGCCTCACCCTCGTCGCGGCCTGGTGGCAGCCCTGGTGGGTCCGAATCCTAGGCTTGGCCCTGGTGTTGGTCGGGCTTGTCCGGGTGCTCCAGCACCACTGGAAGCGCCTTCAGCGGCGCAACCTGGAACTGGAGACCCTCCTGAACCTCGCGGATCAGCTCACCCGGGAACTGGAAGTGGCGAACCTCGCACTCCAGCAGGAAAGCACCACGGACCCGCTCACGGGACTGCGCAACCGACGCTACCTGGATAGCAACCTCAGCAACGATCTGGCCCACGTCGAGCGGGCCTACCGTACGTTCCAGGAACAGGGATTGGACGGTGCACCCGCCAACGCGGACCTCGTGTTCATGATCGTGGATATCGATTTCTTCAAACGGGTCAACGATACTCACGGCCACATGGCCGGAGATGCGGTACTGCAACAGTTCGCAGAGATCCTGCGCAGAGCCACTCGGGGCAGCGACACGATCATTCGCTGGGGCGGCGAGGAATTCATGGTGGAGGCCCGCCATAGCCAGCGCCGGGACATCCCCATCGTGGCGGAGCGCATCCGTCGGTCTGTGGAGATGTGGCCCTTCGTGCTTCCGGATGGCCAGGTCATCCGCTGCACCTGCTCCCTGGGTTTCGCACCCTATCCATTCCATACGAATCACCCGCTGACATGGCAGGAAGTCGTGGATCTGGCGGACCAGTTCCTCTATCGCGCCAAGGCTGAAGGCCGGAACCGGTGGGTGGGGCAGGTCTCCCAGCGCGAGGCCGATGGCGGCCCCCTTGAATCATTCAGCCAAGATTCATAAACATTCGGGTCTCATGCCGGTCCCTATTTGGGCGATACGAAAGATGTGACCCCACACCGGGGCCGCTTTTTTCTGGCCCGAGCCCTGAGATGCTGGCGCCCACACCCACCAACCAGACAGGCACCCCGCCTTGCCGCGTGCTCATCCTGGACGATGACCCTGCCTTTCAGGGTTTGATCCAGGATGTTCTCACCATGGAGCCGGGGCGTTTCGAGATCGCCCAGGCCGAAAGTGGCATGCAGGGCGTCGAGCAGCTCGCCAGTTTCCGGCCCGATGTCGTGGTGCTGGATGTCTGCCTGCCGGATGCCGATGGCATCGACCTGCTGCCCATGCTGCGGGATCTCGACCCGCAGGTGCAATTGCTGGTGAGCACAGGCTTCGGGACCAATGCCCGCCGGGAGGCCGCCCTGCGGGCCGGAGCCGTGCGCTTTCTCGAGAAGCCTTACGATTTGATGGCCTTCAAGGCCCTGCTCCTGGACCTTGCAGCTCGACGCCCTCGCCTGGAAGGCGCGGGCATGACCTTCCTGGACCTCATCCAGATGATGAGCGTGAGCCGCAAGACCGCTCGATTCAGCTTCATCGCTGGCGATCATCACGCCCTCTTGCGCTTCCAGGATGGAGAGTTGTTCCACCTCGAGGACGACCTGGGGGCAGGCGTCTCTGCCTTCCCCCGCGTGGCCGCCTGGGGCGAAGGCACCTTCCAGGCCCTCCACGATCCCGAAGGCAGCACCCACCTCCGCACCATCCACCAACCCACCTGCAGCCTCGTGCTGGACCTGCTCCAGGCCAACGAGACGCGGATCGAACCACCTGAACCCACACCGGAGTCATCCAAGGAGCCTCCCATGCCCTCCCTCAAGGATCACCTTCGACCCTTCCTCGATATCGACGGCGTGAAGGTGGCCGTCCTCGTGGACTGGGACGGCTTCGTCATCGACGGCGTCGCCCGGGAAGGCACGCTGGGCACTGAGGCCCTCGGTGCCGTCATCACCACCGTGCTCGGATCCACCCAGGTCATCGGCCGGGAGCTGAACGTGGGTCATGCGGAACTCGCCATGCTCGAGTACGAGCGCGGCAGCGTCCTGTTCCGGGTGCTGGGGCGCACGGGCATCCTCGCGGTGCTCCTGGAGAACCAGAGCAGCCTCGGGCTCCTGCGGTTCACCATCCGCAAGCGGGCGCCCGAAGTCGAAGCGGCACTGGGCTAGGGAGGGATCCATGTCGACCCACATCCAGTGCCCGCCGCCTTTCCAGCCGCTTTTCGAACAGGCGGAAGCCATCCTCACGCCCATGTTCGAGGACATCCGCCGCAACCTGGACCAGGGCAGCCTCCTGGTGGGCGGCGAGCGCTACGTGCTCAACCGGGCCCAGAGCCTCGCCCTCAAGCTGCGAGAGGAACTGGAGCGCGTCGCCGGACCCGCCGCCGATAGCGTCATCTACCGCCTCGGCAAGGCCATCGGCGCCTCGGACGCCACCCATTTCATGAAGAAGTTCCCCGATCAGGAGATGGCCTTCCACCTCGCCATGGGCCCCGTGGCCTTCCTGCTGATGGGCTACGCCGGCGTGACCATCTTCCCCCAGAGCAACCCCGTGCCCAGCGAGGACTTCCTGCTACTGGTGGAGCATCCCGACAGCTTCGAGGCCATGGCCTACCTGGAAGCTGGCCACGCGTGTGAGAAGCCTGTCTGCTATCAGAATTCGGGCTTCGCCGCCGGTTGGTGCGGGCAGGTTTTCGGCCTGACCCTGGAAGCCAAGGAGATCACGTGCAAGGCCAAGGGCGACGCCGCCTGCCGCTTTATCACCGCACCACCGAGCCGCCTGCGGGAGCGCATCGCCGAGTTCGGGGACATGATGCGCCAGATCGAGGTTCCAACGACCTGATCAGGCCAGGCCCGCAAGCCCCAGGGCCACGACCTGCAGCGTGATCACCCAGCCCAGCCGCCAGGTGGCAAGCCACCGCCGCTGGGCTGAGTGGCCGTTCTCGGGACGCAATGCCTACTCCCCCACCACCGAGCTTTCTGCCCAGCGGGTGGCGTCGGCACCGCCTTCCGCCGTGCCGTTGGGTCGGATGCGGATCATTTGGGCGACGCCGATGGTGGGCCGTTCCGACAGCTTGTGTCCCATCGCCTTCAATCGGGTCGTTGTGGCCTCCGGCCAACGCCCCTGCTCGATGGAGACCGCATCCGGAAACCAGCCGTGGTGGGTGCGAGGCGCATCCAACGCCGCCTGGGCCTCCAGCCCGAAATCCACCACGCCAAGCACGGTCCATAGGGTGGTGCTGGGGATGGTCCGCCCGCCGGGACTACCGGTCACCAGCAGAAGGCGGCCGTCCTTGCGCACCACCACGGGGCACATGCTGGAGAGCATCCGCTTGCCGGGCCCCGCGAGGTTCGGCGCCGTGCCGATGAGGCCCTTCTCGTTCGTGAACCCTGGCCCCGCGTTGAAGTCGCCCATTTCGTTGTTGAGCAGGAAACCCGCCCCGGGGACGACCTTCTTCACACCGTAGTTGTCCTCGATGGTGTAGGTCAGGCTCACGGCGCGCCCAGCGCGGTCCACCACGCTGAGGTGCGTGGTGTGTTCGCCCTCCACCTGGAGCACACCCTTGCCGAGGTCCGAACGGCTGGCGTGGGCGGGGTCGATGCCCTTGCGCAGGGTCGTTAGACGTGTGGCGTCCAATAGGTAGGACAGGGGCATGTCGGGGTTGCGCTCCGGATCCCCGAGAAACTGGGCGCGATCGGCAAAGGCGCGCCGGGTGGACTCACTCACGAGGTGTGAGAGCTCCGGGGAGGTGCGCCCCAGCGCCTTCAGGTCGAACCCCTCAAGAAGCCCCAGGGCCGTGAGGATCACCGGGCCGCCGCTGCTGGGGGGCGGGCAGGCGACGATCTCGTGGCCCCGATAGCTGCCCCGCATCGGCTCACGGCGCACGACGCGATAGGCCTTGAGGTCGGTCTCGTCGAGGATGCCGCCCCCGCCCTGCACCGCCTGGGCCAGCAGCCGGGCCGTCTCACCGGCATAGAAGCCCTTCGGTCCCTGCTTCTGGATGCGCCCCAGGGTGCGAGCCAGATCCGCCTGAATCAGCCGCTCTCCCGCCTTTAGGGGCACACCGTTCCGGCTGAACTGCGCCAGCGCCTCGGGCTGTTTCCTGAACTCCGGAAGGAACTTTTCAAGGGACTGGGCGAGGGTCAGGGACACCGGGAAACCGTCCTTGGCCAACTTCACCGCCGGGGCCACCAGCCGCGTCCAGGGCAGCTTGCCATGGGCTTTCCAAGCCTGATGCAGCCCCGCCACGGTGCCAGGAACGCCCACGGAGAGCCAGGAGTCGTGATGGCGCGTGGCGTCGTATTTGCCGTCCACCAGGAACATCTGGGGTGTCGCCTTGCGGGGTGCCTGCTCGCGGAAATCGTAGACATCCCCTTTCCCGTCCGGCGCCACCTGCAGCAGGAAGCCGCCGCCGCCGAGATTGCCAGCGATGGGATGGGTCACGGCCAACGCGAACGCCGTGGCCACCGCCGCATCCACCGCCGTTCCCCCCTCCCGCAGCACCTGCGCACCCGCTTCTGATGCCAGCCGCTCCTGGCTCACCACCATGCCTTTGGGAGGGCTTCCCGCAGCCAGCGTGAAGCAGACGAGCAGCGTGGCGGAGACAATGCGCATGAGAACCTCGGGGAGCGTGGTTTCATGCTGCCAGAGAAGGCGGATTCAGCCCTCCATCTCCAACACCGTCGTGATCACGGTTTCGGGGCGCAGCATGGCCCACACCGGGCAGATGCGCTCGGCCGCCGCCAGCGCCACGGCAGCCCGCTCCTGGTTGAGACCCTCGCCCTTCACACGGATATCGAGTCGGATGGCCTCAATCACCATGGGATGTGTGTCCCGGCGCATGCCTGCGGCTTCCACTTCCAGATGGTTGGGCACATGCCCATCTTTTGCAAAAAGCACCGCCAGTCCATTGGCCAGGCAGCTTGTCAAGCTCGCGAGCAGCAGTCCCAGGGACGTCGGCACCCCGCGGGAGAATCGGGCATCGGGTAGTCCACCTTCACCGTGTGCTCTCCGGCAGTCACGCGGACTTTCATGCCGCCTTCGTGACAGGCATGGACGACCAGCAGCGAACCCATAGAACCTCCAGAAGCGGCATGCAGGACGAATGCGAGCGCAGGAGCGGTCGTGTCCACCCGTCGGCCCCGCGCCCGTTCATCAAACCCGAACCCGAGGGTGTAGGTAAGGGGCGTCGAACGCTCGCCAATATCTGATATATCTGAATCCATCCACAGGGAGAGACACCATGGCAAAGGATGGAATGGTCGAGGAGAAACTGGCGCAGGTGCCGGGCATTCTCCAGGAGTTGGGTGTCGATGTCTGGCTGCTCTTCGCCCGGGAATCGCACACGCTGACTGATCCATGCTTCGAACTGGTGGTGGGCGGCCACGTCACCTGGCAGTCCGCCTTCCTGCTCACCGCCAAAGGCGAGCGCATCGCCCTGGTGGGCAGCCTGGACCGCGCGGGCGTGGAGGCCAGCGGCTACTACCCCGAGATCATCGGCTACGTGGGCGGCATCTCGGACGAACTGCGCAAGGTGCTGGCCCGCCTCGACCCCCTGCGCATCGCCCTCAACTACAGCCTGGACGACACCATGTCCGACGGCCTGACCCACGGCATGTGGCTGACCCTCATGAAGGCCCTGGAAGGCACGCCCTACGGGGCTCGGCTTGAGAGCAGCCAGCCTGTGGTGAGTGCCCTGCGAGGCCGCAAGAGCGCCACCGAGCGGGCGCGGGTGAAGGCCGCCTGCGACGCCACCACGGACATCTTCGACCGCCTGACCCCACATCTGCACGCCGGTCTCACCGAAAAACAGGTCGCCGCCCTGATCGTGGAGGAGATGGAGAAGGACCCTCGCCTGAGTCGCGCCTGGGATCCGGACCACTGCCCGGCGGTCTTCACCGGTCCCGACAGCGCCGGGTGCCACGCCGGGCCGACAGACCGAGTCATCGAACCCGGCCACGTGCTCAACGTGGACTTTGGCGTGAAGCTGGACGGCTACGTGTCGGACCTTCAGCGCACCTGGTATTTCCTCCGTCCCGGGGAGGCGGAAGCCCCCGCGAAGGTCCAGAAGGGTTTCGAGACCATCCTCCAGTCCATCCAGGCCTCGGCGGCGTATCTGAAACCCGGCGTCACCGGCGGCTCCGTGGATGCGGTCTCCCGCAGCTTCATCACGGACCGCGGCTACCCCGAATTCCCTCACGCCCTGGGCCACCAGGTAGGCCGCACCGCCCACGACGGCGCGGGTCTCCTCTGCCCACGCTGGGAGCGCTATGGCAGTCTGCCGGATTTGAAGGTGGAAGAGGGCCAGGTCTACACCCTGGAACCCCGCCTTCCTATCGAAGGCCATGGCATCGCCACCTGCGAGGACATCGTCGCGGTGACAGAGACGGGCTGCGAATACCTGTCGAAGCCTCAGGAGCGACTCTGGCTGGTGGAATAGCCACCCTTCCCGCGAGGCAACTCACGCACGTCCAATGACGGCATTCAGAGCCCGCCGCATTAAGAGAGACGTAACATTAATGAATCTAACCCAACTCCGACTTGATCAATTCCTTTAAATCTATAAATTCAACACTCAAGCGAGTTCAAATAAATGTAATTAATTCACACCACAGACAATTCGACAGAGAATAGACGGCACCCACAACAAGGAGCTGTCCATGAAAACCCGCCCCACTGGCCCCCTGGCCCTCCTCACGATCCTGCTGGCCGCAGGCACCCTACCCCGTCTTCGGGCCGACGAGCCGATCCCGGCCTTCCAATACCTCGGAAGTCTGCCGACGGCTGTAGGTGTCTGCCAGACCGTCATCGCGGATTTCAATGGCGATCGGATCAAGGATGTGGCGGTCACCAATCACAACAGCGGGAGCATCAGTGTCCTGCTCGGCAAGGGAGACGGTACCTTCCACGCCCCTCTGTCAACCACCACCGGCAGTTATCCGCGGTACCTCGGGGTGGGCGACTTCAATCGTGACGGCCGATTGGACCTGGTGACATCTCGATGGAGCACCGGTCATGTGACCTATCTGGCCGGCAAGGGCGATGGAACCTTCGAGGCACCCGTCGACACGCTGGTCACAGGCGACCCCATGGGCCTTGCCGTCGCGGACTTCAACGGAGACGGAAAACTCGATGTCGTCACGGCCCAATACCGCTCCCAGAGCGTCTCCGTGCTGCTGGGTCAGGGGGATGGCACATTCGCCTCCCCCATAACCACCTCCATGCCCATTAACGTGGAATACGTGGTCACGGGAGACTTCAACGGGGACGGCAAGCAGGATGTGGCGACCGTCCAGGGTGGACACCAGAAGGTGAGCATGCTTGCCGGTCGGGGAGACGGAACCTTTGAAGCGCCCACCGTTACACCGCTTTCGGGAGGCCCGAGCGTCCTGGCGACCGCCGACCTCACTGGGGACGGCCTTCTCGATCTGGTGGTGGGTACCGAATACGGAAAGGCTGTGGTGCTGACGGGAAAGGGCGACGGCACATTCACCCCAGGCACACCCATGCCCGCGGGTACCTGCGTAGGTGCAGTCGCCCTGGGCGACCTGGATGGGGATGGCGTCCTGGATCTGGCCCTGACGGACAAGCAGGCCAATGCCCCTCAGGTCATCACTTACAAAGGAGATGGAATCGGAGGATTCACCCCCGGCCAGAGCTTCAAGGTCGGAGCGTGGCCCTGGGGCCTCACCACCGGCGACCTTGATGGAGATGGCATGCTCGACATCGCGGTCGCGGAATATTCCGCCCCTGGTGTGGGCATCCTCGTGAACCGCCAAGCCCCGCCCCTCGGGTCCCTGACCTCCTTCGTCCCCGCCACAGGCCGGGTCGGCACGGAAGTGACCCTTCAGGGCAAAGGATTCTACAAACCTTCCCGGGTCACGTTCGGCGGAGTTGAAGCCACGTACCGAGCGGAAGGCCTCACCAGCCTCAAGGCCACTGTTCCCGTGGGTGCCACCACCGGCCACATCGAAATCACCACGCCCGCGGGCGTGATCCGCTCCGAAACCGCCTTCTCCGTGCTGGACAGCGTGCCACCGACCCTCGGGAGTCCGGTTGTGGAGAACACCTCGAAAATGATCCTCTTCAGGGTGAACGCGACTGACAACACCGCCGTGGCTCGCGTGGAGTTCTGGGTGGATGGGCGCCTGACGGCCCAAGGCATCCCGAGCCAGGACACGCCCGGCTATTTCGGCGTCATGGTCGATAGCACCCAGTTCCTGGATGGAAATCACACCCTCTACGCCAGGGCCTATGACGCCGAGTCCAACCAGGCAATTTCCGCGGAAATCCCCTTCCGCGTCAACAATCAGTTCACGCTTCAGCTTTACGCCAATGGTGGCGAAACGGGCCTGTACCGTGTGGGTGAAAGCTTGCGGTTGCGAAGCCAGGTCTCGACCCTTCAATCGGGACTGACCTTCACCTACCGCATGACCCTGCCCGACGGCAGCGTCGTCCCGATGAAGGAGGCCTACTTCACGCCGCTTCAGGCGGGTCTCTTGACTGTCGTCGCCGAGGCGAAGGAAAAGTCCGGCCTCACTGAGTCCGCCACCCTCACCTTTACGGCGTCTCCCCGAAAGGTCTCCCCGGAGTACGAACCCAACAACTCCCCCTGGAGCAGGTGGCTCTCGCCCACGTACCAGGCCGTACAAGGCACCCTGTCAAAGACGACCGATGTGGATTGCTTCTACCTAAGCCTCGCGCCGGGCGAGACGCTCAGGCTCGACCTGACGGGTCCGAATGAGGCGAACCTGAACCTGGCATTGATCGGATATTCGAGTCTCAGCCCCTTGGCCACTTCCGCCGGCCCCACCAGCACGGAATCCTTGGAGTGGCGGAATGCAGCAAATTCCACGGAATATGTGAGCATTCGGGTGAAGGCCGGCCCCGGCTCGGCCCCCACCAGCGCCCCCTACACCCTTCTGGTCACCAGGCGTCGCTAAAGGTCGCCGCCACGCTCAAGCAGGGGAGCCCTGGAGGTTCACCTGCTTGAGCCTTGGAACCTCAGCGCCCCACCGCCAGCTCCAACGCCGCCTTCGCCAGGGCCCCGTCCGTCCGTGCCCGCAGCTGATCAAACCGCGCGGCGGTGAGGGCGAGTTCGGCCTCCTGGGCCTCCAGGCTGGTGGCGACGCCTTCCTGGTAGGCGAGCCGGGCGATGCGGGCCTGTTCCGTGGCCACCGCGACAGCCCGTTGCTGGACCTCGAGGCGGGCACGGGCTTCCTTAAGGCGGTGCAAGGCCGAGCGGACCTCCAGCGCCACGCCCTCCTCCTGTCCACGCAGGGCATGCTTCAAGGCGCGGCCCTGGGCATCCAGTTCTGCGGCCCGAGCCCGGGCACGGCTCGGCTCGAGGGCGTCCCAGGACATGGCGAGGCCCACGGTGTAGAGCTGGCTGGCGCCCTTGAAGACCTGCCCCGCCTGATCGTGCTGCTGGGTGAGGCTGGCCCGGAAGGCCACAGCGGGGAGGCCCGCTGCACGGGCCGCACTTGAGCCGAGGTCCAGGGCCTGCAACTGGCGGCGGGTGGCCTCGAGGTCGGGCCGTGCCTTCAAAGCCTCCGCCAAGGCCGCGACCTCCTCAGGCGCCTCCAGGGCCGCGAACTCCTCCATCTTCAAAGGAGCCGTGCGGAAGCGCGGATCCAGGGTCGTGGCTGCGAGGGCTTCCCGGGCCAGCTGGGCGCGGTTCCGGGTCTCCAGCAGCGCGCTCTCAGCCTGGGCCACCGCCAGCTCCGCTTTCAGCGCATCCAGACGCGGCGCGGCACCCGCCCTCACCCGACTCTGCGCGGTCGCCAGGAAGGCCTTCTGCTGGGCGAGGGCCGCCTCGGCGACCTCGACGCCTGCGTGCGCGGCCGTGGCCTGATGGAAGGCCTGCCGGGCGTCGAAGACCGTCTGTGCCCGACTGCGCAGGGCCGTGCGCCGCGCGGCTTCTGATTCCTGGCCCGCGGCCTTGTGGGCGCCAGATAGGGCACCCCAGGTCCAGAGCGGCAGGGTGTAGGTGCCGGATACGGAATACTTCTGAAGCTGCCGGATCTCCATGTCCATGGGCTCCATGCCCGGGAAGAAGCTGGGAATGCCCACTTTCAACGGCTTCTGCTTCGGCGTGTAGAGCGCCGTCGTCTCCAGGCTGCCGGCGCGCTTCCAGCCCGCCAGGGATTCCCGCGCCCGGGCGGCATCCGCCTGGAACTCCGAAGCCTTGAGCGCGGGCCCCTGCGCCAGGGCCGAGGCCACGGCGTCGGAAACGGTGAGGGGCGCCTCCTGGGCCACGAGGGCCAAGGCGCACAGGGAAAAGATCGTCGTCTTCATTCGCATGGAAGTTCCCGTTCGTCAGTCCGTGTCGAAATCACGCATCTCTTGTCATCCCCTTCATCCCTGTTCAAAAACCTCTTTCAACAGGGATGAAGGGGATAAAAGCAGGAGGTCATGGCCTTGTTCCCCGCGCCCGTCCCATGGCCTCGGCCTTCGCCAGCCAACGGTTGCGAGTGGCCTCATCGGAGGACTTCACCGGCCCCATCAGCAGAGTTCCCGTGGTCTTTACGCCGCAGAAGGCCAGGATGCTGTGGCGCAGTTCGCGCAGCCCCGGGGCGCGGGCGATCCAGCGGTGGTACCAGTTCGGGGCATCCATGGTAGTGAGGATGTGGGCGGTGCGGCCCTTCAGCAGCCGAGACCAGAAGGCGCCCTTCTTCTCCGCATATTTGAAGGCGAAGCCCGGCAGGAAGACCCGGTCGACGAAGCCCTTCAGCAGCGCCGGAAGTCCGCCCCACCAAGTGGGGTAGATGAAGACGAGATGCTCCGCCCAGGTGATCGCCTCCTGGGCCGCCAAGAGATCCGGTTCCAGAGCCTGAATCTCGCGGTAGCCGCGATGCAAAACCGGATCGAAGGCGAGGCTGCCCAGGTCCAGGCGACGGACTTCCGCTCCGCTCGCGCCGCGGGCGTAGGCCTCCGCCAGGGCGCCACAGAAGCTGTCGGTGTCCGGGTGTCCAAGGATCAGCAGGATGCGCATCACTTAGTTCCTTCCGGCTTGAAGCGGCCCGTCCACCGCCAAGCCAGCGAAATCAGGGCGGGCAGCAGCACCAGGGAGAGCGGGATGGAGGCGATGAGCCCGAAGATGTTCACCCAGCCGAAGGCGCTCCACAGCGCCTCGCCCCAGAAGGTGAGGGGCACCAGGCCGAGGATCGCGGTCATGGCGGTGAGCACCACGGGGCGCAGGCGGTCCAGACCCGCGTGGCGCACGGCGGTGGGGAAGTCGACCCCGCGGCGCATCAGCTCCAGCATGCGATCCACGAAGTAGATCTTGTGGTTCACATAGACGCCGATGAGCGCGATGAGCCCGAGGAAGGCCATGAAGCCGAAGGGATTGCCCGTGAGGGCCAGCCCCGGCAGGGCACCCGTCAGGGCGAAGGGCACCGCGAGCATCACGAGGATGGCCAGGAGGATGTCGTTGAAGAGCAGGAGCAGCAGCAGAAAGATCAGCACCATGGCGCTCACGGCGGCGATGCCGAGGTTGCGGAAGCTCTTGCTCGTCTCCTCCTGTTCGCCCGCGTAGCCGTAGCTGTAGCCCGGCTCCCAGGCCCGCGCCTTCAGCCAGGGATCTAGCTGGCCCACCACCTGAGCCGCCTGGGTGCCCGCCGCCACATCGGCGTAGACCTCCACGAGCCGCCGGGTGTTGCGGCGCTTGAGGGTGGCGGGGCCAAAGTCGAGTTCCGCCTTTCCGGCGTCCTTCAGGGCGACCGGGGTTCCTGAGGCGTTCGGGATGAGCGTGTCCCCCAGGGATTCCATGGGACGGCCGGGTTCCTTGGTGCGGCTGAGGATGACTTCGACCAGCTCCTCGCCCTCCCGGAACTCCGTCACCTTGTCCTCGCCGTGGTAGGCCCGCAGGGACTGGCCCACCTGGGCAGGCGTCACGCCGGTACGGAAGGCGCGATCCGCGTCGAGCTTCACCCGCGTGAGGGGCATGGTGTCCGCGAGGCTGTCGCTCACCTGGATGGCGCCGGGGATGGTGCGCAGCTTGGCCTTCACCTCCTCTGCCACCGACCGCAGTTTCGTGAAGTCCTCGCCGTAGACCCGCACCAGCACGGGATGGCTCACAGGCGGGCCGTAGCTCAGTTCCTCCACCACCATGTCTGTGCCCGTGACATCCGCCAGGGCGCGGCGCAGGCGGGTGGCGAGGGCCGCGGCATCGGCGCCGGGCTTCACGCGCACCGCCAGTTCAGCGGAATCCGTGCCCGTCCCCCGGGGCGCCTTGCTGCTCAACGTGGCGGGGTAGCTGCCCCCGGATACGGCCGAGACCCCGCGCACCGCGCCGTCCTTGCCGATGAGGTCCTGCACCTGCTGGAGCTTGGCTTCCGTGGCCTCCAGCCGGGCCCCGCGGGGCAGACGCAGGGTCACGAAGATCAGCTGCTTGTCGGCCTTGGGAAAGAATTCGAAGCCGATGAGGGGGAAGAGGGCCAGGGCCCCCACCAGGAGCCCGGTGGCGCCGAGCACGACCTTGCCGGGATGCCGCACCGCCACGGGGGCCACACGCTCATAGACGCCGCGCAGGTAGCGCAGCACCGGGTTCTGCTCCGCGTGCTCGCCTTCCAGCCGGTCCTCGCTGCGGTCGAAGGCAACGGCATCCGACACCTCAGGCTCTGGTCCCCGCTTGCGCAGCAGGAAGGTGCTGAGCCAGGGCGTGAGGAGCTGCGCCACACCCAGGGAGATCAGCAGACACAGCACCACAGAGGTCGGCAGGCCCTTGATGTAGGCGCCGGTGTCGCCACCCATGGCGAAGAGCGGCAGGAAGGAGGCAATGGCCACCATAGTCGTCGCGTTGTTCGCCCAGAAGACCCTGGAGGTGCCGAGCACCGCGCCCCGCACCGCGGAGAGGCCCTTGTCCCGGAGGATCTGGACACTCTCTGTCACGACGACGGCGTCATCCACGAGGAGGCCGAGGGCCACTACGAGGCCGCCGATGCTGGTGGTCTCGAGGCTGAAGCCGAAGAGGTGAAGCCCGAGCACGGCGCCGCCCACGGAAAGCGGGATCACGGCGGAGACCACCGCTGCGGCGCGCCAGCCCATGCCCAAGGTGATGATGACCATCACCAAGGCCATGCCCTCCAGCAGACTCTGGATGAAGCCCGAAACGGAGGCGGAGATCCATGCGGGCTGGTCGTCCGACACCCCCAATTCGAGTTCAGACGGCAGGTCCTTGCGCAGCTGAGCGAGGCGTTCATGCACCCGCCGGCCGGTGGCGATGCTGTCGGCGCCATCGCGGAAGCGCAGACTCAGGCCGATGCCGGGGCGCCCCTGGTGGAAGAAGTGGCTGTCGGGCGTCAGGGCGTCCTCCCGCACCTCCGCCACGTCGCCGAGGCGCACGGTGTGGGTGTCGCCCCGCAGACCGCCGCCCGCGGTGACTGGGATCATCCGTGCATCCTCCACACTGCCGAAGGTGTGATTCACCTGCAGCAGCGTCGCCATCTCACCCGTGTTGAGTTCGCCCCCAGGGATGCGCACGTTCTGAAGCTGCAGTGCGCGGGCCACGGCTTCGGCGGTGAGGCCGTGCCTCGCGAGGCGCGCCGGATCCAGCTCCACCCGCAGGGCGGGCTTGGCGCCGCCGTGCAGGTCCACGCCGGCCACGCCATCCACCCCCACCAGCTGGAACTTGAGGCGGCGGGCCTCCTTGTAGAGCCGCGCCTCGGAAACGTGCCCGGTCAACGCCACCACCATCTGGGGCGTGAGGCTGGTGGACCAGTGGACCACCTCGGGATCCTTGACCTCGGTAGGCAGGTCGCGCTTCTTGCCGAGCACCTTGCCGCGCACCTTCTCCACGGCGACGTCCATGGGGGTGCCGTCCTCGAACTTGATGGCGAAGCTGGCGACGTTGGGCAGGGCCGTCGCCTCCACCCATTCCACCTTCGGCAGTTCGAAGAGCACTTCCTCCAGGGGCTTGAGCACCTGGACTTCCACGTCCTCCGGGCTCGCGCCGGGATAGACGAGGGTCACGCCGAGCACCATCACCTCGATGCGCGGCTCCTCCAGGCGCGGGATCTTGATCCACGCCATGGCGGAGAGCATGAGGAAACCCAGGGCGCCCACCAGCAGCAGGCGCCAGCGGGCGATGGCGCCCACGCTGAGATCACGGAAAGACAGATTGTCCTTGGGGAGCAGGGGACTGCGGAACATCGGCTACTCCTGCACGCGGACCTTCTGGCCCGCCTGGAGGAAGGCGCCGCCCTCCGCCACCACACGATCGCCGTCCTTGAGGCCGTCCTTCAGGAGCGCCGTGCGCCCCTCCACCCGGAGCACCGTCACGGGTCGCTGAACGATGGCACCGCCCTCCACCACGCACACATAGGTGTGATCCTGGCGGTGAACCAAGGCCTCGACCGGCACGCGGCGCCCGGGTTCGGACTTCAGGCCCTCCACCCGGATGCGCAGGAGGGCGCCGGAACGCAGATCGGCCATGCCGCTGGGAACGACCTCCAGCGCGTAACTGCCGTCCCCGGGATTCGGGGCCAGGCCCACGGTGCGCACCCGACCGGGGAAGCTGATCCCGGACTCCGGGAGCAGTGTCACGGGCTGACCGACGCGGAGCAGGCGTGCCTCGGATTCCGTCAATCCACCCTTCACCAGCAGATCGCCGGTGGTGTCCAGGATGAGCACGGGCTGGCCATCTCCCACGGCCTCTCCGGGCTCTGCGAGCCGTTGGAAGATGGTGCCGGAGACCGGGGCCGTCAGACGCAGCTTGGCCAGTCCTTCCTCCGCCCCGACCTTCTGCGCCTCGGCGGCGGCGAGGGCCGTGCGGGCATCCTCCGCCACACTGGTGGGAAGCGCACCTTCAGAAGCCAGACGCTCGGCCCGCGCCAGATCCCGCTTCGCCTTTTCCAGACCGGCTCGGGCGGCGGCCACGCCCGCCTGCCACTCCGCCTCCTCCTGGATGGCCAGCAGCTGTCCCACCCGGACCGCATCGCCTTCGCGCACCTTGATGGCGTTCACGATGCCGCCCTTGCGGAAGCCCAGCTTGAGCCGCCCCTCAGGCGCGACACTGCCCCGGATTTCCAGCGCGCCCGTGCCACCGCCGTTCACCTTCACCACGCGCACCAGCGGTGGCGGAAGCGCAGTGTCCTCGGTCTTGTGCCGACAGCCCATCAACAGCAGCGTGGTCAGGGGAAGGAACGTCCAGGGCTTCATCGCGTGCCTCCGATGAGGAGCATCGTCTTGGTCAGGGCGTCGAGCTGGGCCACGACATGGGCGTTGTCCATGCCCGAACCCCGGCTGCCATGCAGGTCGGTGTAGACATCCAGCACGGTGCTGGCGCCGGAAAAGATGAAGAGCGCCGCGACCTTGGCGTCCACTTCAGGTCGCACATATCCGATGGCCTGGGCGAGCCGGATGCACTCCTCAAGGAGCGCCACATATTCATCCAGCCCCTTAGGAAGCGCACAGCAGCCCTGTTTGGAGGCGTAGTAGAGCTGCTCCTGCTGGCTGAGGGAGTGGTAGTCCTTCAACACCTCACCCAGCCCCGCCATGGTGACGGGGAAGAAGGCGTCCAGCCGAGCGGAAGGTTCGGTACGCGGCGGAAGATGGGCTTCCATGAATGCGTTCAAGCCCGACCAAATGCCCGAGAAGACCGCCTCGATCAGAGACTCCTTTCCCGAGAAGTGGCGATAGATGGTGCCTTCGGCGACCCCTGCCCGCTTGGCGATCTGGGCGGTGGTCATGCCTTCGAAGCCCACCTCGCGCATGAGATCTGAAGCAGCCTTCAGCAGGTTTTCTCGAGTCCCCATCATGCCTCCAAAGTGAGCGCTCACTCACAGTAGTGAGCATTCACTCACGCGTCAACGCCCCGAGTGAGCCATCACTCACATCCAGCTTGACGGCACGATCTGAGCGGAGTCTGAAGGTCGGCATCCTGCCTCGTTCGATCGCTCACGGCGCCGACCAGAGGTCCATCAGGGTGGCGACATCACCAGGCCGGTCCCGCCAATCGACAGCCAGGTGCCATGCTGACCGTCAGAAAGAGGGGTAGGCCTGAAACGCAAGGCGAGAAATCACACATACAAACTTGTGACGGTCGCCCAAACCCGTAGGGATGCACGCAGTTAAGCCGCTTGATTTGAGTACCATGTCAACGGATGTCGTTCTGATCCAACGAGTCACCACCCCCTGGTATCCCCATGGGCTTTTGACTCCCCCCTCGCCCGAAACTCGGGTCCGTATTCATTTCGGATTCGAAGCCGCGGGTTCTGTCTGTCAATCATCCACCGGAGGTTACCCATGGGTCACGGCCCAGCCACTACCTGGGGGAAGGACCACGCCGAGGGCTACAAGTCCCGGCTTGGCATCTTCCTTTTCATCCTGTACGCGCTGATCTACGCGATCTTCGTGGCACTCAACGTCATTTGGCCGAAGAGCATGGAAACGCTCATCGGTGACCAGAACCTGGCCGTCGTGTACGGCTTCGGGCTCATCATCGGCGCCCTCCTGCTCGGCATGGTTTACAACAGCCTGTGCAGCAAGGCCGAGGATCGCCTGAACAAGGACGAGGAATAGGAGCCCCGCCCCATGTCCATGCCTCATTCCCCCGTCGCCATCATCATCTTCCTCATCATCGTGGGACTCGTCCTCGGCCTCAGCTTCTACATGGGCCGTTCCGCGAAGTCCTCTGCCGGCTACTACGCCGCCGGTGGCAACATCCACTGGTTCGTGAACGGCATCGCCTTCGCCGGTGACTACCTCAGCGCGGCCAGCTTCCTCGGCATCTGCGGCATGATCGCCACCGCCGGCTACGACGGCTTCATCTACTCCATCGGCTATCTGGCCGGCTGGATGGTGGCCCTCTTCCTGGTGGCCGAGCCCATGAAGCGCCTCGGCAAGTTCACTTTCACGGACGCTCTGGACTCCAAGTTCAGCTCCAAGGGCATCCAGTTGGCCGCCGCCATCTCTACCCTGGTGGTCTCCATCTTCTACCTGATTCCCCAGATGGTCGGCGCGGGCGTGCTCATCCAGCCCCTGCTCGGCCTGCCCCACTGGGCCGGCGTGATCATGGTCGGCATCATCGTGACCATCGTGGTGGCCACCGCCGGCATGGCCTCCACGACCTACGTGCAGTTTCTGAAGGGCGCGATGCTGATCGTGTTCTCCACGATCCTCGTGGTGGCCCTGTTCAGCCGCGGCTTCAGCACCAAGCCCCAGAATGGCCTCAAGGCCCAGCACGAGTTCGCCACCCTAGTGGGTACCGTGGAGAACGGCGCCCTGAAGCTGTCGGACGCCACCTACACAGCTGATCCCACTTGGGAAACCAGCGACCTCGGCAAGGCCGGCTTCGTGAACCTTCAGAAGAACGGCGTGAGCACCTACTTCCACATCGCCAAGCGCGAGGGCACCGTCCTCACCCTGGCGGAAGCCCAATCGGAGGTGCTCAAGGCCGACGGCAGCAAGCTCATCAACGGCCTGCCCGCCAAGGACAAGGCGTTCCATCAGGTGGGCACCATCGCCGTGATCAATGGCGACCAGACCGTCGCCCAGACCGGCGGCGTGGGCCCCTTCGAGTTCCTCTCCACGCTCCGCAAGAGCACCGTCGTCCTCTGGGGCTCCAAGAGCCTGAAGGTCAACGGAGAGAAGGTGACGATCCACTACCAGAAGCCCACTCTGGGCTCCAAGGTGCTCCGGCCGGGCCTCAAGTACAAGCTCGACGGGGCCAAGCCCGTGGAGAAGGCGGACTTCATCTCCCTGATGCTGGCCCTCTTCCTGGGCACCGCCTCCCTGCCCCACATCCTCATCCGCTACTACACCGTCCCGAGTCCCAAGGACGCCCGCAAGTCCACCATCGTGGCCATCGCCTCCATCGGCTTCTTCTACGTCCTGACCCTCTTCCTGGGCCTGGGCGCCATGGTGAACGGCGTGGTCAACCTGCTGGACAACAACATGAGTGCGCCCCTGCTGGCCTACAGCTTCGGCATCTTCCTGTTCGCCGCCATCTCCGCCCTGGCCTTCGCCACGGTGCTGGGCACGGTGTCGGGTCTGATCGTGGCGGCCTCGGGCGCCGTGGCCCACGACCTCATGGACCGCTTTATGGACATGCGTCTGAGCGACTCCAAGAAGGTCATGGCGGGCAAGCTCAGCGCCGTGGCGGTGGGCATCCTGGCCATGTTCTTCGGCATCATGTTCGAGGGCACGAACGTCAGCTTCCTCGTGGGCTGGGCCTTCGCCGTGGCGGCCTCCGCCAACCTGCCCGCCATCCTGATGCTGCTCTTCTGGAAGCGCACCACCGCCCAGGGCATCGTGGCCTCCATCCTGGTGGGCATCACCTCGGCGTTGGGCATCATCCTGCTCAGCCCCGATATGTTCAAGATCTACGGCAAGCTGCCCCAGGACGCGCCTTTCAGCTTCAACAACCCCGCCCTCTTCTCGGTACCCCTCAGCGTCCTCGCGCTGATCGTGGTGTCCCTGATGACCAAGAGCCCGGCGAAAGACGCGGAAGCGTAGTCCTGAAGCCCTGAAAGCATCACCACGGAGCACGAAGATCACGGAACAGCCCGGGGCGTGAGGCCGCACCTCCCCCGATGACCGCTCCGGATCCCCGCCCTCCGTGGTGATTTTCTTGCTAGAAATGGAAGCCATGACCCCGACGTCGAACCTTTCCCAGGACACCCAGCCCTCACCGGTCCGGAAACGCTCCGTGGGCTACCGCGCCACCCTCGTCACCGTCTGCGCGGTGCTGGGCTTTCTCGGGGGCGATGACCTCTGGGTCGCCCTCCAGAACCGGACTCCCCATGTGCATCAGAACAGCCTCGATGTGCCCGCCGGCCAACACTGGCTGCGTTTCGAAGGCGCCCGGATGGACCTCGTCGAGGCCATCAACACCACGGGCACCGTGGAGGTCCAAGGTCTCCTGGCCCCCCTGCGCCTGCCGAGCGGCGGAGCGGTGAAGGTGCTGGTGGAAACGCGGGATGCCGCACGCATCGAGCTCTTCAAGCGCTACCACTTCGGCCCGGACACGGAGGTCGATCGGGCCGCGTTCCGGGAACAGCACCATGCGGAACTCCTCTCGGTCGTGTCCGTCCAGGGGCTCCGGATGCGCGGCCTCGTGGCCCGATCCAACCACGGCAAGCTTCGGGACATGGCCAAGGAAGGCGGGCTCGACCTGGCCCCGGACGCCCTGATCCTGGTGGAAGGCGAGACGCCCTCCCCCTGGCGCGGCAGTTTCTTTCTGCTCGTTGCCCTGGCAGGACTGACCAAGGTCGTGCTGATGGGGCGCCGCAAGACGGCTTGATTCACTGACGCAAGAAGGAGCCCAGAGGAGCAATCCTCTGGGCTCTTTCCCGTCTACCCCAGCATCGGCTTGAGGGCCTCCAGGAAGCCCCGCCATGGGCGGTAGCGGACGAGCACTTCCAGGGCCAACAGGTCCACCCGGCCACTTTCCGGATCCCAGTCCAGCAGGGCATACCCTCCGGCGGCATTGACCACGTGGGTGCGCCCCACGGTATGGGTGCCGAAGCTTTCGTGGACGTGGCCGCACAGCACGAGCGAGGGTGGGCGATCCCCGGTCAGCAGCGCCGCCAGAGGCCGATGTCCCACGCGGGTGCCATGCCGGGTCCGATCGAGAACGCCATAGGGCGGGACATGGCTGAGCCACAGCTCCCGGGGCCCCTGAACGTCCAGCTCCCGGGCCAGATCCTCCGGCGCCAGCTCTCTGGGAAACCCCCAGGGGCCGAACTCGGCTGGGATGCCTTCAAGAATCCCGATTCGATCCTGGAAGCCCGTGGGGCGGGCGGCCTGCAGGAAGGCATCCGAGAAGCCCTCCCGTTCGTGGTTGCCCCGCACATAGGTGGTGCACGCCGCAGCCAGGAAGGGTCTCCGGATCCGGTCCCAGGCGCGCATCTGACGGGCGCTGCGTCGATGCTCCCCAGGCAACCACTCCGGATCGTCCAACATGTCCCCGGTGAGCACGATCCAGTCCGGCTCTACCTGGGCCACAATTCGCGCCGCCTCAGTGGAGGCCCGCCCGTGCAGGTCCGAGAAGTGCAGGATGCGCATCAGCCTCGACCGAGAAAGTCCGCCGCGAGCCGGTTGTTCAGAAGATCCACCTGCCCGAGGGCCTTTTTGAGGGCAGCCTTGTCCACTTCCGTCAGTCGCCGCAAATCCATCTGGTTGGTGCCCCCATCCAGGTGGGCCTGAAGCCTCAGCCCCACCAGGTATTCGAACGTGGCCACCAGGTTGGCGTGATCAGCTTCCAGGCGGGGGTCCACCCTACGCAGGGCCTCCAACCGGTCCAGAGTGCCCGTGGGCGAAACCCCCGCCCGCAGCGCGTAGATGCGCACGGCATTGCTCATGCGCCCCACCGCGTTCTTCAGGTCCAGACGCTCCTCCCCCTCCGTGGCGATGGCACCGAGCTTGGTCAGCACGGTTTTCGTCTGCTGGGCCGCCTGAGCCAGCAGGGGCAGGAACGGCGGATGGGCCGCCACCGCCTGCCGCACATGGTCCTCTAAATCCGACACGAGGCCCGCATCCCCGGCCAGGTAGCGAAGGTCGAATCCGATGTGCACATCCAGCAGGTCCTTGGGTTCCCCCGCGTGAATCCATCGACTGAACTGCTTCTTCCAGCCCAGAAGGTCCAGCGTATAGGCCACCTCCCCCGCCATGACGCCGCCGGGGCAGAGCCGCCAGCCCGCGCCCGCCAGGGTGCGGGACAGGTGGTGGCCCAGTTGCAGGTAGGGCTCGACCGGGGCACCCTCCGAAAGAATAAGTGCGTGGTCCTGATCCGACGCCAACCCCAACTCGCCCCGGCCGTGACTGCCGAGGGCGACCCAGGCAAACGGCGCGGGCATCGGTCCCAGGTCCGCTTCCGCCCAGATGAGCGCCTTGCGACAGACGCTGTCCAGCAGGGCCGTCAGGAATCGGGAGAGGTGTGGCCCCTTCACGCCCGTGGCCCGAAGGGTCCGGACGAGGGTGGGGATCCGGGCTGTGATCTCTGCCAGAGCCTCCGGGGTGCGCACCCGGAGAATCTCATCCAGCATCCGCTCTCCCGCCTGCGGCGTGACGGAGAGGAGGGCCCGGCCATCCAGCACCCCCACCACCCGACCCGCTTCATCCGTAACGGCGAGGTGGGTGAGTCCTTCGGCCTCCAGGGCCATCAGGGCCTCCACCACCAGGGCCCGTCGTGGAATGCGTTTGAGGGGCGCCATCATGATCTGGTGCAAGGGCGTATCCGAAGCAAGCCCCTCCGCCAGCAGTCGGTCGCAGAGATCCCGGCGTGTGAGGATGCCGCAGGGCGCCCCGTTGAGGGGCGCCACGAAGACCGCGCCTCCGCCGCTGGCGACCATCCGCTCCGCTGCGGTGCGCGCCGGTGCATCCAGGGGCAGCACCGGGACTTCCCGCACCAGCGACTGGAGGTCCTGGTAGAGCGCGTGCTGGCCCAGCTGCAGATCCTGCATCAGGTGAGCCTGGCGGTCGGCCTCCCGCGCACTGCGGCTGGCATCCTCCAGGAGCCCTTCCAGCACGTCCTGGCCATCCTCTGATCGCACCCGGATCAGGGAGAGGCGCCCCGTCACAAGCCCCTGCGCACCCTGCAGCTCCACCATGCGCTGGCGCACGGGTTCGCCCTTCTCCAGGAGTGCGGCGATATCCACGGCCTCCGCACGCTGGCGGAACCTTGCCTGAAGGTCCACGTCCGCGAGCGGCTGGTCCGGCTCAAGCAGCATCGATCGGGCAGCGGCGCTCGCCTCCAGCAGGCGCCAGTGGCGCCCCCAGGTGGCTCTGAAGAGGCCGAGCCCCAGCTGCTCCGCCAGTTCTCTAAACCACTCGCGGCTGCGATCCAGGGCTTCGGCAACGGCGCGATGGGCGCTGATGTCCTTCACCGTCACGACGATGCCTTCGTCCTCCCCCAGACGCTCTCGGGTGGCTCGGACCAGGGCTTCCAGATCGCTCCCATCCCGGCGCCGGAGGCGCAGTTCCAGAGGACCCGGCGCCGCCAGCAGGGCTTCGATCAGGGGCATCCCATCCGGCAGGGGAGAAGCGAGGGTGAGGATGCGCTCCAGGGTCAGGTCCGGTGTCCCTTCATCCAGGCCCAGCAAATCGGAAAGGTGGCCGTTGAGGATCGGGGACCGTCCCGCCTGCAGCAACAAGAGGCCTTCCGTACTCGCCTGCACCAGGGTCCGGTGTCGCGCCTCACTCTCACGCAGGCCATGTTCGGCTTCGAGCCGCCTCCGTTCGCTGCGCCCGGCCTCGAGGCCCACCCAGGCCAGGAGTCCCGCGATGGCCGCAGTGATGAGCCCCGACCAGCCCAGCAGGGTCTGGCGCATCCGCGCCATTTCGTGGTGCACATCCTCCAGATAGAGCCCCGTGCCCACGATCCAGCCCCAGGGCTCGAAGCGGCGGACGTAGCTCAGCTTCGGCGTGCGCCGGTGAGGATCGTCCTTCCACTGCCAGATGTACTCCAGATAGGCCGTGCCTCCCGCCGCCGTGCGCTCCACCTGATCCAGGAACAGATGCCGCCCCTTCGCATCCACCACCTCGCGAAGCTCTCGCCCTTCAAGCTCAGGCACGTACGGGTGCATGACCATGCGCGGATGCAGATCCACGATCCAGTAGTAATCCTTGCCTTCGGGTCCGTAACGGATCTGACGCAGCTCCTGCACAGCCTCACGCTGGGCCGTTTCTCGGGTCATGCGGCCCGCCTTCTCTTCTGCCGAATAACGGGCGAGGGTGCTGACCGCCACATTGGCCAGTTCCCGGATCATCTCCCGTTTGCGCTCCATCACCGCGCGCTCAGCGGTGGGGATGAAGATGCCGAACAGGGCGGCGACGAAGAGGCCGATGGCCGCAGCGGCCGGCAGGATGATGCGCAGGAGGAAGCCGGAGCGTGGCGAATGCATAGGTTTCGGAGCCTCGCATCCAGGCTAACGCCAATTGGGTCCATTGCTTCAGCCCCCATCCCGCCGTTCCGGGCCGGGATCGGGGAAAAACTGTGGAAAGAAGCCCTCGGAGACGGGTGTGGCGGAAGCGAGCCTTCAACGCTATATTTGCACAAACTAACGCATATTTGCGCCACGACACAGTCAACCTCAAAGTTATTAATCAACACAAATACTGTAAAAACATGATTTAATTACTAACGCCGACGAAGTGACACGTGCGTGACACATGAGAATATTGCCACGCTTAACATCGTATCCGGCTTGACCCGCGACCCCTTCGGGACGGATCGAACCCTGCAGTCCCCCCAAATGAAATCCTCGTCGATATTGACGCGTCCTGTCGGGCGCGATGCCTCACGGAGTCCCCATGCATCAGCAGTCCAAGCTCGCCAACCCAGCCGTGGTCGGCCTCGCCGGGTTCGGCGTCACCACCCTCGTCCTGCAGCTCCACAACCTGGGACTCTGCGGCGTCGCTCCTGTGCTCGTGCTTGGTCTGGTTTTCGGCGGCTTCGCTCAGCTCTTCGCGGGCTTCCAGGAAATGAAGATGGGCAACAACTTCGGTTTCTGCGCCTTCACCGGCTACGGTGCCTTCTGGATCGGCTTCGTGCTGCTCGTGCTGAACAAGAAGTTCAACGTGTTCCCCGCCGAGGGCAATGACATCGGCTGGTTCCTGGTGGCCTTCACGATCTTCACCGTCATCCTCTGGATCGCCTCCGTCCGCATCAGCAAGGGCCTCTTCACCATCTTCAGCCTGCTCCTGGTGGGCTTCATCCTGCTCGTCATGGAGCACTTCTGGTTCCCCGGCCTGAAGACCATCGCCAGCCTGGAACTCATTGGCTGCGCCGTGGCGGCGCTCTACGGCATGGCTCACGTCATCTTCAACGAGACCTTCGGTCGCGACGTCCTGCCCATGGGCGCGCCCTTCAGCAAGTAGCCCGACTGGCCCTAGGAGCCCGTCCAAGTATTGAATTGGGCCGCGCCGGGTCGGCGGCCAAGCAGATCGAGGAAGGCGAGGAAGGGGGTAGCGGCACTACCTCCGACGAGCCTGACAACGAGCTGCGCAGGCCGCCGCCCCGGCCCGAAGGGTTGGGCACAAAGGGCTTCCATGCGGCGTTGCCGGGCTCGAACGATGTCACCGCATCGCCCTTCGCCCGGTGCCTTGCCTGCAAGCCCTTTGCGCCCAACGCGGCCTCGACTGAATACTTGGACGGGCTCCTAACCATCATTGCGCCTC
>CAYQAS010000046.1:0-30650 GCA_964415525.1 uncultured Solibacteraceae bacterium
TGGGCCCGAAGATCGAGAGTGCCATCGCCTTCATCGAGGCGGGCGGCCACGAAGTGCTGATCACCAGCCCCGAGGCTCTCAAAGCACAGCCCTACGAAACCGTTGGCACGCGAATCGTCCGTAACTGATTTCCCTTTCCGTTGCCGGAGTCGGCGACCCCTTTTTGCGAGGTTTTCCATGGCTGAAGTCGGACTCAAGTCCAAGGCGTACATCGAGCAGGAAGATGCGTTCGGTGCGCACAACTACCACCCGCTGGACGTCGTCTGCACCAAGGGCGAAGGCGTCTACCTCACCGACGTGGACGGCAAGAAGTACATGGACTTCCTGTCTGCCTACTCCGCCGTGAACCAGGGCCACAACCACCCGAAGATCGGCGAGGCGATGATCAAGCAGGTCAAGGAGTTGGCCCTCACCAGCCGCGCCTTCCGCAACGACCAGTTCCCCCCGCTCCTCGAGAAGCTCTGCAAGATCACGGGCTTCGAGAAGGCCCTGCTGATGAACTCCGGCGCCGAAGCCGTGGAGACCGCGCTGAAGGCCATGCGCAAGTGGGGCTACGACGTGAAGGGCATCGAGTACCCGAATGCCGAGATCATCGTGGCTAATGGCAACTTCCACGGCCGCACCATCACCATCGTGGGCTTCAGCACCGATCCCGACAGCACCAGCCTCTTCGGCCCCTTCACCCCCGGCTTCAAGATCGTGCCCTACGGCGATCTGCAGGCCATCAAGGACGCCATCACCCCGAACACCTGCGCGATCTTCATGGAGCCCATCCAGGGTGAGGGCGGCGTCGTGATTCCCCCCGACGGCTACCTCAAGGGCATCCGCGCGCTCTGCGACGAGCACCGCATGCTGATGGTGATGGACGAGATCCAGTCCGGCCTCGGCCGCACCGGCAAGTGGTTCGCCTTCGAGCACGAGGGCATCCGTCCCGACGGCGTGACCATCGGCAAGGCCCTCTCCGGCGGCTACTACCCCGTCAGCGCCTTCCTGGCCACCAAAGAAGTCATGGACGTCTTCACCCCCGGCATCCACGGTTCCACCTACGGCGGCAACCCCATGGCCTGTGCCGTGGCCTCCGCGGCCCTGGATGTCCTCGTGGACGAGAAGCTGATCGAGCGCGCCGCCGAACTCGGCGAGTACTTCGCCCAGCGCCTGCGCAGCATCAAGAGCGACAAGGTGGAGCTGGTGCGCGTGCGCGGCCTGTGGGCTGGCGTGCAGCTCAAGGAGAGCGCCGGCAAGGCTCGCCCCTACTGCTACAAGCTCAAGGACCGCGGCATGCTCTGCAAGGACACCCACGAGCAGATCATTCGCCTCGCGCCCCCCCTCGTCATCACCAAGGAACAGATCGACTGGGCCGTGGACCAGATCGAAGCCGTGCTGGCCTAGCCTGACCGTTTGATTCCAAGCCCCCGGCGGTTCCGCTTCCGGGGGCTTGCCCTATTCGCCGACTCGGGCGAGATCCTGGAGCATGGTCTCCAGGCTGGCCAGCCGATAGGGCTTGGGCAGGATGGCCAAGCGGGGATCGCTTTCCTTGACATGCTCCAAGCCGCGGCCGCTCACAAGGATGACGGGGAGGTCAGAGCGAAGGGTTCGGATGTGGGCGACGAGTTCCAGTCCTGTGAGCCCGGGCATCAGGTGATCGCTGATGACGGCGTGGAAATCCTGCTGCTGGAATCGGCTCCAGGCAAGCTGGCCGTCCTCCACGGCGACCACCGAGGCACCTTTGGATTCCAGCCACTCCACCAGGGCATCGCGGATCAGGGGTTCGTCCTCTGCCACGAGGATTTCGAGTCCTCGCAGGTTGCTGGTCCCTTCGTCTGCGATCAGGGCTGGTGGGGAAAGCTCCGACAGGGAACAAGGGGGCAGGGCTACGGTGAAGGTCGTGCCGCGCCCCCAGGCGCTCGTGACGGTGATCCGACCCTGGTGCGCATCCACCAGGCCCTTCACCATGGCGAGTCCGAGTCCTGTTCCCGAGCCGGGCCCCTTGGTGGTGAAGAAGGGTTCGAAGATGCGGGACTGCACCTCTGGCGTCATGCCGACGCCGTTGTCCTGGACGAAGAGCTCCACGTCCCCATCCGCACCGAGCCGTGTGCCTACGACGATGGTCCCCCCAGCGGGGAGGGCGTCCCGAGCGTTGAGCACGAGGTTTACCAACACCTGCTCCATCTGCACCCGGTCACCGAGCACCATGGGCAGATTCGGGGCGACATCATCCGACAGGTGCACGTGTCCCTTGATGGCCCGGGTCAGGAGGATCAGGGCCTCCCGTACGACCTCATTCAGGTTCATGGGCACCAATTCCGGTTGGCTGGGGCGGCTGAAGGCGAGGAGGGCGCGGGTCGTCTCCGCGCAGCGGCGAGCCGCTTCCGAGGCCCGCTGCATGTGGCGCCCGGTGGGATGTCCCGGCTCGACGCGCTCCAGGCCCAGTTCCAGCTGCCCCAGGATGGCGGTGAGCTGATTATTGACGTCGTGGGCGATGCCCCCTGCCAGGGTGCCGACGGTCTCCAGCTTCTGGGCCTGCCTCAACTGGTCCTGGAGGCGTTCCCGTTCCTGGAGGGAGCCATGGGCCTCCGTCAGGGCGTGGGAGAGTGTCTGAAGTTCCGCGATGGGTGTCTGAACCGGGGCGGGGATCTCTCCCCGGCCCAAGGCGGCCGCCGCTTGGGAGAGCTGGCTCAGCGGGAGGCCGACCTTGCGGGCGAGAAGCCGCCATTGCCAAGCGAGGAAGCCCAGGAGAACCAGGGCGAGGGCCGCCACAAGGAGGAGATGAGGCAGGGCGAGGGAGGCCACTTCGCGGCGCGGAACGGCCAGGTAGAGGCGCCAGTCCAGGCCTGTGGCCCTCTGGAAGGGCAGGGTGGCCCCGTCCAATTGCCGACCGTCCCTGCGGAAGGAGACCCTGGGACCTGCTGTGTGCGGGGGGGTCCCATCATCTGCCACGCCAGCGGGGAGGCGGCCGAAGCCGCTGCCCATGGGCGTGAGCCTGTTTCCCCGGGCATCGAGCATGCCCAGAAAGGCACCTGCCGTGGGCTTCACGTCCTGGAGGGCCTGGGTGAGGGTCTCCAGCAGGACATCGAAGGAAAGCACACCCACCAGGATTCCGTTACGGCGAATGGGAAGGACCAGGGAGAGACCCGGCCGCCCCTTCATCACGCCCACGAACGTATAGGGTTCAGTCCATGCAGGACCCTGGGCGGAGGCTCCCAGGCGGTACCAGTCTCGGGTGCGGAAATCCAGGGCCGTGCGGCTCCGAGCAGGATCCCGTCGTACCAGATTCTGGGGATCACCGAGGATCGGGCCTGAGACCCAGGTGCCGGATTCACGGTGGATGGTGCGGCCCCCCCAGTCGCTCCCCAGGCGTGTCATGCCGAAGGCTTTCCCATCTGTCTGAACAAAGTTCAGCCCTGTCAGGCGCTCCTGGTAAGGGCGAACGAGCGGTAACAGGCGCTCCCAAGTGTTCGGCCCATCCCCCGCATCGAGGACGCCCTCCTCCCAGAGTCCGGCCACGGCGAGACCGAGGCGCTCCATTTCTCCGAACCGTTGTTCTAGCTCACGACGGATGTGGTGGAGGTCCGAGGTGATGCGGCCCTGGGCCTGGCGCCAGGCCAGCTGGGAGAGACCCACCCAGGCCAATGCCACGAGGGCCATGAACGAAAGGGTCAGGGCCGCGAACTGGTTGCGCATCAACAGACTTCGCAGTGGGCGGGTATGGGACGGTGCGTCTCGCGTGGCGGCCTCCCGAACGGGGTGAGCATCCCACAAGTTTTGGCCGTCACGCGCCTAGAATCATGCATGGAGGCCTTCATGTCCGAACATCCCGAATCCGCCCGTGCCGCATTTCAGACCGTCGTCACCTTCCTTCAGAACGATGGCTGGAACCCCATCGTGGATGCCGAGCAGTTGGTCTGCCATCTGGCGTCCCTCGGGCATCACGGTCGCCTCGATATCGCGGTGCGCATCGATCCCGAATCCGAGCACGCCATCTTCCGTGTCCAGGCTCCCGTCGCGGTGCCGGAGCGGGCGCGGATGGCGGTGGCGGAATTCCTCACCCGCGCCAACTACGGCCTTCAGATCGGCAACTTTGAAATTGACTTGCGGGACGGCGAGGTCCGCTTCAAGACCGGCTATATCTTCGAGGAGGTGGGGGTGACGCCCCGTGCCGTCCATAACCACCTCTATGCGGCTCTCAACGGCATGGAACGCTATCTGCTCGGGTATTTGGCAGTGGCCAGCGGCGCGAAGAACCCGACCCAGGCCATCCGCGACATTGAGGGGGACTGATTGGTGGTCTGGCGGCTCAGCCCCGAACCCATCCTCCCGGATGCCCGCTCGGTCTCCGATCCGGATGGCCTGCTGGCGGTGGGGGGTGATCTGACCCCGATCCGCCTGATCCGGGCCTATCGCGCGGGGGTCTTTCCCTGGTTCAACGCCCATGACCCCTACCTCTGGTGGTCCCCGCCGAAGCGGGCGGTCTTCTTCCCTCACACGGAGCGGTTCAGCTCCCGGACCAAGCGTGCCCTCCGAAACGCCGGCTTCGAGATCCGCATCGACACTTGCTTCCATGATGTCATCCGAGCCTGTCGCGAGAAATCCCGGCCGGGGCAGGAGGGCACCTGGATCACGGAGGAGGTTGTGGAGGCCTATCACGTGCTCCATGCCATGGGCTATGCCCACTCCTTCGAGACGTTCCGCGATGGGGAACTGGTGGGCGGGCTCTATGGTCTCAGCTTCGGTGCCATGTTCTGCGGGGAGAGCATGTTCGCCCATGTCGACTACGCCAGTCGCGCGGCGTTCCAGGCGCTCTGCGATCGAGCCTGGGCGTGGGGCTTTCATTTCGTGGATGGCCAGCTGCCCAATCCCAACCTGCTGGGACTGGGGGCGAGCGTGCTGCCCCGGGAGGAATTTCTGGATCGGCTGGAGGTGGCCATGGCTGAACCCACCCGCCGCGGTCGTTGGATGGCTTGACCGGAAGCGGGCCTTGGTCCAGCCTCAACATATGCGGAATCCGGCATCCACCTCAGCTTCCCGGGGCTTCCTGACAAGGTCCCCGCACTTCCGGGAGCGTTCCTGGTGACACCGCTGTTCCTGCTTCGTCATGGCCCCACCGGCATGTCGGCCCGGGGGGTTCCCGTGGGGCGCTCCGATCTTCCCGTCACGCCAGAGGCGGAAGTTCTCTGGCAGCAGGTCAAGCTCGATCTCCTGGCCATGGGCATTCAGCGGGTGCTGACCTCCGATCTCCAGCGTGCCCGCAACCACGCCTTGGACCTGCAGCTCCCCGCGATGGTCCTGCCGGATCTCGGGGAGCAGTCCTTCGGTGAGTGGGAGGGCCTGTCGTGGAGTGAGATCCGAGGCGCGGAGCCATTCCTGAACAACCCCGTACATGGCGTGCCTCCAGGGGGCGAGAGCTTCGCTCGCTGTGCAAGCCGCACCCTGTTGACCTTCCAGGGGGCGCTGGAAGGCGAGCTGCCGACCCTGGTGCTGGCCCATGGCGGCTCGTTGCGAGCGATCCTGGCGCACTTCCTGGGTATGGGACTCGATCGGGCGCTGGACATCGCTTGGCAGCCTTTCGGCCTCACTCGGGTGGACCTCTATGGCACCAATCGTGGCCTGTTGCGGTTCCACAACCGGCCGTTGCCCTGGAACGGGGCCTGAATCTATACAAAACATTTCATGACTCTGGCCTGAATATGTTGCCATCTGTGCCATCGAATCCATAGGGTGGCGAGTCTGTCACAACAATGTACCATCGTGCTTGTTGGTGACCCCTCCCCCCATGCACACCGGCGTAACGCTCCCCTTCCAGCTCACGCCCTACCCGTCTGACCGCTTCCAGATCCTGGGGCTCATCGGGCAGGGGGGCATGGGCAAGGTCCATAAAGTGCGGGACCGCCATCTGAATCGTGTGGTGGCGATCAAGGTGCCGCACCATGAACACCCGGAATCGTTGCGTCGACTCTGGCTGGAGGCCCAGCACCAGGCCGCCCTGGCACACCCTAATGTTTTACCCATTCTCGAGATGGGCATCTGGAACGACCATCCCTGCCTGGTCCTGCCCTTTGTTGATGGACCAAGCCTGGATCGGGCGGTGGAGAAGGGTAATTGGCGGGAGGCTACGCGACTCGTGGCCCAGGCGGCGCGGGGGGTGCACGCGGCCCATCGCATGGGGTTGGTTCATCGCGATCTGAAGCCCCAGAACATCCTGGTAGAAGTGACTTCCGGGCAGCCGTCCAAGGCTCTCGTCACGGATTTTGGGTTGGCCCGGGCATCGGACGGCGAGAGCGGTTCCCTTCCGGGCTCGGTGATCGGATCCCCTCCCTACATGAGCCCCGAGCAGTTGGAAGGCTCCCGGTTGCTGGATGCTCGCTCCGACATCTACAGCCTGGGCGCGACTCTCTATGCCCTGCTCACGGGCGTGACACCCTTTCACAACACCAGCGATTCGGTCCAAGGGGTACCCTCAGGTGCCACGAACGAGGGGGTATCCGAGGCGCTGCCTCAGGGCATGGCGCTCTATCGCCGCATCATCGAGGAGCTGCCCCGCAGTCCACGCGAGCGGAATGCCGCGCTGCCCCTGGATCTCGAGACCGTCATTCTCACCTGTCTGGAAAAGGATGCCCATCGCCGCTACCCCACCGCGGAGGCGCTGGCGGCAGATCTCGATCGCATCCTCGCTGGAGAGCCCATTCTGGCGAGGCGCCCATCCCTGCTTCGGCGCAGCCGGGCGTGGCTCCAGCGCCGCCCTCGCCTGTCCATGGCCCTGGGGATGATTCTTGGGTTGGGCTTTCTCGGAGGAGTCGCCGCCGCCCTCGGGATCCGGGAGGCGCGAATCCGTTCGCGGGTGGCGGTCCGCTTCGAGGTGCTCACCCGGGATCTGGAGTCAGCCTACCGCATGGCGAATCTGAGCCCGGAGCATGACCGGAGCGTCGTGGAACGGCAGGTGGCCTCGCGTTTGGAGTCGATGCGCGCAGAGGCAAGGCAGTACGGCACCGTGGCAGAGGGGCCGATGGCCTTCGCCACAGGGCGGGTCCACCTCCTGCGGGGGCGGTACCGGGAGGCGATGACGGAGCTCCAACGGGCCTGGAACCTGGGGCATCAGAGCGAAGCGGTGTCTGAAGGGTTGGCGGATGCGCTCTTGGAAGTCTACCTCGAAGAGGTGCGAAGCCTGTCGGGGCCTGGGCGGCAGGCGGCCATGCGCGCCCTGCGCCAGGAATACCTTGAGCCCAGCCTCGTCCACTACCGCCGGATCGTGGGATCGGGACAGGCACCGCTCATGCACACCGCGCGAATGGCCTTCATCGAGGGCAGACTGGACGATGCGCTTCGACCCCTGAGGGAACTCCAGGCCCGGGCTCCGTGGCAGTACGAGGCGAGCCTCTTGGAACATCAGGTCCATCGGGAGCGAGCAGAGGCTTCCCGCACGCGATCGGATTTCATGGCCTGCGCGGAGCAGGCCCAGGCCGCCATCGATCGGGCATTGAACATCGGGCGGAGCGACCCCGAGGTTCGGCTCGTGCTGGGCGAATGGTACGGCTGGAGCAACCGCCAGATGCTCCAGCGCTTCGGGGAGCCGCTCCCAGGTCTAAGAGATCGTGGCCTCGCCGCCTTTGACGCGGCCCTGCGCCTACAACCCGAGAGTGTGGAGGCGCTGCTCATGCGGGCTGCCTTCCACAACACCCTGGCCAGCATGGTGCAGGAAGGATGGCATCAAGCGCCTCCCGTCCAGGAATCCGCAGCTCGTGCCGAAGCCGATCTGGATCACATCGAGCGCTTGGCGCCAGATCATCCTCCCGCCTTGGTCTGCCGGGGCTGCCTCCGCCTCCTCCAGTCCTTCGCGGATTCCGGGGAAATTCAGAAGGCCCGACAGCTTGAGGCGGTCGCATTCACGGAACGCGCTCTGGCCAAGGCGCCGCGGGATCCAGGCGCCCTGCGCACTCGCGCCATCATGGCCCAGATTCAGGCGAGCCGAGCCTTCAAGCAGGGCGAAGACCCCAGGCCGTACCTGCTCAAGAATGTGGAGATGGCCGGTCGCGTCCGGGAACTCTGGCCGGGAGTGCCCTCCCACCATAAGGACGTCATCCGGGCCCACACCGATGTTGTGGTCCTGGGCTACGCCATGCACGACCACCAGCTGGTGGATGAGGCACTTGCGAAGGGTCACGAGGCCCTGGCTAGGGCGAACCAGGACCTGAAGGATCGCACCGATGCGCCGCTCTTCCGGGCGGAGCGGATCCGCTTCCAGCGTCTCCTCATCGCCGTGAAGAGCCTCCGGGGGCAATCATCGCTCGCCGAGGAATCCGAGGCAGACCGCCTGATTTCCGAAGGTGGTGGTCAGGTCCAGCGTTTCGTGGACATGGCGGATCAGCTGTTCTCGTTGCGCTATGAGCAGGCTTTGTGTCACTTGGAGGCGGGTCGGGACATCGAGCCCATGCTGACTCAGCTTCAGGGCGTGCTGGTTCGGGCTGCGCGGGAGGGCCTCTCAGGGAGTTGGCTGGCTGTGAACCAAGCCTACCTGTGCCGCTTGGAGGCCCTTCTTGCCCTTCGGCGTGGCCAGAGTCCACTCGATGCCGTCCGTCGTGGGAGGGTGTATCTGAATTCGCTGGGATCCCGGGAGCCGGTGCAGCAGCAGGGCGGGCCCGCACGGGCGGTACATGCGGCTTTCCGAATGCTGGAAGCCACCACGCCTGCAGAGCGGGCCAAGCGTCATGACAGTCTGGATCGTTCGGTCCAAGGGGATCCGATCCTGGCCTGGGTGATGCGTTTCGAACGCGACATGGCGCGGGGAGGCTGAACATGCTGACGTGGCGACCTTCCTTCCAGCTGGATCCGTCCCTGGATCAGCCCCTGTTTCTCCAGATCGCTCAGCGGTTGGGGGAGGCCATCACCGAGGGACGGCTGACCCCAGGCGAGGCGCTGCCCGGCACCCGCGTCATGGCGGAGCATCTGGACGTCAATCGCAACACGGTGGTGGCGGCCTACCAGGAGCTGAGCGCTGAGGGCTGGATCCAGAGCCGTCCGGGGGGCGGGACCTTCGTGGCTGATCCGCCGCCCCGTTCTGGTACGCAGGCGGGATCCAAGGGTGCGCCCGAACCTGCTTTCAACATCAATCCGCCTCCTGGACAACCCGCCGTCCAGCCCCACGCCGCCTACAGCTTCCTCACCGGGGAGGTCGATCCTCGGCTGTTGCCCATGGTGGCGCTGGCGAGGGCCTATCAGCGGGCGGTGCGGACTCGGGATCGGACCCTCTTCAGTCGCGATCAGCCCCTGGGGGTAGAGCGTTTTCGCACGGCTCTCGCCTCCATGCTGGCGTCGGCCAAGGGGCTTCGGGCGAGTGCCGATACGCTGCTGGTGACTTCAGGGTTGGCGGAGGCCATCAGCCTCGTCTGCCGGGGGTTGCTGCCCAGCGGGGAGATGATCGGTGTGGAAGCCCTCGGTTCCTGGCACCAGTGGGACGTTCTTCGGCAGTCTGGCCATCCGCTGCTTCCCATAATCGTGGACGGCGAGGGGGTATCCATCACCTCCGCCCGGCAGGCACTGGATGCGGGCGCGCGGATGCTCTTCGTGACACCCCTGAGGCAGTACCCGACCACGGTGACCCTCCCAGCCTCTCGTCGGGCTGACCTGCTCGTCCTGGCTCAGCAAGCCAAGGTTCCCATCCTCGAGGTGGACCTGGATCCGGGATTTCACTATGAAGGCTCGCCGGCGCTGCCACTCGCGGCCGAAGACCGCACGGGTTCCGTGGTCTACATCGGCGCTTTTTCGAGGCTGCTTTTTCCGAACCTTCCTGTGGCGTTCATTCATGGACCGTCGGCTCTCATCCAATCACTCTCGGCTTGGCGCAGCACTCTGGGCTCTACCGGGGATCCATTCCTTCAGCAGTCCCTGGCCCAGCTCCTGGAGGATGGTGAGATCCAGCGGCACCTGCATCGTCTGAGAAAGGTCAGCCTGGAGTGCCGGGATGCCCTGGGCAACGCCCTGGAGCGGCATCTGGCGAGCGCTTTGGAGATCAGGCCGCCGAGCGGTGGCCAGGCCTTCTGGCTTCCCACCCGGGACGCGGGAGTGGATGTGGACGCCTGGGCGCGCCGCGCCCGGAAGGATGGGCTCGCCTTCCAGCCGGGACACGCGTTCGCGCTGGAGGGAGAACCTCCGGCGGCTCTTCGATTGGGCTTTGGGGGCAGCGCGTCCAGGGATATGGAAGAGGCGGTGCTTCGCATGGCCCGCGCCCTGATCGACTGAAATTTGGACCCGATTTGGCCTCGGACGTCCATGGAATGGATGCCCAAATTTTCCGATCCATTGGCCGAATGGGCATGGCCTTGTTGGTGTTAATGGTTTGTTTGTGGACAAGGCCCTGGTCTGACTGGACTAGGGGGTATTCCTGAACCGGACCTCGCTCCGATTCGGGGGGCTGACCAAGCTGAGCCAATCCCGCTCTTTCCATTGCGCATAGATGGTCCCGCGCCCGCATGGTGCGGAGCGAGGACTGTACTGCGCTGGTTCCCCCCCCAGGCCCTTTGGGCCAGACCTCAGGAGTAACCCATGAAGCGCACCTCTTCGCTTTGCATCGCCCTTCTCGCCTCCGGCCTTCTCGCCGCGGCGCCTACCGACCGTGAAGTCCAGGTGACCACCGAAACCGCTCGCCTGCGGCAGGATCTTCAGGTGGTCGAGGGTGTTGTCAGCCGCCTGCAGGCCGAGCGCGGTGCGTTGGGACTGAACACCCGTCATGCCTTTGCCCCCAAGAACGTCGTGCGCACTTCGGACGATCGCCTGGTGCATCGCCTGAGCCACCAGTTCCAGGGCCTTCGGGTGTGGGGCAGCGAGTCCATCGTGACCACCGACCTCTTCGGCAATGCCAAGGGCCGAGCGGAACATTTCCTGCGCCTCGCAGGGGATGTGGATGTGGAGCCTCAGGTCACGGCCTCGGAAGCCATCTCCCGGGCCATGGGGCCGGTGCTTCCGGCTGTGGAGGGTGCCTCCCGTCGTTCCTTCGTCGAGCGTCCTCAGGCGGAACTGCTTCTCTACCCCATCCTGAAGCAGGTGCGGGTGGCCGGGGCCGAACTCAAGGCTGAGGCCGAACTGGTGGCCACGGACCTGCAGGATGTGGTGGAGCGCTACGCACTGGCCTACTACGTCCAGAGCCGCGAGCAGAGCGAACGGCAGAGCCTGATCGCCACCGATTCCATCATTGACGCCAAGACCGGTGAAGTGCTGGCGCAGTGGGACGCCCTCCAGCATGCCGCCGCCAAGGCCACCGCGAAGACGCTCTACAACGGCGATCGCCAGATCGACGTGAACTACTCTGGGACCACCTACACCCTCACGGATCCCACCCGGGCCACCACGACACCGTTCAATGTCACGCCGAACAGCGGCGGTTCTGTCTACTCCAGCACCACGGCCGTCTTCGGCAACAACACCACCAGCGACACGAAGACCGCGGCGGCCTCCGCCCTGTGGGCGGTGCAGGCCGGCTACGACATGCTGAAGAACTGCTACAGCTGGACCGGCCGCGACAACCGCAACACCGGCGTGAACATCAAGGTCCACCTGAATGAGGACAACGCCTACTTCGATGGCAACCAGACCCTGACCTTCGGTGACGGCGTCAGCATGTTCAAGCCCCTGGTGAGCATCGATGTGGCCGCTCACGAGTTCGGCCATGCCGTGTGTGCCAGCACCGCCAACTTGACCTACAGCGGCGAGTCCGGTGGCCTGAACGAATCCAATTCCGACATCCTCGGGACCCTCGCCGAGTTCTACGCCCTGGGCGGCCAGAGCGGCAGCACCGTGCCTCTCTCTGGCGGCGACTGGGTGCTGGGTCAGGAGATCTCCAAGAACGGCAGCCCGCTCCGCTGGATGTACAAGCCGAGCAAGGACGGCTCCAGCCCGGACATCTGGTCCAGCACGCTCAAGAACCTGGATGTGCACTACAGCAGCGGCCCCAACAACCGGATGTTCTATTTCCTGAGTCAGGGGTCCACAGCGAGTGGCGACTATTCCAGCTCCAAGCTGACCTACGGCCCCATCACGGGCATCGGCATCCACAAGGCCGGCCAGATCTGGATGCGCGCCCTCACTAGCAAGCTCAGCGCGAGCTCGAACTACGCGGCCACCTTCACCGCATGCAAGACCGCTGCGACCGAGCTCTTCGGCGCCACCAGTGTGGAAGTGAACACCGTGACCCGCGCTTTCGCGGCCATCGCCGTCACCACAGACGTGCAGCCCATCGGCAGCCAGGCGCTGGCCATCACGACTCAGCCCGCCAGCAAGACCGTGAATGTGGGCGGTAGCGTTACCTTCACCGTCGCCGCCAGTGGTGGCACGGCCCCCTATAAATACCAGTGGTACAAGAACAATGCCGTCGTCTCCGGTGCCACCTCCGCCAGCTACACCTTCACCGCGGCTGCGGCTGATAACGGCGCCACTTATTACGTCCAGGTGTCCGATTCGGCCACCACGCCCGCCAGCCTGAAGTCCAGCACGGCGACCCTGACGGTGAACACCAGCTCCACCCTGGCCATCAGCACCAACCCCCAGAGCCAGACGGTTCAGGCGGGCGCCAGCGCCTCCTTTACCGTCGCCGCCACGGGTGGCACGGCACCGTACAAGTATCAGTGGTACAAGAACAATGCCGCTGTGTCCGGTGCCACCAGTGCCACCTACAGCTTCACGGCCCAGGCCGCGGACAACGGCGCGACGCTCTACGCCAAGGTGACGGATAGTGCCGCGACTCCGACGAGCGTCACCTCCACCAGCGCCACCCTGACGGTGCCCGGCACCGGAACGGATCTGGTGAAGAATGGCGGCTTCGAGGCAGGCGTCACCAGCTGGTCCGGCAGCACCGGCGTCATCGGCAACTGGTCCACGAACGTCCCCGCCCAGACCGCCTATGAGGGCGTGAACTGCGCCTACCTCGGCGGCAACGGCAAGACGGCCACCGAGACCCTCTACCAGACGGTTGCCATCCCTGCCTCGGCCACCTCTGCGGTGCTCAGCTTCTACCTGCACATCGACACCGCCGAGAGCGGAAGCACGGTGTATGACAAGCTCTCCGTGCAGGTGCGCAACAGCGCTGGCACCCTGCTCAAGACCCTGGCCACGTACAGCAACGCCAATGCGGCCAGCGGCTACCAGCTTCGCAGCTTCGACCTGAGCGCCTACAAGGGCCAGACCGTCCGCGTGCACTTCAACATGGTCGAGGATGCTTCCCTGCAGACCTCCTTCGTGGTGGACAAGGTCGCCCTGAAGTAGGCTTCGCTCCTTTTCCAACCGCCGGGATCCTTGGGTCCCGGCGGTTTTCTCATGCAGGCTCGAATCGGCCTTCGAGGCTTCGGCCGCAAGCTGTGCATGCTCCGCGTGACAGCCGGGATTCGGAGAGCCGGAACCCATTTCGGCGCAGCAGGACCTCGCTGCAAGCTGGACAGCAGGTATCGCTTCCGTCGGATCCGAGAACGTTCCCGAGGTACACGTACCGAAGGCCTTCGGCGCGAGCCCACGTATTGGCGCTCCGGAGGGTGGAAATGGGTGTCGAGGGGACCTCCAGCAGGCGGTGGGCGGGATGAAAGGCGGTGAGGTGCAACGGCACGTGGGGGCCACAGTGTTCGGCGACCCACGCGGCCAGGTCCCGAACGTCAGCCTCGGCGTCGTTCTCACCTGGTATCAGCAGGTTGGTGATCTCAAGCCAGGTTCGGCCCTGGCGAGCAACGTGTTCGAGGGTTTCTAAGATCGGGGCGACGGAGGCCTGACTATGGCGTCGGTAGAAGGTGTCGCGGATGCCTTTGAGATCGATGTTGGCGGCGTCCATGGTTGCGAAGAAGTCTGACCGGGCGGGTTCGAGGATGAATCCTGCCGTCACCGCCACGGTGTTCAGGTTGGCTTCGTGGCAGGCGGCGGCGGCATCCAGCACGAACTCCGCCGCGACGATGGGCTCGTTGTAGGTGAAGGCCACGCTGGGGCAGCGGTGCACCTTGGCGAGGGCGACGACATCGGCGGGCCGAGCCGGGACAAGGCGGGCCAGGTCGAGGCTCCACGCCAACTGCCAGTTCTGGCAGAAGTCGCAGGCGAGATTGCAGCCGACGCCGCCGAACGAAAGGACCGGTGTGCCTGGCAGGAAGTGGAACAGGGGCTTCTTCTCGATGGGATCCACCGCGAAGCCGCTGCTTCCGCCGTAGCTGAGGGCCTGAATCGCTCCGCCTGAAGCCTGGCGCACGCCACAGAATCCCGTCTCGCCTTCCTGCAGGCGGCACTGCCGCGGGCAGAGTTCGCAGGCCACGACGCCCGGCGAATCCTGATGCCACCAACGTGCTTGGGTCATTGGAAGATCGCCTCCATGTAGCCCACGCCGAAGGGAGCTTCATACGCGAGCACCCGCGGGGTGATGAACGATGCTCCCAGGGCGCCATCCAGCACCTCCAGGCTGTCCACCACGTCTTCACGGGCCAGGTCGCGGAGGTGAGCTGGGATGCGCGAGATCTCTGTCAAACGCGCCTCGCGTACACATGCCTCCACTTCGGCGTCAAAGCGATGGGCCTCGGGGTGAAAGCCGCCGGGGGCACCGGGTTGTAGCGCGTGGCTCATGTCGCCGGAGGCGAGCAGGGCCCAGGGCCCGACAAGGCCATCCATCACTCGCCGGAGGTCGCGACCCAGCTGTCGGTTGGTGTCTGGATCGGGTTCCCACGGAAGGCCGATGACCGTGAGGGGGACCTCCAGACCCGCCTCTGCGAGGAACCAGAGGGGGACCAGAGCGCCGTGATCGAGCTGGGAGAGGGGCAGGGGCACCAGCAGATCGGGCTGGTCTTGCGCCAGGGCCTGCCCCGTTTCGGAGTCGGCAGGAAAGGTCACCGCGACGCCAGAATGGCCGAAGGGCCCAAAATGGCCTTCCATGCGATGTCCCTGCACGAGGCCGAAGCATCCATCCTGCCGTGGCGTGTGGGGTGAGATGAGCACCAACCGTGCCGGTCGCTGATCCAACAGGTGCTGCGCGATCTTGGCCATGGCCGAAGTCGTGGCGGCACAGGCCGCAGCCCGACCTCCGGCGATGGGTGGAATCACGATGGGAGCGTGACACATAAGGGCGGCGGCGCAGAGCATGGCCCAGTATCGAGCGGCGGGTGGCCCGGGGCCAGTATGCTCATCCCATGTCCATGGTTCCGGCCCTGCCTTCCTCCTGGCCCCACATCTCCCGTCCCCAGATGGAGCCGGTGGTCTGCCGCAGTGCGCGGTGGCCCTTCCTGGAGGACGAATGGCAGGTCGTGGCACCAGAGTCCTTCCGGTTGGAAGGGGTGCCGGAGCTGCTTTCGGGGGCCTTCGGGCGGGGGGGTGTATTCCGTGTCGGCTCCGTGGTGGTGCGCCCCTATCGAAGGGGCGGGCTGTTGGGGCGGGTGGTTCAAAGTCGATACGCCGGCCCGGGGCGATTCGAACAGGAGTGGACGATCCACCGTGCGCTTTGGGAGGCGGGTTTCCCAACCGTTTGTCCCCTGGGATATGCCTGGCGGCCTTGTGCCCCCTGGGGAGTCGAGGGACTTTACTTCACCGAAGCGGCGAATGGGCGATCCTGGCCGAGTGGCTGGGCGGGAGGGGAGGCAACCTTGCATCAACTCTGGATGCGGATCCAGGACCTCTGCGCGTGGGGGGTGTGGGCGCCGGACGTCAATGCCACCAATGTCCTGGTGGAGGAGGGCGGCGAAATACTGCTCCTGGATTGGGACCGGGCACGCTGGGACTCCAGTCCTGACCTGAGCGGTCGATACAAGGACCGGCTCCATCGGAGCCTCCTGAAGCTCCACGCATCTCCAAGTCTCATCTCACTTCTGGAATCCCTTTGACGCAAACATCCTCCAGTTTCTGGCTCCCGGGGCTCCTGACGCTCGGTGGCGTCGCTCTGGGGTTAGGTTTGGGCTGGTTCCTTGGAAGGCGTCGAACCGCACAGGCAGCGCCAGGCGACGCTGCCGATGTGCCTGTGGAGATGTCCACGACGGCCACCAACATCAAGTCCTTCACGATCGCGGAGGAGATGGAATGCCCAGAGCGGCAGTACCTGTTCATGGGCAAGGTGGCACATGCCTTGCGCAATCCTCTGACCGGCGTGCTGATGAGCGCCGAGCTGTTGCAGGAAGAGGATGATCCCGCGCAGATCCGCATGGCTCTGGAACGCATCCTGGAGCAGGGACGCCAGATCCGAGAAATCATCATGCGCATCCAAGAGGCCACGGCCCTGGAGGCCTGCCAATATCGGCTGGACCTGGAGGCCGTCCAGCTCAGAGAGACCGTGCAGGAAATCTTTGATCTTTACCAGTCCCGGGCCAAAACTAAGGGGCAGCGCCTGGAGATCGAGCCCTTTTCGGAGCACGTGAGGGTGGTGGCGGACCGCCGTTTCCTGTCCAGCATCCTCGGGGAAATGATTTCCAACGCCATAAAATATTCACCAAAAGATGCTGCGATTCGACTGGGGGGCGGACCTTGTGACATCGGCTATCGCGTGTGGGTGCAGGACGAGGGGCCGGGAATTGGAGCAGAGGAGCGGGCCAAACTCTTTCAGCGCTTCGTGAAGCTCTCCCCCATCCCAACCGCCGGCGAGAGTCACATCGGCCTGGGTCTTTGGAGTGCAAGGATCATGGCCCAGACCCTGGGCGGCGACCTGTGCTGTCGACCTGCGGAACCGAAGGGATCGCGCTTCGAACTGGAACTGCTCCAGGCCTACCTCAAGCCTTCCACTTCCACGATCATCGCCTGACCGATTCCACCGCCGACCCCCAGGGTGGCGATGCCGAGCCCGCCCCCGCGGGCACGCAGTTGGTGGATCAGGGTGACGAGGATGCGGGCACCGCTGCAGCCGATGGGATGACCCAGGCTGATGCCACCACCAACCACATTCAGGCGATCCAGAGGCAGGTTCAGCGCCTCGGCACAACAGAGCACTTGGGCGGCAAACGCCTCGTTGAGTTCCCAGAGCGCAATGTCTTGGACGGTCAAGGTCATTTCCCTCAGCAATTGGAGGACAGCGGGGATCGGACCCAAGCCCATTTCCAGAGGATCCAATCCGATTTCCGTGAACCCGAGGATGCGGGCCAAGGGTTTCCCTTCACATCCCTCGGGTCGGCCGAGGAGCAGGGCCGCGGCCCCATCGGCGATGGCGCTGGCGTTGCCGGCGGTGACCTGACCGTCCCGTTCGAAAACAGGGGGGAGTTCGGTGAGTTCCGCCAGGGAGGCCTCGGGGCGTATGCACTCGTCGCGATCGAGGTTCGGATGGGCGAAGAGCTCAGGGCGGAAGTCCGCCATCGAAGCGCGGCGGTGGCTCTCCACGGCGTAGCGATCCGAGGCCTCGCGGGTGATGCCTTGCCGCACGACGAGGCGCTCGATGGTCTGGCCCATGAGCAGGCCCGTCAGGGGGCAAAGGAGGCCGTCCTGGTGCATGACATCCGGCAGTTCTCTGTGACCGAACTTGAAACCCCAGCGCATGCCAGGCAGGAGGAAGGGCGTGTCGGACATGGCCTCCGCACCTCCGGCGAGCACGGTGTCTGCTCCACCAAGGGCGAGCACCTGCGCGGCGCTCATCACCGCGGCCATGCCGGAGGCGCAGGCCATGTTGAAGGTACTGCCGGGAACGGAGTCCGGAAGGCCCGCACGATAGGCAATGGTGCGGGCGGGGTTCATCCCCTGGGTATGGCTGCGCGCAACTCCCCAATGCAGACGTTGGGGGCGGGGCAGGGAGAGGTCGGCCAGCAGGGAGCGAACCAGATGGGTCGAGAGGGCCACGGAACCCAACCCCGACAGGCTGCCACCGAACCGGCCCATGGGCAGGCGGCGGGCTTCGAGGATGGGAACGGGAACGGGAAGTCGCATGCTCAGGGGCCCTCCTGGCCGAATTGCCAATCATCCGGGGTTGGTTCCCGGGGACCAAGTCGGGTGTCCGGAGGGAACCAGGAGTCCCACAGGGCCATGTGCCGGGCGCCGAATTCCCGGAAGCCGTTCTCCAGCCTGCCGAAGAAACCAAGCTGGGTGGAGGGTGCTGGAGCCCCCCAGACCTGCATCCCCAGGGCCCGGGAGATGAACAGGGCACGGGGCAGGTGGAAATCTGACGTGACGACCACCAGACGGTGCACCCCAAACACGGCTTGGGCGCGCTTGAGGCTGTCCCAGGTGCGGCGCCCAGCATAGTCCGCGACGATGTGGGTGCGTGGGACCCCTTGCCGGATCAGCCAGCGCCGCATGGCCTGGGGCTCGTTGTAGTAGGAGCTACGGTTGTCCCCAGAAACCAGAATCCACCGCACTTGCCCTGTTCGATAGAGATCCAGTGCGGTCTGCAGGCGAGCCTGAAGGAGCCCCGAAGGCTCCTTGTCGGGCTGGACGCTGGCGCCGAGAACGAGGACCGGGAGATTCGGAGGTGGCACCTGTCCCGGCAGGAGCGTGGTGGATCGTGCGGAAACGGGGAACTTGATGTGGATCAGAAGCAGATCCCCAGAGAGGAGCAGGGCCACGGCCATCGCCGCCCTCATGGGCCCGCGGCTGGTGAACCTGTTCCAGGCAAAGAAGCGCATCGTGAGTTAGCATAGACCCTTGCCCTCGAACGGCCCAAAGCGAGACACGAATGAATCATTTCTTACCTACTCCCCTTCGTTCCGCCGCCGGTCGGCGCGCCGTGCTACCCGTTCTCGCGCTGGCGCTCGCCGTCGGCTCGGTTGGGTGCTATCACGCCACGGGCTTCCAGCGACCTCCGCTCATGGCATCCGAGATTCCCGCCACCGGCGGGGATCGCGGGTCCGGCCTGAAGAGCGCCGCCGGCCCTGGCGACTACTATCTCGGCAATGACTTCGTGGCCCTGGCGGTGGATGGCACGCCCTTCGGCGAAAAGGAAGGTTCGACCATTGCAAGCGCCATTTCCGGGGGGAGTGTGGTGGATGCCTGGGCGGTGGACCTGGACTCCAGCTACAAGCAGGTTCCCCTGCCCAGTGACATGCTCGAGCGCCTCACCCCGGTGGTGAACCAGGATCCCGAACTGCCCGTCGTCTTCACGTCCTATGGGGTCACGAATTATGAAGACCAGGCCTACTTGGAGATGCGCGGCAAGGTGTACGACCCCAAGGGCCGGATCTCGGGTGGCAGCCGGGATGCAAGCGGACGGCTGGATGGCGTAGATGTCACGCATCGGATCACGCTTGGGAAGATGGATACCTTCTTCATCCTTGAGACGACCCTCAAGAACAACGGTGCGAGTGCCGTTGGCATCCGCAGCATCGGCGACGCCCTCTTTCAGCAGGGCGGCGGCTTTCGCCTGAATATCCCCGCAACACAGACGGTCACGGGGCAGCCAGTCCAGGGCTGGGGTACAGACTTCGATGGCAGTGATTTTTCCAAACCACTGGATAGCAGTGTCAAGGCACCGATGGTGGCCCTCATGGGCACGGAGCCGGCTGACTACTCCACGGACATGCACACCAGCCTTGGCTTGGTCTCGGCTGACGGGAAACCGCTTGTGGTGGCGGCCGATGCTCAGAAGGCCCTGACGAATTTCCGCCCGGAATTCCCGCGGCGGATGGTGGCGGGCAGCCTGCCTACCGACTCACTCGGGGCCGGCCAGAGCCTCACCCATCGCCGACGCTTCTACATCTATGGCGCACCCTCCACCAGCCCCACGACCCCCTACTCCAACCAGGCGACCGGTCTCTTCAACCGCATGGTCATGGATCAGGCCGTGGCCACGGATACCATCAAGCAGATCGGTGTACTGGCGGTTTCGCCTTTCGGTTCGGCCAGTCGCATCGGGGGCATGCCGACCATGTTCCGCTTTGAACGCAACACGGGTACGACCGACAAGCCGGTGTGGACCCTGGAGCGAACGGAGTGGTGGGAACCGATGGATACGCCGGGCGCGGGGACCATCTATAGCAGCCTCCTCGGCACCAGCTTGAGCCAGAGCACCTTCGAACTGGCGCTCCCCGTCGGATCCTACCGAATCGTCACGTACAACGGCCTTGGCGAAAAATTGACGGAGAACCAGTTCCACGATGCGTGGTACAGCAACAATCGTGGTCATTTGCTCATGCCGCTGGTGGTGGATCACGAGAAGCCGTTCGCCATCAGCACTCAGGAAGCGCTCTGTCCGGATCGGGACTCCATCCTGACGTCGAACGGCAGTCAGATGCGTCAGCTGGGCGGCTCCATCAGCTTGTCGGCCTCGAGTGCCAACATGACGGCCTTCCAGCCGGCCCGATTCACACTCCAGGGCTCAGGCACCACACCGGATCCCCTGTTGTCCCGGCAGCGGGTGCTCACGGGCACCTACGCCGTTGCCATCAAGGGAAAGGTCCTCAGCAGTACTTACCCTGGGGCCTACGGGGTCATCGGTGGCAATACGCTCTTTGCCGTGAACTTTCTTTCACCGATTTCCGTCTCTCTGCCGCTGGGTTCCTACCGCACCTATGCCACCCATGGGCCTCTGGCGCCCCTGGATCTGGGCGAGTTCACGCTGGATGCATACAGCAGCATTGAATCCCGCCGGCTGGTGAGTTTCGAGTCCGGAATGCCAGAAGGCTGGGTGAGCTTCGATGTCCCGGGCCCGACCATGGCCACTTCAGGGATGTTGCATCCCTATGAAAGCCTTTCCTCCGCCCTGGCGGAGGCGGTGAACGTCGTCGGTTACACCGAGCAGGACTTCTTCCCGGATATTGCCAAGGTTCGTGACGAGTTCCGGTTCGAGTATGACAATCCCGACTACGGAACCAGCATGACCACCATTTTGGGTAAAGATCCATTCATGGTGGGTGGCCGAACCAGTGTGCTGGAAGGGCGTGATGCCGCCGGCGCACTCAAGTCCTTTGGAACTGCGACGGCTCTGTTCGACCTGAGCATCCGCCCTGGGGCGCGGCGAAATGGAGCTCGCATTTCCAGTGGTTGGACCTTGGCTGATTTCCTTGGGCAGGGTGGCGGCAGCTTCACCGTCGTGCATGACCCCCGCGGGCCCAAGGGGCTCTTCACGTCCATGGGTTTCGATCGCACCGTGGCCCTTGGTACCGGCGTGAACGCCTGGTGGACCCGGACGTCGAGCGTTTCCAACGGACGCGCCCACGGTACCTTTGACGCCATCGAGCTGCTTCGCGGCGAGGGCTGCTCCCTCGCCACCTCCGGCGCATGGTGGAACACCTTCAAGACCCTTCGCCAGGACTGGTTTGCCCTGCTGAACCAGCAGACGCCCACTGCCTTCACCAAGGCGCTTGGGCTTTCCAGCGCCCGGACCACCATGGATACGCCTGTGGGTCTCGCTCGCACTTATGTCAAGGCGACGGGTGTGGACCAGGACAAGCTGAGTCTCGTGAAGGAAGCCCTTCAGAAGGGCGCGGCTGTTGCCTCCACCGGTCCACTGCTCGATGTCGCCGTGAATGGCAGCGCCCCGGGCACTTTGGCCACCGGGGCCAGCCTCTCGATCGTCGTCAGCGTCTTCGCCCCCGACTGGGTGCCTGTGGATGAAGTCCGTGTGGTATGGAATGGCCAGGTGGTGAAGACCCTCAAGGCGGCTGATTTCACGTTCGACACGACGGATGTTCGCAAGCGCACGGCTACTGTGACCCTTGCTGCTCCGAAGGACGGCTGGGTGGTGGTGGAGGCTGGTGCCCCGCTGGACGCCACGGCGCCCTACCGTGCCGGCTCCTCCTGGAGCACGGTGATGAAGGGCATCCTGCCGGTGGCGGTGACGAATCCCATCTTCGTCGACGCCAACGGCGGCGGCTACACCGCGCCTGGGCTGTAAGGCATCCATGGCCACGGAATGGCTCCCGGAGCGTCTGCCCGAGGATCCTGAGGCCGAACGGTCCCTCTTGGCCACCTGCTGTGCCCCTGGGGCGGAGCTGGTGGCCAACGAGATCGTCTTCGCCATGGACGAGGAGGACTTCGTCCATCCGGCACACCGTGCGGTGTTTCGGGCGCTCCAGTCCCTGCTTGAGCAGCGGATCGAGGTCAACGCCATCACCCTGAAGGACGTGCTCGACCTGTCCGGGGATCTCGGTCGGGTCGGTGGTTTTGCGGGGCTCACGGACCTCCTCTCCGCGGAGGAAGTGGGGCGTCCGCAGGTTCTGGCGGACCTTCTGGCGCGCAAGCGCAAGCAGCGCACCCTCATCAAGCTCGGCGCACAGCTGGTGCGGAAGGCAGCGGAGGAGGAAGCTCCCCCGGAGCACCTCATCGAGCAGATCGCTGGGGACCTCAGCCACCTCGCACAGGGCAAGAAGAAGGCGGGATTGGAGCACGTCCACGACGTGGCCCACGAAGCCTATGCGCGGCTGCTGGACAAGGTGGAAGGCCGCGGCACCACGGGTCTCAAGGTGGGCTTCAGCCGTCTGGATGCCATCACCCAGGGCTTCCAACCCGGTCAGCTGATCATCCTCGCGGCCCGTCCGGGCATCGGCAAGACGGCGCTGGCGCTCAACTGGGCGCTGCGGGCGGCGGTGCACCAGAATGCGCATGTCGCCTTCTTCAGCCTCGAGATGAGCAAGGAAGACGTCTTCAACCGCATGCTCTCCGCTCACGCCTCCGTGAACATGAAGGGCGTCATGGCGGGCAATTTCGACGAGGCCATCCACGCCAAGATCCTCACGGCCCGGGATGACCTCGTGCGGCGCCCCATCTACATCTGCGACCAGGCGACCATCACCACCCGTGAACTCACCGCCATGATCGACCGCCACCTGACGCAGCTGAACGCCAAGCTGGACATGGTGCTGGTGGACTATCTCCAGCTGATGTCCAGCCCCTCGGATAGCCGTGGCGCCAAGCAGAGCGAGGCCGTGCGTGTGGGCGAGATCAGCCGCGCCTTCAAGCTGCTGGCCAAGGACCGCGGGATCCCCGTGGTGGTGCTCTCCCAGCTCAACCGTGAGGTGGAGCACCGCCAGGGCGGGCGTCCTCAGCTCTCGGACCTGCGCGAGTCCGGCTCCATCGAGCAGGACGCCGACATGGTGATGTTCATTCACCGCAAGATGATGGCCAAGACGGATGGCGAGCCGGAGGACCGCAGCGCGGAACTCGTGCTGGCCAAGCACCGCAATGGTCCCGTGGGCATCGTGCCGCTGCATTTCGAGGCGGAGTTCGCGCGCTATCGTGAGATGGAACGGATGATTGGCGACGACGGGTTCTGAGTTGTCCTCCTGTTTCCTGGGCGCCTGATGGTTCCGCTCTTCCCCATGTCCGCCAAGGTCACCGCCCTCCGGGGCGTGGGGCCAGCCTTCGCCGAGGCCCTGGCGGGGGTGGGCATCGAGACAGTGCGGGATCTGCTCTTCAACCTGCCGTATCGCTACGTGGACCGCGGCGGGTTGGTGCCCATTCGGCACCTGGATACGTTTCTCGCCAACAGCTTCCAGGAACGGGAAGCGGTGACCGTGCTGGGCGCCGTGTCGGACATCCGCACGACGGTCTCGTCCGTGCAGCGGATGCCACTGACGGAGGCGCTCCTGGAGGACGACACGGGCCGCGTGCGCCTGCTCTGGTTCAACCAGCCGTATCTGGCGAAGGCGCTGCGCAAGGGCGACCGGATTCTGGCCTTCGGCCCCGTCGTGCGTGGCCGACACGGGCTGGAGTTGCGCAGCCCCGCCTTCGAAGTGCTGGGGCGTGCCGGGGACAAGGACGAGCCCTGGGTGCGCCGCTACCTGCCGCTCTACCGCAAGATGGGCCCCCTCACGAGCCGCAGCCGCGGGCGTCTTTGCCAGGAGGCCCTCTCCAAGATCCAGCCGCCCGAGGAATTCCTGCCGCGAGAGCTGGCGGCGGGCCTGCCCCTCACGCTGGATGCGCTCCGACTGCTGCACCAGCCTCAGGACGACGCGGATCCACGGGAGCTGGAGGCGCACCACACACCGGCTCACACGCGTCTTGCCTTGGAGGAGATGTTCGCTTTCGCCCTGGGCGTGGTCATCCGACGTTCGGGACGCCTCGCCCGTCGGGGCGTGGTGGTGCCCACCAGCGCGGAGCTTCGGGAGACGCTTCACGCCATGCTGCCCTTCCGGCTCACGGGCGCGCAGCGGGAGGCCTTCCGGGAGATCGTTGGAGATCTCACCTCTGGCAAGGTCATGCACCGCCTCCTCCAGGGCGATGTGGGCAGCGGCAAGACGCTGGTGGCCTTCCTCTCCATGGCGATGGTGGCGGAGACGGATGGGCAGGCGGCGCTCCTGGCGCCTACGGAAGTCCTCGCACGGCAACATGCCATCTCATTCCAACGGCTGCTGGGGGAGCGCGCGGATCGCATGCAGCTGCTCCTCGGCCCCATGAAGGCGGCGGAGAAGCGTGCGGCCATGGCACGGATTGCCTCTGGTGAGGCGCGGTACGTGGTGGGCACCCACGCCATCTTCCAGGAGGCGGTGGACTTCGCGAAGCTGCAACTAGTGGTGGTGGATGAGCAGCACCGCTTCGGCGTGAAACAGCGGGAGGCGCTGAAGGCCAAGGGCGGCGATCCCCACTGGCTGGTGATGAGCGCCACGCCGATCCCGCGCAGCCTCGCCCTGGCCCTGTTCGGAGACCTGGAACAGTCGGTCCTGGATGAACTGCCGCCCGGTCGTCAGCCCATCAGCACGGCGCTCCTGCATCCCGACGATGCGGAGCGGGCGTGGCGGCTGGTGGAAGGCGAACTGGCCAAGGGCCACCAGGTCTATGTCGTCAGCCCCGCCATCGATCCCAGTGACGAGAGCAAGGTGCCCCTGCGGGACATTCAGGCCATGGAGGCGGTGCTCCGGGGGCGTTTCCACGACGTGCCTCTGGAGGTTGTCCACGGGCGGCTCAAGGCGGATGCCATGGCGGAACGCATGGGGCGTTTCGTCTCAGGTGAAGCCAAGATCCTGCTCGCCACCACGGTGATCGAAGTGGGGGTGGACGTGCCCAATGCGACGGTGATGGTGGTGGACCATGCTGAACGCTTCGGCCTGAGCCAGCTTCACCAGTTGCGCGGGCGGGTCGGGCGCGGCAAGGCCCACAGCCACTTCGCGATGCTGAGTGGCAGCGAGACCGAGCGTCTGCACGCCCTGGTGGAGACCCGGGACGGATTCAAGATCGCCCAACGCGACCTGGAACTGCGTGGCCCCGGCGAGTTCTTCGGCACCCGGCAATCGGGCCTGCCCAGCTTCCAGGTGGCCGATCTGGTGCGGGACCGCGGCCTCCTCCAGCGCTGCCGGGATGCGGCAGAGAAGGCGCTCGCCATGGGCCTCACGGACACGCAGAAGACCTGGCTCCGCCAGGAGCAGGCGCGATTGAGGCTGGCGGAAATCAGCTGAGGGCGAAAAAGACTTCACGAAGAACGCAAAGCACTGAAGAGGGGCACGAAGGGAAACGATTTCTCCTAAGTCCTACGCTCTTTCCTTCGGGTCCTTCGTGACAGCCTTTTCCGGCCCTACATCCTCGTCGCTTCGAACAGGCTGTCGATGACGTCGCGGAAGGCGGCTTCCACTTCCCGGCGTTTGACCTTGAGGCTGGGCGTGAGGAATCCCCCTTCGAGGGTGAGTTCCTGGTCGAGCACGGCGATGCGGCGGATTCTCTCGAAGCTGGCGAGGTGCTTGTTCACCTTTTCCACGCGGTGGCGCAGCATCTCCGCCACTTTGGGGTGCGCCGCGAGCTCGGCATCGGTCTTGGCGCCCACGTGATGGTGCGCCGCCCATTCCCGCACGGCAGGAAAGTGGGGCACCACCAGCGCGGCGACGTAGTTCTGACGGTGGCCGACGAGCACCACCTGCTCCAGGAAACGGTCTTCCTTGAGCTGGTTCTCGATGGGCTGGGGCGCCACGTTCTTGCCGCCGGAGAGCACGAGGATCTCCTTCTTGCGGTCCGTGATGCGCACCCGCCCGGCGCGGTCCATGGCACCGAGGTCACCGGTCTTGAAGTAGCCGTCCTCCGTGAACATCTCCGCCGTGGCCTCGGGATTGCGCCAGTAGCCGTGCATCACATGGGGGCCCTGAGTCAGGATCTCGCCATCTTCAGCCAGTTTCAGGAACGGACGGCCGTTCCATTCGGCGATGAGCGGATGCCCCACGGTGCCGGCGCGCACCTGCCCGGCGCGGTTCAGGGTCAGGACGGGGCTCGTCTCGGTGAGGCCATAGCCTTCGTAGATGGGGATACCCATGGTCCAGAAGAAGCGCAGGACGCGGGCATCCAGGGCCGCACCGCCGGAGATGGCAAAGCGCAGGCGGCCACCGAGCTTCTCCCGCACGGTGGACAGCAGCAGTCGATCCGCCAGCTTCCAGGGAATGCGGATGAGGAGGGGAGGGCGGCGCTCCCTGAAGAGGAAGGGCACCACCCGAGCACAGGTGTCATTGGCCCATGCAAAGACCGCACGCCCGATCCAGCCGCGGCCCCGGGCGGTGTCGCCGATACGGGCGTAGAGCTTCTCGTACAGCCGCGGCACCGCCATCAGGACCTGAGGCCGCACGTCCAGCAGGGTCTGATTGAGATTCGCGATGCTCTCGGCGTAGTAGATGGCCACGCCGAGCGCCCACATCGTGTAGTGTCCTGCGGTGCGCTCAAAGACATGGCAGAGGGGCAGCACGCTCAGGCAGCGGTCGCCGGGGCGGCAATCCACGGTGGGACCGGCAACGGCCACGCACATGGCGACATTCGAGGCCACGTTCCCCTGCGTGAGCATCGCGCCTTTGGGATCGGCGGTGGTGCCGCTGGTGTAGATGAGGGTCAGGAGCTCGTCCTCGCGCCGCGATTCGCCCCAGGCGCGGGCCTCGGGACGCCGGGCGTCCAGGGCGGAGGCGGCATCCATCAGGGCCTCCCAAGTCATGGAAGGGCGGGGCAGCTCCTTGGCGGCCTTGGGATCCAGCAGGATCAGCTGTGAGAGTTCCGGCAGCTCGCCCAGGACGTGAGCCAGCCGCGGGCCGTGGCTGGGGCCGAGGAAGGCCCATTTGGCCCCGCTGTCCCGCAGGATGAAAGCGCATTGGTCCGGCGTGAGGCTCGTGTAGATCGGTACGCTCACCAGCCCGGCGAGGGCGCAGGCGAAGTCGATGATGGCCCACTCCGGGCGGTTCTCGCAGAGGATGGCCACGCGGTCGCCGGGCTGGAGACCCTTTTCGTGCAGCACCAGGGCGAGCCGTTCCACCTGCGCCTGGACTTCGGTGTGGGGAAGGGTACGGAAGGCTTCCTTGGATGCACGGATGGCCAGCGCATCGGGGAGGTTAAAGGCCAGGGCGTCATAGAAGAGCCGGGCGACAGTCGCGGGCGAATTCATCCGGCCATGGTATCAGTCCGGGGTCACCGTCACGAACTTGCAACCTGGACAGCGCGCTGGGAGGAAGACCTCGTTTCTGGTTTCCTGGAACCATGCGCCGACTCCATTGGATTCTCGCCACCCTGCTCCTTCTGCTCATCGGAGGCGCGGCCTATGTCCTCTACCGCACCCGTCCCGTGGAGAACGGCGAGGTGGCTTCGAAACCCGGACGTCCCGCCCCGGTGCGCGTACAGCGCACGGTGGACACCAAGCCTCTGCAGACGATCCGGCACTTGGCGAGCCTGGCGGAATCGACGGAGGAACAGGAATATGCACGGCAGATCATCCGACTGGCCGACCATGAGGTCTCCCTGGCGTACGCCAATGCCGTGCGTCAGGCCCTGCTTAACCCGCGCCAGCTGACGGACGAGGTAAAGCGTCTTGCGGAGGCCAAGGAGAAGGCCGAGGACGTGGTAGAGGCGGACCAGGCACTGCTCAAGAAGCTGAACCGCGAGGTTGCCATGGCCCAAGGGAAGGCTCGGGATGCCCTGGAGGATCAGCTGGAAGTGGCCAAGGCTCAGTTCGAACTGGACAAGGACGAGCTGGCAGAGGCGGCGGATGATCTGGAACGGGCAGGGGGTGATCCCCAGGCCCGGGTGAAACGCCTGAAGGAGGTCTTCGATGCCCTTCAGAAAGGGGCTGCGGAGTCCGTGATCTCCTCAGTGCCCCAGGATGTGCCCTCCCACAGCTTCGCCGGTCGCATCCACGCGTGGCGGCATGCAGGCACCAAGCGCGCCCAGTTGGAGCAGGCGCGGCTGGACCTTCAAACCAAGCTAGAGCGGATGACCAAGCGACGTGAGGACATGGCCAAGCGCGTGGCAGAGGCGAAGGACGAGCGGACTTTCGCGAAGGAGGCTGCCGCCGATTTTGCCAAGAAAGGGGCAGGGACCATCGATTCCCGCTACCTGGCCAAGGAGACCCTCTCCACCCTGAAGGTTTACATGCTGGATCAGAAGGTCCTGGCGGACATGACCCGGCGCCAGCAGGACCTGCGCGAGATGATGGATCTCTACGTCCAATGGCAGGTTGTGGCGGAAACCCAAGCCCGGGCTGCCCTCCACGAAGCCATGCGCCGGGCCCTGCAGGTCCTGGGCATCCTGGCCGGCGTGTTCGTGGTGGTGCGCTTGGCGGACCTGTTCTTCCATCGGGCGGCAGCGGGGCGTCGCACCGCTTCGAGCATCCGCACCGTGACCCGGATGGTGGTTCGCCTCGCGGGCTTCCTGGCCATCATCTTCATCACGTTCGGGATCCCCAAGCAGATCGGCACCATCCTGGGCCTCGCGGGCGCAGGCCTGACGGTGGCGCTCAAGGACGTCATCCTCGGCATCTTCGGGTGGTTCGTGCTTCAGGGCCGCAACGGCATCCGCGTGGGGGACTGGGTGGAGATCAAGGGGGTGGGCGGCGAGGTGGTCGAGATCGGCGTCCTGCGCACCATCATTATGGAGACCGGCGCATGGGCCGACACCGGCCATCCCACGGGCCGTCGCGTCACGTTCTCCAACACCTTCGCGGTGGAAGGTCACTACTTCAATTTCACCACCAGCGGGCAGTGGCTGTGGGATGAACTGAAATTCCTGATTCCCACCGGCAAGGATCCCTATCCCGTCATGGACGGTGTCCAGCGGCTGGTGGAGGAATACACCGAAGCCAATGCCCGTCTGGCGGAGGCGGAGTGGAAGAAGGAGACGCGGAAGTATCACGTCCATGCCTTCACCGCCACGCCGAGTCTCAATGTGGTGCCCAGCCTGAACGGACTGGAAGTCCACGTCCGCTACATCTCCCGTGCCTTCGAGCGCCACGACACCCGGCACAACCTTTACCAGGCGGTGCTGGAAGTGCTGCAGGGGAAGCGGCAGGGATGATCAGCTGCTGGCGGTGGTGGTGACCATCACCGCCGCGGCAGCGGCTGCACCCGCCGCAGCGGATGCTGCCGCCGCGTGTTGGGCCGCCGCTGGGCCTGTAGGCTCAGATCCCGCGACGGAAATGAAGCCGGTGCCCAGGCCGGAGAGTCCGTTGTGCCAGAGGATCTTTCCTGAGTCCGGATCCATACACGTGATCTCGCCCTGGCAGGTCGCATAGAGACGGCCATCCAGCAGGGTCACTCCGGTGACGTAGCCGCTGCCGAAGAATCCCCCGAGTTGGGTGCGCCAGAGCTCGGCGCCGTCCTGCACACGCAGGGCCAGCACGGTGCCGCTCACGGCGAGGAAGATGCGGTCTTTCAACATGGGAACCTCCGAGGATGCAGGATCCCGCGATGGGCAGGTCTCCTGCATCCTTGGAGGCTCATCGGCGTCAAAGGTCCTGCGAGTGGGGTGCGCTCAGGGGTGGTAGGCCCCTTGGGGCATGTTCAGGCCGTGGGGCGTCAGCAGGCCCATCCGCTCCATCGCCTCGAGGTGGTCGAGGGTGTGGCCCAGGTGATCGCCTGCGGGGATGACAGGCACGCCGAGGTCTTGTTGCAGGCGGCCCAGGGTCCAGTCATCGAGGAACTGGGTGTCCAGGTGGGGTTGGCCGCCGCCCATGTCGTACTGCCCCGTGGGGCCGACGTTCGTGCGCAAGGTGGCGGATGGGATCACCACCGCATCCACCCAGTCCGGTCGGTTGCCGTGGTCCACCCGGTCGGCATGGGCGGCGTAGGCCAGATCCTGCCCGCAGAGCAGACCGGCGACGGTGACGGACTCGCCGAAGCTCTGGTTTCGCACGGAGCGCACCCGCAGTTGTCCGCCGGTGCGGCGGTTGAGGTCCGCCACCACGGGCTCCAGGTAGGGCGCAAAGCTCTGGCCCGTGAGCAGCAGGAGGCGCCGCTTGCGGAAACGCTGCGCCTTGGGCGTGGCCTTGAATCGCTTCGTGTGCTCCAGGAAGCGGCGGATGAGGCCCACGCCGTTCTCGATCTGCGCCCAGGTGGGGCTGTAGAAGTCCCGGCCTGGTAACGTCTGCACGCCCTTGGTGAACCACTCGTCCGCCAGGTAGAGCCAGGGCTCGCCGCCGAATTCCTCCGTGAATCGCCGCACCTCGGGCTTCCAGCGCTTCGTCCAGGCGCGAGCGTAGGCCTCGTCCACGTCCTGCACATCCGGCTGGCCCTCACGAAAGGCGGTTAGACCCACGGGTACGCAGGACAAGCTCAGCACGCCACCCTTGTCGGCCCACTTGCCTTCGGTCTGGTAGGCGCGGCGTTCCCACAGGTCGGCGACGGTGCGTTCCCAGGCGGCGCCATCGTTGTAGCCCGGGGCGATGACCGCCTGAGTGTGGACGTCGATGCCACCCTCCAGGAGGATGTCGATCTTGCGCAGGATGTCGCCTTCCTTGGGATTGCGCACCACGCGCACCCGGGCCTCGGGATCCGACGTGTGGACCGAGACGTGGATGGGGCTGAGGCGTTCCCGCACGATGCGGTGCAGCTGAATGTGCGCACCGGGCAGTTCGGCTGGGTGGA
>CAYQAS010000047.1:0-29767 GCA_964415525.1 uncultured Solibacteraceae bacterium
TGGGCCCGAAGATCGAGAGTGCCATCGCCTTCATCGAGGCGGGCGGCCACGAAGTTCTGATCACCAGCCCCGAGGCGCTGAAGGCTCAGCCCTACGAGACGGTGGGGACGCGCATCGTCAGGGACTGAGGACAGAGGGGAAAAACCTGCAGACCGGCGCCCTGAGGCGCCGGTCTTTGGTTACGTGATTACACGTGGCGTGGCATCTCAAGGTGATCGGCAGGATCACCGATCACACCTGGCGAGGGATGCCATGCGACGTTGGACCATCCGAGCGAAGTTGATTCTCCTGACCATCGCTCTAAGCATGCTGGCCGCAGTGATGCTTGGAAACGGGACTTGGCAGACCCGCAGTCTCGGCGGGCTGCTGCACACCCTGGCGGCGGATCGGGTGGTGCCGCTGCAACAGTTGAAGGCGGTCAGCGACGGGTACGCGGTGGCCATCGTGGATACCGCCCACAAGGTCCGCAACAAGAACCTGACTCCCGAACAGGGGTTGCAGGCACTGGACGAAGGCGAGAAGGGGTTGCGGGAGCAGTGGAAGGCCTATGCCTCGACCTCCATGACGGAATTGGAACAAGAGCTGTTGAATGGCACCACCCCGCTCATGGGCAAGGCGGATGCCCTCACCGGCCGGCTGCGGAAGCTCCTCAGCGCCAACGACATGGTGGGCCTGGATGTGCTGGTGACCCAGGAGCTCTACCAGGTGATGGATCCCCTCACTGGTCACCTGTCCAAACTGGTGGATCTTCAGGTGGCGGAGTACAACCGGGCAAGCGCGGAAGGGACTGCGACGGCACACCGGGCGGTGTGGATGGGGTTGACCCTCTTCCTGGGGCTCGGAATCCTGTGCCTTCTCCTTGCCCGCAAGATCATCAACGAGCTACGGGATTCCATCTTGGAACTCACCGGGATGGCCACCGCCCTGGAATCCGGCGACCTCGCACGGGAGGCCCGGGTGATTCACCATGATGAGCTCGGAAATGCGCTGGCTCGCCTGGATCATGGTCGGGAATCCATGGCGAATGTGATTCGCGAACTCCAATCCCTCGTGGCGAACCTTGCGAGCGGGAGTCAGGAGCTGAGCGCCTCTGCAGAAGAAATGTCGGCCACCACCGAGCAGGTGGCGAAGGGTTCGGTGCAGCTTCTTGATAACACCGTAAAAGTGGCTTCTGCCATGACGGAGCTGTCGGTCTCCATCGAAACCGTGGCTTCTCACGCGGTGGCCACGTCTGAATACAGTCATGACAGCCTTATGGCAGCGGAGGGAGGGGCTCGGGCCGGTGCCGAGAGCACTCGGGCGATGGGGGATGTCCAGACCGCCATCGAGCAGGTCACCGCAGCGGTCCAGCTGATCCAAGGGCTGGCCCGTCAAACCAACCTGTTGTCTCTGAATGCCGCCATCGAGGCGGCCAAGGCCGGGGCCCAGGGCCGCGGATTTGCCGTGGTGGCCGAGGAGGTCCGCAAACTCGCCGAGCGCAGCGCGGGGGGCGCCAAGGAGATCGGTGGCTTCATCCAGGCGTGCAAGGACGCTGGCGGGGCCGCCCAGGGGACGGTTCGTTCGGCCGTCGGAAGCCTGGAACAGATCCATGAGAGCGCGACACGGTTGGCGGAGATGGCGCAGCAGATCGATCAGGCCACTCAGGCGCAAGCTCGGACGGCGCAAGAGGTGGGGCAGCGCATGGACTTCACCCGGCAGGAGACAGACCAGATCGCCTCCGCCACCCAACAGATGTCTGCCACAACTCATGAGATCAGCCGCACGGCGGCTGATCTGGCCACCCTGGCCGACAACCTTCGGCGTTCCATCAGCCGATTCAAGGTCCAGGCGGCAAGGTAGAGTCGAGGCATCGATGTCCAGTTCCTGGACAGCCTTCGCTGGAGCCCCCATGTACGCCCTCGCCCTCGTTCGCTACCGGAAGCCCCTGGATCAGATCGAACTGCACCTGGAGGCCCACCGGGCCTACCTGCGGGATCTGAACGAGCATGGGATCGTGCTGGCCTCCGGTCCCCTGGACCCCCGCAACGGCGGTGCCCTCCTCATTCGGATCGACGATGACGCACCCGACAGCGTGTTGGACGCCATCCGCGACAACGACCCCTTCGTGAAGGCGGGCGTGGCCCAGTACGAGCTGCAGCGCTGGAACGTGGTGATGGGAAAGGACGCCTTGGACAAGGCCTGACCGGTCACAGTTTAGGTCTCAGACCGGATGCTTCAGCGGCGCCATTTGGCGCCGCTGCTGGTGCTCCCATGGCCCTTGTTACAGTTTCTTGAGCAGTTCCAGCACCTGCTTGTCGTGCTCTTTGGTCTTCACATCGCTCACGACATGGCGGAGCACGCCCTGCTTATCGATGACAAAGGTCCAGCGCTTGGCGAGGCCGATCATGGACTTCACGCCGTAGGCCTCGATGATCTTGCGGTCGGGGTCCGCCAGCAGGCTGAAGGGCAGGTTGAATTTTTCGGCGAAAGCCTTGTGGTCCTTGACGTTGTCGGCGCTCACGCCCAGGATCACGGCGCCGGTGGCCATCAAATCGCTATACCCATCCCGCAGGCTGCAGGCCTGGGCGGTGCAGCCGGGGGTGTCGTCCTTGGGATAGAAGTAGAGCACCACGGGCTTCTTGGCCTTGAAGTCGCTCAAACTGATGGTCTTGCCGTGCTGATCCTGCGCGCTGAAGGCGGGGGCGAGGGTGCCAGGCGCGGGCGGCTCGGCGGCGGAAAGCAGGGCGGTGAGGCTGGCGAGGATGGCGGGCTTCAGCATGTCGATCTCCGAGGCGCATCGCGCCACGGGCTTGGATGCTGCATCGTGCCGATCTGTGTGGTCAACGGCCTGCCTGGACCTTCTTCCGGGCCGCTTCCCGTTCCGCGGCGCTCGGGCTGCCCCAGACGATGCGCCTCGGCTTCGCCTTGAGCACTTCCAGCAATTCCTCCGTGGCCTCCAGGTTGCGCCGCAGGGCCTTCAGGGTGGCCTCCGTCTCCGGCAGGGTCGTCTTCATCTGCCCATGCAGGTTCGCGGCCAAGCCCTCGGTCACTTTGAGCGTCTTCGCCAGGGAGGTGACGATGGCGTCCAGGTCGCCCTGGCGCTTCTCCAGCACCTTGAGCGTCGATTCAACGCTGGCCATGCTGCGGTCGAGGCTCGCCACCGCAGGATCCGCCTTGCGCACGAGCCCCTGGCCGTCCCGGGCCAGTTGACTGTAGTCCTTCAGGGTGGTGTCGAGTCCCATCAGCACCTGACGCACGGAGGGATGATCCAGCAGCGCCCCGGCGCCGCGCTTCTCCAGATGGGTCCGCAGGCTTTCCACGCTGGCGTTCAGGTTGCGCACGAGCATTTGCACGTCCTGGATGGCCCCGCCGAGGCTCGGGGCCACGTCCGAAGACAAGGTGGCGCTTGGGGGCAGGACCTCCCGGCGGGCCCCTTCCGGGGGCAGCATCAATTCCAGAAACCCGCCGCCGAAGGTCTTGCTGTTGACCCGCACCGTCGTGCCTTTCCAGAGCAGGATCTCCGGACGGAGGCCCAGCCGGGCCGTGACTCGGTAGCTCGTGTCCTCCCGCTGAAGGTCCACGGCATTGACCTTTCCCACGCGGACGCCCTGAAGGAGCACTTCCGTACCCACGGGGATGTCGGATGCGTCCTGCAGGCGCACGAACTGCGGGGTTTCCACCGCCACCAGTCGCGTCATGCCGCGGTGAAACAGGAGCCCCACGAAGAGCCCCGCGGTGAGGAGGACGAAGAGGCCGAGCTTGGCGTCGTCGCGGTCGAAGGTCATGACGCGCTCCCGGGCCGAAGGCGGCCCTCCGAGAGATGGCAAACATCCGGGAATTCCGTGGTCCAGCCATCGGCCGGATCCACCACCAGGGCGGTGTCCCCGGCGGCGAGCCCGCCCCGGAGTAGGTCCTGGGCATGGCGCCGCTCATGGTCGGCAAGGAAGGAAGGCGGGCGGTCCACCAGCCAGAGGGCAGGTCTGCTGGCGGCGGTGCGGGCGAGGGCGGCCAGCCAGCACTGGACGGGATCCAGGGCATGGGGCCGACGCTCCTGGCAGGGCTCCAGCCCGGCGCGGGTCAGCCAGAGGCGGGCCTCAGCTTCGGCGGTGGCGCGGGGCAGTCCGCCGACGGCCCGCAGAGGCAGGGCGACATTCGCCAGCAGGGTCTGGTTCATCAGCAGCCCGCCGCCGGTGGGCACCCAACCCACCCGGCCCCGGGCGAGGCTGGGATGGTGGAAATCACCGCGACGGTGGGGCGTCCCCTCTAGGAGCACGTCTCCCGATTCTGGATGCTCGAGTCCCACCGCCAGCCGCAGAAGGGCGGTGACGCCGGGGGCGCCGCCGGGATCCAGGCGCATCCGGGCGCCTCGGGACAGCGTCCAATCCAGATCCTGGAAGACCGGTTCCCCCTCCGGTGATTTCAACCGCACGGACCGGAAGACGAGGGCCTCAGGCATAGAACACCGCCGAGAGCACGGCCCCCGCCAGGAGCAGGACCACCAGGGACGACACCGCGGCCCGGGTCACCGCCTGGGGGATCTCGGTGGTGGCGCGTTTCACCCGAAGGCCCGCCGCCATGCTGAGAAGCGGGATGAGGGCGCCGAAACAGAGCCCCTTCACCAGGGTGATCCAGAGCTCCCGCATCTCGATGGAGGCGTTCAGGGCATCCAGGAAGGCGCCGAAGGAGACGTTCTGAACCAGGGACGCGAGCCCGAATCCGCCCAGGAGCGCCACCGCATCGAAGTAGATCAACAGGCCGAAGAGCGACACCATGCCGCCGATCACGCGCGGCGCCAACAGGAAGGAGTAGGGGTTCACACCGAGCACCACCAGAGAGTCGATCTCGCCGCTAAGCTTCATGGTGGCCATCTCCGCGGCGATGGCGGTGCCGCTCCGGCTGATGACCAGGATGCCCACCATGAGCGGCCCCAGCTCCCGTACCACCATCTTGGCGAGCAGGCGGCTGAAGAATGCCTCGGCCCCGAGGCTCGCCCAGTTGCCGTAGACCTGGAGCAGGGTGATGCCCCCCAGCAGCAGGGCCGTGAGGCCCGCCAGGGGCAGGGCATCCAGGGCCGTGAACCGGATCTGGAGCCGGATGACCTGCCAGATGACTCCCAACTGGTCCAGGCGCAGGGTCAGGGTATGCCGAAGGATCTGAAAGCTGAGCCAGGCCAGAGATCCCACCGCCGCCAGGGCACCGCGTACCCGCGCGCCGAGGCGGGCGGAAAAGGCGCTGGGCGCATCCAGAAGGGCCAAGGGGGACATGGGCATACCCTACACTGGAGAAATGACGCGTCGCAGCTGGATCTTCAAGGTGGGACTGGACGAAGGCGAGATTCGCCTGGATCAGCTGGTGAGCCAGCACACGGGGCTCAGCCGACGGGCCGCCCGGGAGGCGCTCAAGCTCGGCGGCGTGCAGGTGGACAAGAAGCGGGTGCGCGTGGCGGGCCGCACCTTGAAGGCGGATCAGGAAGTGCGAGTTGCGGTGGATGAAACCCTGGGCGCTGTTCCGGATTTCACGCCCGAGGTGATCTTCGAGGATGCGTGGCTCCTGGCGGTCAACAAGCCTGCAGGCCTGCCGACGCAAGGCACGCAGGCCAGCGACCGCCACGACCTGCTGGCGCTGCTCGTGCGGCAGCGGCCGGATCAGCGGCTGATGCTCTGCCATCGCCTGGATCAGGGCACCAGCGGGGTGCTGGTGCTGGCGAAGGATCCCAAGGCGGATCTGGGGCCGCGCTTCCAGGACCGCAGCATCCAGAAGACCTATCTCGCCCGGGTGAGCCAGCCGGTGGAGGCCTGCACCGTGGACCTGCCCATCGGGCGCCTGCGGTTGGCCAAACCTGCGCGCTACGGCTGTGCCGGCGACCTGCTGGATCCCAAGCCCAGCCAGACGGAGGTCCGGCCCGCCACGGCGGAGGAGACCGCAGGGCTTGCCCCCGGCCATTACGTCGTCTGCCAGCCGCGCACGGGCCGCACCCATCAGATCCGCGTGCATCTCGCCAGCCTTGGAGCACCGGTGCTGGGGGATGCACTCTACGGCGGCGCATCGGATCCGCAGATGTGGCTCCACGCCTGGATGTTGGAGCTGAATCATCCTGTGACGGGGGAACCCTTGCGTCTGATTGCGCCACCCTCGCGGTTTTAAAGCGATGCCTTAATCGGACGTATATGCTGACACATCTCGAAATGGGCCTTTCTGGAGGGCGATTCGGGAACCAGTTGTTTCAAATGGCTGCCCTGATGGGGATTTCCACCCACCAAGGTGTGCCCTTCCGGCTACCGCTAGAGAACCTCAAACCGGACTTTGGCTCATTCCTGGACCCGGTGACCGGCACCCAGCATGCCTTGAGCTGACCCGGGCGTTTTCGCTTCCAAGGGAGTGGTTCCTGCCGAAGTCGGAGATTGTGGAATCCCTGCGCTGGAGTTACCGGGAGCCGCACTTTCACTTTGATCCCGCGGCGCTGAAAGTGCCTGGCGGAACCAATCTGTGGGGCTATTTTCAGAGCGAACGCTACTTTGCCCATGTGGCGTCCGAGGTGCGTTCCGCCTACGCGTTCCACTCGGACATTCGTGAAGCTGCCCAGCGCATCATGGCTCGGGTTGCCAACGGATTCCCCAAGGTGGCGCTTCATGTGCGCAGAGGGGACTATCTGGCCTATCCGGAAAGTCACCCCGTGCTGCCGATGGACTATGACCAGCGAGCGCTGTCCAGCCACTTCCATGAGCGAACCTATCAGGTCCTGATTTTTACGGACGATCCAGCCTGGTGCGAAGCGGCCTTTCCAGGGCGCCGTATTGTCCATTCCGACAACGCCTATGTGGACCTCTGCGTAATGACCCGTTGCGACCACTTTGTCATCGCGAACAGTTCCTTCAGCTGGTGGGGTGCTTGGCTTTGCCCATCGTCCGAGAAGGTGGTGGTGGCTCCCCGGCGCTGGTTCGGTCCAAAGCTGGCCAAACACCAGACCCACGATCTTCGGCCGGAATCTTGGCACTGCTTGTGAGGACCTGCGGCGAGCTGCGGGACCGGTCTACGATGAGGGAATGAAGCTGCCCCTGTTATTCAACGCTGGCTCCGGCACAGGCTCGAAGGACCCCGACGCGCTCCTGGCCGCGCTTCCTTCCCATCACCGGGAGCGAATAGAGCCGATTCCTTTCGGACCGCCGTGGGACTTCGAGCCCCACGTGGCCCAGGCGGAGGCTGCGGGTGGACCGCTGATGGTTTGGGGCGGCGATGGGACCATTCATCACGCAGGTCGCTACCTGGTGGCGCATGGCTGCCCCGTGCCGCTTGCGGCGGTGCCCGGGGGCAGCGGCAACGGTCTGGTGCGCGGGCTGCGCACGCCCCTGGAGCCTGCTGGAGCTGTGGCGCGGCTCCTGGAGGGCCGGGAACTGCGGATGGACCTGCCGCGACTGGACGACGTGCCCTTTCTGAATCTCTGTGGCACCGGCTTCGAGGCCGAGGTCGCCCATGCCTTTGACGCTGCGGGGAGCCGCGGCTTCTCGACGTATCTGCGGAAGGGCCTCGACATCTGGCGGCACCATCGCCCCATCGGCCTGGCTTGGGATGCGGAAGTCGCCCCCCAGGAAGATCCGACCTCGCCCCGTGAAAAGCTGCACCAGGCCTGGCGAGGCCCGATGCCGCCCCTGCCGGAAGCCGCCTGGAGCCTCTGCCTGGCGAACCTGCCCCAGTACGGGAGCGGTCTCTGGATCGCCCCCGGCGCGGATCCCACGGACGGCATCTTGCAGTGGGTGACCCTGGCGCGGCCGGGATGGCTGGACGTCTTCCACGGCCTGTCCCAGCTGTTCCGGGAGGGCGGGCGCACCCATCTGCGCAAGGAAGGTCGGATCCGTCGCGCCGTGCTCTGCCTCGATCGGCCCGCACCCTGGCATCTGGATGGGGAACCCGCTGCCGTGCGCGACCGCGCGGAATTCACCCTTGAGCCGCGGGCTTTCCGCATGCAGGTCACCGAAGCCTGCCCCTGGCGTTGATCCATCGGAGTCGACATGACCCTGCGTCCCTTCGCCCTCGAACGCTACTTCGCCCGCCACGAGTTCAGCGCACGCCATTTGCTGGGATCCAGTGACCCCGAGGCGATGTCCGTCGCAGAGTTGCTGGCCCTGGAGCCCGAGCGGGAGGCGGACCTGAAGGCCCTCTGGCTGGGCTATACGGAGAGCCAGGGCGATCCAGGTCTGCGCCGGGACATCGCCGCGCAGTACCGCACCCTCTCGCCCGAGCAGGTGCTCACCTTTACCGGTGCCGAGGAACCCATCTTCGCCTTCATGCACGCGGTGCTGGAGCCCGGCGATCACCTCATCGTCCACACGCCCGCCTACCAGTCCCACCACGCCGTGGCGGCATCCCGGGGCATCGCGCTGTCCTTCTGGTGGGGGCGTCCAGAACAGGGCTGGGCGCCGGATCTCGACGAACTGGCCACCCTTGTGCGGCCGGAGACGAAGGCCATCCTCGTCTGCACGCCGCACAACCCGACGGGCTACCTCTTCGACCCGACCACCTGGCAGGCGCTCGCCGACTTCGCCCGGGAGCGTGGCCTCTGGATCCTGGCGGACGAGGTCTACCGGGGCACCGAACACGACTCTGCCATGCGGTTGCCCGCCATGGCGGATCTCTACGAGAAGGCCCTCAGCCTCAACTGCCTGTCGAAGAGCTACGGTCTCGCGGGCCTGCGGCTGGGATGGATCGCCACCCGGGATTCAGAGGCACTGACGCGACTCGCCACCTTTAAGGACTACCTGACCATCTGCAACAGCGCGCCGAGTGAAGTCCTGGGGGGCATTGCCGTGCGGCATGGCGAGCGGCTCTGGGCGCGCACCCGCACGCGGCTGCAGCGGAACCTGGACTACCTGGAAGGCTTCTTCCAGCGGCACCCCGAACGCTTCGGCTGGATCCGCCCACGCGCGGGCACCACGACCTTCCCCGCATTCCTGGGCGGCAGCGCCTTGGACTTCTGCGATCGGCTGGTGGCGGAGACGGGCATCATGCTCGTCCCCGGCACCTTCTTCGACCTGGAGGGAGAATTCCTCCGCTTCGGCTACGGTCGCGCGGATCTTCCGGAGGTGCTCCCCATGCTGGAAGCCTGGCTCAGAACGCAACCCTGACGTGCAGGACGGGATAGGTGGACTTGGCGGAGACCGGCGTCCGGGTCTCGATGCCGTGCTGGTATTGGGAATCCCAGGTCCAGGTCACCTTGTCCCGGCTCTTGGCCTGGGGGAGGTACAGGTCCATACCAACCTGGAGCCGCATGCGGTGCAGGCGGAAGAATTCGACACCCGCTGACAGGCGGAAACCCAGGCCGTCCCCGAGGGATTCGCCGTTCTCGCGCACGCTGATGTAGCCGATGCCGGCGCCGAAATAGGGCGAGATGGGGCCGTCCGAAGGCAGCCAGGAGGCGTGGATCAACACGGGATAACCGATGCTCGTGTCACCCGCAGTACTGCCGCCGCCTTCGACGCCCAGCATCCAGTGTTCGGTGTTGTAGAGGTAACCGAGGGAGATGCCCGAGGTGTCCTTGTCGTTGCCGCTGGCGGTGAAGAGGGGCGCCTGGAGACCCATGATGAAGTGGCTGTTGCCGGGCCGGTTGCGGAACTCCCGGGATTCGGACTCCGTTACCGTGGCCATGCGGGCCGTCTCCTCCACGGGCTTCCGTCCAAGCAAGGCTTGCACCAAACGGGGAATGACGATATCGCATTCCTCAATGCTGGCTGCGGTAAGTGTGGCGGAACCCATAACAGCCCCATCCTTGTCGAGTTCCTCCAGGAAGAGAGGCACCTTCGATCCCAGGCGGCCGGCAACCCGCAGCGTGAGCACACGGCGGCTTCCGTCCGCCAGTCCCCTCAGCGCGGCTGGAGCCAGGAGAGCTTCGTTCCCGGCTTCTTCGCTGACCCGGCCGCCCATCCGCCGCAATTCAGCAATGGCGAGGCTGCGCAGAGTGCGCAGGGTCGCGGCATCCAGACCTCCGCCTTCCGTGACCGCCACGGCGAATGTGGCCAGTGTTCGAACCTCGGCAGGGGACTGGGCGCAGCCGGGAAGGGGGGTGCCCAGGAGGGTGAGTCCCACCAGGGAGGAGCGTGCAAAGGTCGAACGCAGCATGGATGCCTCAGAAAGAAGTTCCAGAATCGGTTGACAGGATTAACCGAATCTTAATGAAAAACTTCTGAAGCTGCTACCCGCGAAATCACCAGCCGTGGAGCTGTCTCAGCGCCTCGTAGATCACCACGGCGGCCGCTTGGGCCTGGTTGAGGCTGCGGTGGAAATCTCCCGGCATGGGGATCGTGACGAGCTGGTCCCGATGAGCCTCAAGGATGTCCTCCGGCAGGCCCTTCGTCTCGCAACCGAGGACGATGGCATCGCCCTCCTGATAGGACGCCTGGGTGTGCATCCGCGTTCCCTTGGTGCTGGTGAGCCAGAGGCGCTTTTCTGGGTTGCGCGCGAGGAAGTCTGCCCAGCTCTCGTAGTGCGTCGGCGCGAGCTTCTCCCAGTAGTCCAGGCCCGCGCGGCGAAGGTAGTAGTCCGTGATCTCGAACCCCAAGGGGTGAATGAGATGCAGCGCGGTGTTGGTGCTGACGCAGAGCCGGCCGATGCTGCCGGTGTTCTGCGGGATTTCGGGTTGGTGGAGGACGACGTGAAGCATGTAACCAAGGCTACACTAGGGGCTTCCCGCTCCGGAGGTCCCATGTCCGACTGCCTCTTCTGCCGCATCGTCCGAGGGGAGATTCCCTGCAGCAAGGTTTATGAGGACGATGACCTCCTGGCCTTCCGCGACATCCATCCCCAGGCGCCGGTGCATGTGCTCTTCGTGCCCAAAGTTCACATGGGTGGCCTGAATGACCTCGTGGAGGGCGTGCCCGCGGCGGTGGCGCGCATTCCCCAGGTGGCAGCCAAGGTGGCGCGGGAGCTGGGCATCGCGGAGACCGGCTACCGGCTGGTGATGAATAGCGGTCCGGATGCGGGTCAGACCGTGTTCCACCTCCACGTCCACCTTCTGGGCGGTGCGTCCATGTCGGGCCAGATGGCCTGATCCCGCCATGATCCCGCTCCTTACCGCCGACGAGATGTGCGAGCTGGAGCGCCGCGCCATCCAGGACTGGGGCATCCCCTCCCGGGTGCTCCAGGAGCACGCGGCGCTTGGCGCGCTGGCGCTGCTGCCCGGCACGGCCACGCTTCAGGTCCTTGCGGGTCCGGGCAACAACGGCGGGGACGCCCTGGCCCTGGCCCGGCTGGCGAAGCTGCGGGGCCAGTCCGTCGCGGTGTGGACCCTGGACCCGCAGCCCCACTGGAAGGGCGATGCCGCGGCGCAAGCGGCGCTCTGGGAGGGGCTTGGCGGAGGCTATTTGCACACGGAGCGGCCCGAGGATGCGATCACCACCTTCCGGGGCTGGGTGGTGGATGGGCTGTTCGGCCTGGGGACGCGACTCCCGCTTCCGCCTCTCGCCGAAGCCTGGGCGCGGGCGCTCCATCATGTGGTCCAGGCGGGAGAGCCTCCGTTCCAGGTCCTGGCGCTGGATCAGCCCACGGGGCTCGATCCCAGTTCGCCGGAGGTGCCGGGGCCCGCCGTCCAGGCCCATCTCACCGCCTGCTTCGGCCACCGCAAGGTCTGCCACGGACTGCGTCCGGCGGCGACGTTCTGCGGCGATGTGCGTGTCGTTCCGATTCCCCTGCGGGACACGCCAGAGGCGGGGCTGCGTCTGGTAGAGCGGCCTCGGCGGCCCCATCCCGGGCGCTGGGACACCCACAAACGGGACTTCGGCCACGTGGGCATCCGCGCGGGACGCCTCGGCATGTCCGGCGCGGCGGTGCTCGCGGCGCTGGGTGCCTTGCGTGCCGGGGCGGGGCTCGTCACGGTGCTGACGGATCCCGAGGTGCGCGCCGAAGTCGCCATCCAGGTGCCGGAGGCCATGGTGAGGCCGTGGGAGGGCCACGTTCCGGAGGGCATCGACGTCCTCCTGGTGGGTCCCGGTGGCGTGGACGAGGTGCCCGCCTGGACCGGTCCCCTGGTGCTGGATGCCTCGGCGCTGAAGCCTGGTGAAGGCGCCCGTTGGATGGAGCTGCCCGGAACCGTCCTGACGCCCCATCCTGGCGAATTCGCGCGGCTCTTCGGCCTGGAGCGCCTCGGGCACCATGCCGCAGAGCGCCTGGCGCGCGTGCGTGAGGTGGCCACGGGCCCCGGCATCCTGGCGCTGAAGGGCGCCCAGAGCCTGGTGGCAGGAGGGGGCACGTCAGAGGTCTGGGTGAATCCCACGGGACATCGCGGCCTCTCCACCGGAGGTTCGGGTGACTTCCTCGCGGGCCTCGTGGCGGCGCGGGTGGCGCACTGGGTCAAAGAGGACGGTGGCACGGGACCAGAGGCCATGATGCGCCTCAAGGAAACCGTCGCCGAGGCCCTGTGGCTCCACGGGGCTGCAGCGGATCGGCTGGGTGCGGGGCCGCTGCTGGTGCGGGAACTGGGGCCGAGTCTGTCGGCCCTGCTGCGGGAGCTGGAAGATGCCCACTGAGTTCCTGGCGGACGATCTGGCGACGGAGGCCCTGGGGGCGCGGCTTGCGACCCTTACGCCTCCTGGTGGCGTCTGGCTGCTGAAGGGCGATCTCGGCGCTGGCAAGACTACGTGGGTGCGGGGCTTCGTGGAGGCCCTTGGCGGTGATCCCGATGACGTTTCCAGCCCCACCTATGCAGTGATGCACCGCTATGCCACACCTGTGGGGCGGGTGGTCCACCTGGACCTCTACCGCCTCGGTCCGACGGGAGCCTGGAGCCTGGGGCTCGAGGAGGAACTCGCCACCGAAGACCGACTTGTGGCGGAGTGGGCGGGCTCGGACGGTCCATGGAACACCGCCTGGGTCGCGACCCTCGACTTGGAGCGGGAAGGCGAGGGGCGGAGGGCCTGTTGGGAAATTTCACAGATCTAAGGCATTCAACGTGTGCTTTTCGGGTCTTAGGTTTCAGGTAGATGAATGTATTTAACGTTCGAAAAAGGTGCTTTGTTGGGGTAAGTGTTGGGCTAGCATGACTGGAGGAGGAACGCCATGCCCACCATCGAAATTAGTTCCCAGCCAGGCAAGGATTTCAAAGGGGATGTCCTAGTCGTTCCGGTGTTTTCGGGGCGTGAGCGTCACCGGCTGCCTCTCTCTATCAGCAAGGTCGCCCGGCAGGTGATGGACGAGAACGACTTCAAGGCCGAATTCCTCGAGTTGGTACCTCTCCACCGGCCGAATGGGGTCAAGGACACGCGTTGGATGCTCCTGGTGGGGCTGGGGGAAGAAGACCGGATTACCCTCAACAAGGTCCGCAAAGGGATCGGTGCCGCCTGTCGTCAGGCCCTCAAGAAGGGATGGAAGCGGGTAGGCATCCTGTCTCCCTCCACCAGCAATCTGGACCACGATGCGGTGCAGATCGCCGTGCTGGAAGGCGCGCTCCTGGGCGACTACGACTTCGCCTCCTACAAGGGGGAGCCCAAGCCGAAGGCCTTCGAACACGTGGAGGTCTTCACGAATGGCGAAGACACGCGCAAGGCCCGTCGGCGCCAGGCTCATGTCGAGGCCTCCGTTCAGGCCACTCATCTCGTCCGGGATCTCGTCAACACCCCGCCCGCTGACCTCCATCCCGAGTCCTTCGCCCAGCGCGCCGAGGCTCTGGCCCAGGAGGTTGGACTGCGCGTCGAGGTCATGGGGCCCGAGGAACTCGAGAAGGATGGCTTCCGTGCCGTGTTGGCGGTGGGTCAGGGTTCCGTGCGCACCCCGCGCGTTGTGAAACTCGAGTACGTCCCCAAGGAGAAGGCGAAGAAGCACATCGTGCTCGTCGGTAAGGGCGTGACCTTCGACGCGGGCGGTCTGTCCCTGAAGGACGCCTCCGGCATGGAGACCATGAAAGATGATATGACCGGTGCCGCCATCGTGCTGGCCACCCTGGCGGCTTGCGCGCGCCTCGAAGCACCGGTGCAGGTCACGGGCCTCCTGGGGCTGGTGGAGAACCTCCCCAGCGGCAGTGCCTACAAACCCGGTGACGTCCTGAAGAGCCGTGGCGGCAAGACCATCGAAGTGCTCAACTGCGACGCCGAGGGGCGCCTCGTCCTGGCGGACCTTTTGGATTACGCCAGCGGTCTCGGGGCCGACCACATCGTGGATCTGGCAACCCTCACGGGCGCGAGCCTGGTGGCCATGGGCGATGGTGTTTCCGCCATCTGGGGGACGGACCAGCGCCTGGTGGAGCGCCTCGTGGATGCTGGCGCCGCCACGGGCGAGCATCTCTGGCAGATGCCGCTGGTGGAGGAATACCGCGATGGCCTGCGAAGCCACGTGGCGGACGTCAAGAACATCACCGGCACTCGCTGGGGGGGCGCCATCACGGCCGCGCTCTTCCTTAAGGAGTTTGTGAAGCACGAGAGTTGGGCCCACGTGGACCTCTCCAGCGCTTTTGTCAGTTCCGAGAAGGACTATCGCACCGTGGGAGCCACCGGAGAGGGGCCGCGTTGGCTCCTGGACTGGCTGCTGGGCTGATCGTCGCTCACCAAGACAGAGCGGCGGATCCTTCGGGGTCCGCCGTTTTTGTGTGAGGAAGTCCTCTCGGTGAGGTCTACGGTGTCAACCTGTCAGGAAATCCTTTCATCCGAGTCAGTTGCCCCCTTGACCCGGATGCCGGAAGGGAGTTTCATGGGGAATCTTCCCCCTCCCACCCCAGTGGAGCCCACATGGAACCCATGGAGACGCTGACCAAGGCCGATCTGTCCCGTCATCTGATGGAGAATCTCGAATTCTCCAAGAAGGACGCGGACGAATTGGTGAATGCTTTCTTGGAAAGCATCGTAGAAGCGCTGCGCACCGGCGACGGTGTCGAACTGCGCGGATTTGGCAGTTTCCGTCTGCGCGACCGGAAGGCTCGCCAGGGGCGAAATCCCCGCAGCGGTCAGACGATCCAGGTGCCGCCGAAGCGCGTCGTCTACTTCAAGCTGGGCAAGGAGCTTCGCAACCGCCTGATCGACGAAGGCGACGACGAATAGACATCATTTGTCCAATGGCTCCCGGCTCACCGCTGGGAGCCATTGTTTGTACGTCTGCCGCATTCTCTCGCCATAGGCGGGTCCGAGCGTCTCCGCGCAGTGGATGTGCCAGGTATGGACTTCTACCACTTGGGAACACGCAAAGCGCGAAGCGGCAAAGCGCTGTAGATCCAGCGGGGCGAGGCGGTCCTGGGTGGCGATGAACGCAAGGGAGGGCGTGCGTAGCACTCGCCCCTCAAGGGCTCGGCGCAAGTCCGTTTCATCGACGCGATAGCCACCCATGCGTGCGGCCATTGAACTGCCCCATGCGCCTGCGCTGGGGGCGATCAGGGGGTGCCACCAGCGATCCGCCGGACCGCGCACGAGACGCTCGCCAAAGTCCCGGCTGGAGGCGGGTGCGCCCTCCCAAAGGATGCCTCCCAGGGGACTGCCTTCTGACTCCAGGCGGGCCAGGGCGAGCAGTCCCACGGAGGCACCGAGGCTGCGCCCTGCGAGCAGGATGCGGTTCCTCGGAATGCCTCGTGCTTCCAAAGCGTGAATGACCTGCACGACGTCTTCCTGCTCCCGGGCGCCGAAGGTGATGGGTGTTTGGCCACCGGCGCGGAGGATGTCATCCCGTCGCCGATAGGTGAAGATGCTGGCGTCCAGGTCCGGGAACCAGCGCAGGGCAGGGCTGGTGCCCCAGCGGTCGTCTCCGAAACCATGGAGCAGCAGGACATGCCCACGGGAAGGCGTGGAGCGCGTCAGGGTCCAGACTTGGAGTCCGGCCACTTCCTCGGAACGCCAGGTGCCTCCAGGGTCCCCCTGGCCCCCCCGGGCGAGATCCGCATAGGTGGCCTCCACCCTCGGCAGGGGCTGCGGCCGGTAGAAGGGCGGATCGGTCAGCTCCCGGGCGACGGCCCGGGCCTTGTACAGCACGAAGCCGGCCCCGGATGCGATGAACAGGAGGCCGGCTCCGAAAAGGAATCGGGTACGCACGAACTCAGCGGAGAAGCTTGGCGGTCACACCGGGCAGACCTTCCGCCTTGGGCAGGGGCTCGATGGTGCCGTAGAGCACCGCGTTGAACTTCTGGTTGAAGAGCAGAAGGTAGGTGCCGCTGCCCGCCACCACCTCGAATTCGCCCTGGTCCATCCCAAAGGCATCCTGCGGACTGGAGATGAAGTAGCGGTGCTTACCCACGGCGAGGCCGCGGATCTCCAGGGCGCTGCCGCCTTTCGGATCCTGCTCCACGGGGATGCGCACGCCGTTGATCGCAAGATCCACGGGACCGGCGATCGTGCGACGCAGACGGCTGGTGAGACTGCCGCGCTGGTTGACGAACTCCATGCGCACGAGGCCCGCCGGGACCTTCTTGGTGGGCATGGTGGCGGTCTTGTTGGTGCACCCGAGGGTGCCGAGACAGACCAGCGCAGCCGCCCCGAAGGCTCGACTCATATTCATGCAGACCTCCATTCACATTCGACTTTAACGGTTTCCGGGCTGCGGGGCCACAGGCCTCCCATGCGCCGACGGGCGATGAGGTTCAATGCTTTGTGGTGTCGGGCCCAGAGGGTATGCTCTACGCTTTGGCAATTCTGAAGGAGCCACCATGAGCCGCGTGAAGCTGGTCACCTCCAAGGGCGACATCAACATCGAACTCTTTCCCAACGAGGCCCCTGGCACCGTTGCGAACTTTCTGAAGCTCATCGCCGATGGCTTCTATGACGGTCTGGCCTTCCACCGCGTCATCCCCAACTTCGTGATCCAGGGCGGCTGCCCCAACACGAAGGAAGGCGCCAAGGGCCTGCCCGGCACCGGCGGCCCTGGCTACAAGATCAAGTGCGAGACCGTGGGCAACCCCCACAAGCACGAACTGGGCGCCCTCTCCATGGCCCACGCCGGCAAGGACACGGGCGGCAGCCAGTTCTTCGTCGTGAACGGGGACCGCCGCAACGTCCAGCACCTGGACGGCGTGCACACCGTGTTCGGCAAGTGCATCGGCGAGGCCGACATCAAGGTTGTGCAGTCCATCCAGCCCATGGACCGCATCGAGAAGGCCGAAGTGGTCGAGTAGATCATTTCCCTGAGTGCAGAAGCGGCGCCCATCGGCGCCGCTTCTTGCGTACCGGTGGGACTCAGCTCTGTTTGAAGCAGCGGGAGACGATGCTCGAGAGCCGCTCGAACACTTCGTCGAAGCTGCCCATGCCGTTCACCTTGGTCACGTCGTGGAGCTGCTCGTATTTCTCGATCACCGGCAGGGTCTTCTGCTCGTGCTCCTGGAGCCGTTGGACGATACGCACGGTGGTGGCGTCGTAGGGCATGCACCGATCGGTCTGGCTGCGGGCATCCAGGCGTCGGATGAGTTCCAAGGTGGGGACTTCGATGTCGATCACCTGCGTGATGCGGGAGCCGAGCTTCCGGAGCATGCCGTCCAGGATGTAGGACTGGACGAGGGTGCGCGGGAAACCCTTGAAGATGAAGCCACGCACATCCCGGGATTCCTGCAGCTTCCGTTCGATGAGGGGCACCACGATCTCATCGGGAACCAGGGCACCGCCCTCGTAGATGTCGAGCACCTTCTTGCCCAGTGCCGTGCCCTGGCGGATCTCCTCGTCCAGCATCGGCCCCGTGGCGATGTATTCGAGGCCGAACTTCTTGGCCAGGGCCTTGCCCTGGGAGCCGCGGCCGGAGCCGGGATAGCCGAAGAGGACGATGTTCACCATCCGCTTGCGCATCTCCTCGTCGAGGATCGCGCGGATGTCATGGCCCACTTCCTCAATGGTGTTATCGCCCTTCACACCGCGGTAGATGCCCTTCTCCTTGAAGAACTGGAGCACCGGCAGCGTCTTCTCCTGGTATTCACGCATGCGGTTGCGGATCACCGTCTCGTTGTCGTCCAGGCGACCGGATGTCTGACTCCGCTTCAGCAGGCGCTTGACCGACTCTTCCTCATCCACCTCCAGGCTGATAAGGCAGCTGAGGGAGGTGTTCAGCTTGATCATCAGGCCTTCGAGGATGTAGCACTGGATGTAGGTGCGGGGGAAACCGTCGAAGAGGAAGCCGTTGGCCTCGGGGTTCTCCGTGATGGTCTTCTCGATGATCTGGACGATGATCTCGTCGGAGACCAGCCCGCCGGACGCGATGATGTTCTTGGCCTCCAGCCCCAGGCGGCTCTCCGCGGCGATCTCCTTGCGGAGCAGGTCACCGGTGGAGATGTAGTGCAGGTTGTATTCCTTGATCAGGAATTCCGACTGCGTGCCTTTGCCGGCTCCGGGAGGGCCGAAGAGGGCGATGTTGAGCATGGGTAGCCTCCGGGGGAGTGACTTGGGCTGGAATGGCTTGATTGGGGTGGGATGCAGCCATGTTAGGCCTCGTCTCCGCCTCTGACCAGCGTCCACAGACCGCGGAAGGTTCCTTGTCTGGGTGATGTGACCGAGACGGGCGGTGAAGGCAGACGAATTGTTTCTATGGATAGAAACTTTCTGCTTGACTGAGCTGGATGTTTCTACGGATAGTAACGCCTGGAGACAGTCCGTGAATCGTTCCTGTGCCCGTCAGAGCTGGTGGTGGTGGCTACAGCCCGAACGGGAAAGGTGCGCGCGCCTCTGAATCAGAGCCTCAGCGCCCTTCGGCCCGTCGGAACCCCGGCGGGCCGTTTTCTTTTCGCCATTCGAAGACATCGGAGACACCCATGGATGAACGCCGCTTCAAGGAACTCGCCCGGAACCACAACGTGATTCCCTTCGTCCGGACCCTTGCGGCGGACACCCTCACCCCCGTGAGCCTCTACCTGGCGGCACGCCGAATGGGAGAGCGGGGCTTCATCCTCGAATCCGTGGAAGGCGGGCGGAACGTGGCGCGCTACAGCATCCTGGGCATCGCGCCTCGGGAGCGCCTGACTTGTGTGGAAGGACAGGTCCGAAGCCGCCGAGTGAATGGTACGACGGTGCTGGACGGCAGCCTTCCGGAGGCGCTGAAGGCCCGTCTTGCCGCCTTCCGTCCCGCGCCGGTGGAAGGCCTGCCGCGCTTCTCCGGCGGGTTCGTGGGCTACCTGGGCTACAACTGCGCCGCGAGTGTGGAGCGCCTGCCGGTGAAGCCGGATCCCCTGGGGCTGCCCGATGCGACCCTCCTGCGCTTCGACGACCTGGTGGTCTACGATCACGTCCTCTCCAAGGTCATCCTCATTGCCAACGCGGTGCTGGATGAGTACAAGGACGCGGAGGAGGCTTTCGCCAGCGCCCAGGCGCGTCTGGCCCGCCTCACCCTGCTGCTTTCCCACGCCCGGGCAATTCCGCTGGAGGGCGGCGCCCCGCGACCCGCTCACGCGGAGCCCGGTGCCCGCGAGACCTATGTCGCAGGGGTCGAGCGGGCCAAGGCCCACATCGTGGATGGCGACATTTTCCAGGTGGTGCTCTCCACCCAGGAGCGGCAGGTCTTCGAGGGCGACCCCTTCGACGCCTATCGATTGCTGCGCATGGCGAATCCCAGCCCCTACCACTTCTTCCTGGAGCAGGACGACGCCACCATCCTTGGTGCCTCCCCGGAGATGCTGGTGCGGGTGGTGGACCGCCGCATGGAAGTGCGGCCCATCGCGGGAACGCGGCCCCGGGGCGCCACGCCTGCGGAAGACGAGCGCCTCAAGCAGGAACTCCTGGCGGATCCCAAGGAGGCGGCGGAGCACGTGATGCTGGTGGACCTCGGCCGGAACGATGTGGGCCGCGTCTGTGCCTATGGCTCCGTGTCGGTGGACGAGTACCGCGTGGTGGAGCCCTACAGCCACGTCATGCATCTGGTCTCCAGCGTCAGCGGCACCCTGCGGGAGGATGCGCATCCCGTGGACGCTTTCTTCGCCGCCTTCCCCGCGGGTACGGTCAGCGGTGCGCCCAAGATCCGGGCCATGGAGATCATCCACGACCTCGAGCCCGTGGGCCGCGGCGTCTATGCCGGTGCCGTGGGCTACCTGGACTACCGAGGCCAGCTGGATACCTGCATCGCCATCCGCACCACGGTCATCCGCGATGGCGTGGCGCAGATCCAGGCCGGCGCTGGCATCGTGGCGGACTCCGTGCCGGACAAGGAATTCGACGAGTGCCGCCACAAGATGGCCAGCGTCCACGCAGCCCTGGGTTCCGCCCAGCCCGTCGCCGCCGCGCCCCTGCTCCGGACCGAGCGCGCCGGTTTCACCGTCCCCTTCATGCCCTGAACCCAGACTCGCGAACCCAGGCCACGCCCATGCTCCTCGTCATCGACAACTACGACTCCTTCACCTACAACCTCGTCCAGCTGCTGGGCTCCCTCCACGACGACATCCGGGTGGTGCGCAACGACGCCATCGACGCCGCCGGCGTGCGCGCCCTGGCCCCGGACTACCTCGTCCTGAGCCCTGGCCCCGGCAATCCCGATCAGGCGGGCAACCTGCTGGAGATCATCCGAGGCGCATGCCCGTTCATCCCGACCCTCGGCGTCTGCCTTGGCATGCAGGCCATCGGCCAAGCCTATGGCGGCAAGGTGGTCCACGCCCCCGAGCTCATGCACGGGAAGGCGAGCCTGGTGTGGCACCGGGGCGAGAGCATCCTGGCGGGCCTGCCGGATCCGCTGGAGGCGGGCCGCTACCACAGCCTCGTGGTGGACCGCGCCTCATTGCCCGCGGAGTTGAAGCCTCTGGCGGAGACCGAAGACGGCATCCTCATGGCTCTGGCGCACGTGACGCATCCCGTGGTGGGCCTTCAGTTCCACCCGGAGAGCGTTCTGACGCCCCAGGGCGGACAGCTCCTGTCCAACTTCATCGCTCAATTCTGCCCCGTGGAGGTCCTGTGAGCCTGGATCTGTTGCACCGCACCGTGGCGGGTGAGCCCGCCACTCGGGAGCAGGCTGCGGCCCTCCTGCGGGCCTTTCGGGAGGATGCCGCCTCGCCGGAGCAGCTGGCGGCGGCGCTGACGGCCCTGCACATCCGGGGAGAGAGCGCGGAAGTGCTGACCGGCTTCGCGGAAGTCCTGCGGGAGAGCCTGATTCCCGTGGATGTGGATGAACTCGACGCCATCGACCTCTGTGGCACCGGCGGGGATGGGCAGGGCACTGTGAACCTCAGCACCGGCGCGGCCTTCGTGGTGGCGGGGGCGGGCGTTCCCGTGGCCAAACACGGCAACCACGGCGTCAGCAGCCGCACCGGCAGCGCCGACGTCCTGACGGCCCTGGGCGTCACTCTCAAGCGCGAGCCCCATGAGAGTGCCCGGCTGCTGCGGGAGATCGGCTTGGCTTTCCTTTACGCCCCGGCCCACCACCCGCTCTTCGCCAAGATCGGCCCCGTGCGCCGCGCCCTGGGCTTCCGCACCGCCTTCAACCTCCTGGGGCCGGTGGTCAATCCCGCCCGGGTGAAGCGGCAGGTGGTGGGGGTCTTCAGCGCCGTGGCTCAGGATGCCGTGGCGGAAGTGCTTCGCAACCTCGGCACGGAGCGCTCGCTGGTGGTTCACACGCCGGGACCCTACGACGAAGTGAGCCTCACCGCTCCGGTGCGCGCGCTTCTCGTGGAGGGGGGACGCATCGACCCGCTCGAACTGGCGCCGGAGGCTTTCGGTGCGCGTACCGTGGGACCGGACGAACTGTTGGGAGGCGATTCGGCCCTGAATGCCCGGCTGCTGGAAGCGGTGCTTCGCGGCGAGCGGAACGGAGTGCGGGAGGCGCTCTGCGCCAACGCTGCCTGCGCCCTCTTCGTGGCAGGCCGCGCTCAGACCGTGGCCGAGGGGTTCACCTTGGCGCAGGCTTCCCTCGACAGCGGCAATGCGCTGCGGGTGCTGGAAGCCCTGCGGAAGGAGCAGGCATGAGCTGGCTGGACGACTACATCACGGAGCTGCAGCACCGCCCCATGGCCGATCTGATTCAGCTGCGTCAGGCCGCCGAATCCGCACCTCCGGTTCGGGATTTCATCGGTGCCCTGCGCGCCAAACCTGTACCGGCGGTGATCGCGGAGGTGAAGTTCAAGAGTCCGTCCCAGGGGGTGATCCGCCCCGCCTTCGATGTCGAGTCGGTGGCGGCCTCCTACGAATCCGCCGGGGCTGCCTGCCTCAGCGTGCTGGTGGATGCGCCGTATTTCGGCGGGGACCTGTCCTTCCTGGGCCGCGCCCGCACCGCCTGCGGCCTGCCGCTGCTGGCCAAGGGCTTCTTCACGGACCTGCGGGACGTCTACCAGGTGCGGGCAGCCGGAGCAGACGCCCTGCTCCTCATCGCCAAGTGTCTCGATCGTCAGACGCTGTCCAACCTGCACGGCGCCGCTCGGGCCCTGGGCATGGCGGCGCTGGTGGAGCTCCACAGCGAGGCGGACCTGGAGAAGGTGGCGGGTCTCGACCTGTCCCTGGTGGGCGTGAACCATCGGGATCTCGACAGCCTGGAGATGGATCTCGACCTCAGCCGCCGGCTGGCGCCGCGCCTTCCACAGGCTTTCCTCAAGGTCGCGGAGAGCGGCCTGGAGGCGGCGACGGACTTGGAACGCATGCGGGCGCTCGGCTTCGGTGCCGTCCTGGTGGGCACGGGCTTCATGCGCCACGAAGCTCCTGGCGAGGCCCTACGGGGCTTCCTGGAGGGCGCCCATGCCTGAGGTGCGCGCTCCATTCCGGCTCGCCGGGATCCCGGGGCGCCTGCCCGTGAAGGTCTGCGGGCTCACCCGCGCCGAGGATGCGGCGCTGGCCTGGGAACTGGGCGCCTCGGCCCTGGGCTTCATCTTCGTCCCCAAGAGTCCCCGCTTCGTGAGCCCGGAATCCGCCCGAGCCATCCGGGAGCGACTGCCGGGAGATGCACGCTGTGTCGGCGTCTTCGTGGATGCCACCGCCGAGGACATGCAGCGGATCACAGACTTCGTGGGGCTGACCGCGGTGCAACTGCACGGGCATGAATCCGCGGATCTCCAGCGCAAAGTGAGCCCCGCGCTGAAGGTCGTCCGTTCGGTGGAAGAAGCCCAGGCCAGTCCCGCGGACTTGGTGCTGGTGGACGCGTCTCTGCCGGGGGTGCTCGGTGGTACTGGGCTTCGGGCCGACTGGGATTTAGCATCTCGAATTGCCCGACAGCGCCCGCTGGTGCTGGCGGGAGGCATCGGCCCCGAGAACATCGCTGAGGCCATCACCGTCGTCCGCCCACACGCTGTAGACGTCAACAGCGCCGTGGAATCGAGCCCGGGCGTCAAGGATCACGTTCGTATGAAAGCCCTCTTCAACCGGCTTTCAGTGCTTTGAACCCATCCTGCTTTACATCCCCTGCATCCCTGTTGCTACTGCTTTTCATTCCAACGGTAGGTGCAAGGGGCCTGATTTCTTCGGTTCCGACACCCCTAGAAAAGGCCTATTTGACAGGGATGAAGGGGATGAAGGGGATGACTGAAAATGGCCAGTGAATGTCTAGAGTCCCTGTTGATTGGAGCTGTGATGCGAAATGAACGCGCGGTTCGCCCTGGTTTCTTCGGTCCCTACGGTGGTCAGTTTGTCCCCGAAACCCTGTTTCCGGCCCTTCGGGAGCTGGAGGCGGCGTACGCCGAGGCCCAGTCGGATCCCGCCTTCCACCAGGAACTCGACGAGGCTCTGTCCACCTTTACCTGCCGGCCCACGCCGCTCTACCACGCGCGGCGCCTCTCGGAGCAGGTTGGCGCGACGGTGCTGCTGAAGCGTGAGGACCTCAACCACACCGGCGCTCACAAGGTGAACAACACCGTGGCGCAGATCCTGCTCGCCAAGCGCATGGGCAAGACCCGCATCATCGCGGAGACCGGCGCGGGGCAGCATGGCGTGGGCACCGCCGCCGCCGCGGCACGCCTTGGCATGGCCTGCGAGGTCTACATGGGGGAGGAGGACATGCGCCGCCAGCGGCCCAACGTGCTCCGAATGGAGCTGATGGGCGCCAAGGTCATTCCCGCCATGAGCGGCAGCCGCACCCTAAAGGACGCCACCAACGAGGCCATCCGCGACTGGGTGGCGAACGTGCAGGACACCTACTACCTCATCGGCAGCGTCGTGGGGCCGCACCCGTACCCGGTCATGGTGCGGGACTTCCAGAGCGTCATTGGTCGCGAGACCCGCGCCCAGTGCCTCACAAAGCACGGGCGACTGCCGAATGAGGTCGTGGCCTGTGTGGGCGGCGGGTCCAACGCCATGGGGATGTTCCACCCGTTTCTGGCAGACGATGTCCAACTCACGGGCGTGGAGGCTGCGGGCGAAGGCCTGGATGGACGCCACGCCGCGACCCTCACCCTGGGGCGTCCCGGCGTGCTCCATGGCGCCATGAGCTACCTGCTCCAGAACGCGGATGGCCAAGTGCAGGAAGCCCACAGCATCAGCGCCGGCCTCGACTATCCCGGCGTGGGCCCCGAGCACGCCCACCTCAAGGACACGGGCCGTGTGCGCTACGAGCACGTGACGGATGCCGAGGCCCTGGAGGCCTTCCGCACCTTGTCCCGGTTAGAGGGCATCATCCCCGCCTTCGAGAGCAGCCACGCCCTCGCCAGCGTCTTGCGCCGTGCCGGGCAGTTCCCCAAGGACAGCCTCGTGGCCCTCTGCCTCAGCGGTCGTGGGGACAAGGATCTCGATGAATATGTACTGAGAACGAGCCTCAGATCAGTATCCCTTTCATCCCTTCCATCCTTGTTTATGCTCCCTTCAATATGAATTCAAACAAGGATGCAAGGGATGCAATGGATGGCACTTGGAGCGTAAACGGCCGTCCACGGTTTCGGGCGAAAGGCCCAGCCACTGTTGCTGCTTTGTGGCGCGTTCCGTGAACTCGTCATTCCTATGGAGTCTTTGATGTCCTTTCATGCCTATGTCTGTGAGCGCCGTGCCACCCGCAAGCTGCTGGCGCCCTATGTCTGTGCGGGATTTCCGACTCCGGAAGTGACGGTCGACGTGCTTTGTGCGCTGGCGGAAGCCGGGGCGGATTTCATCGAGCTCGGTGTGCCATTTTCCGATCCCCTGGCGGATGGTCCGGTGATTCAGGCGGCGTCGAACGTGGCGCTGGGGCAGGGGATGTCGCTATCAGGTGCACTGGAGCTGGCGGAAGCCTATGCCGCTCGGAAGACCGGCGTGCCGCTGGTGCTCATGGGCTATGCCAATCCCTTCCTGGCCTTGGGCGCTTCCGAACTCGGGCGGCGCTGTGAGGCTGCGGACATCGGGGCGCTCATCGTGCCGGACCTCCCGACGGAGAGCCAGGTTCTGCTTGCGGCTCCGGGCGTGCCGCCCTTCGTGCAGTTCGTGGCACCCAATTCGCTGGAGGACCGCCTGGAAGTGGCGCTGGCGCTGGATCCGCCCTTCCTCTATGGCGTGGCGCTCTTCGGCGTCACCGGCGCCCGGCAGGATGTGGCGGACTACACCGCGCCCTTCCTCCGGCGCATGAAGGGCCGGACGGAGACGCCTCTGCTGGCGGGCTTCGGCGTGAGCACGCCCGAGCAGGCGCGCACCCTGGCGGATGCTTGCGATGGCGTTATCGTCGGCAGCGCCTTGGTGCGCGCCCTCGAAACCGCGGCTCCCGGTCATGAAGCCGAGGCTGCGGGAGCGTTCCTGAAGGCCTTCCGTGAAGCCCTGGATCGACGGGAGGTCTGACCGTTTGACCCTCTTTCAAGGCTGATTCCGTGGGCCGGTTGCATGGCTCCGCACCATGAACTGAAAATCTGGCAGGCTGGGAGGGTGGAGGCATCGCCATGACTGCACGCCAGGCCCCTGAGGAATCCATCACGATCGTGGGCGGAAGGCCCATGGAGACCTCGGTGGATGTTCGGCTCCTGCCCCAGGGCGTGGAGCAGGTTCTGACCTTGGCAGCCCTGGACGAGGGTTTCCGGCGCCAGTTGGCTTTGGATCCCTGCACGGCGGCTCAGTCTCGATGCCTCGACCTGGATCCCATCGAGACCCGCCTTCTGCGCATCATGAAGCCTGAGGGGCTGGCGCGGATGTCGGAGTGCCTGGTGATTCCCCCGAGTGGGCACCGGAACGGTTTCTGCAAGGCGGTGTCTTCCTCCGTGATTGCCATGGTCACGGGGGCGGCCATGCTCGTCTGTGGTGGGTGCGCGGGCGGCTCTTCGGGGGGCATTTCCCCTCAAATCCAACCCGGTGCAAACCAGCTGTGGATGTCCCTCGGGGGGCACACCTGCTATGTCTACCTGCCCGCCAGCAGCGTGGCGGCGCCTTCGGTACCTCGCCCGGTGCTGGTGGCGCTCCACGATCAGGGGGAGACCTGCCTGGCCAATGTGCAGCGCTGGCACCGCGCCGCCGATGCTCTGGGCTTCAACCTGGTGTCCGTGAACTGGACGGAAGAGGCCCCGACGCCGGAGCGCCAAGTCCAGTTGGTGGGCGACTTAACCAGAATCCTCGAGGACTTCGATAAGCGATACCGGGTGGATCCGGCCCAGCGCTACCTCTGCGGCCGGGGCGCCTCGACGCCCCTTGCCTGGAAGGCGACCTTTCTGCCGCCCCACCCCAGCCGTTTCAGGCGCGTCATCTTCCTGGGGGGCGTACCCGAAGGGGACTGGAAGACGAGCAGCGATGCCTTGCTGCAGGACATTCATCCCATGCCGCCGGCCCTGAACCACATCGTGGGCAAGGCGGATCCCGAATACGCCCAGGTGGTGGCTCTCGCGGGGGCCCTCGGCCGCCGGAACGTGCCCCACGTGCTCACGGAGCGGGAGGGCACGCTCACCCAGGCAACCCTGGACTTCAGCGAACTCGGGCGCTGGATGATGGCCGCCAACTGATGGGATCGACCATGGCCGATGTCACCTTCGTCAATCTGAACATGCTCTACCTGCGGTTCCTGGAACGGACCGAGCGGGAGGTCCAGTTGCCCCTTGGTCCGCTCTACTGTGCGGCCAGTCTAGAGGCGGCAGGCTTCCAGGTGGACTTCAGGGACTACCAGACGTGCGAACGGCCGGATCCTTTCACCGAAGACGCCATCGTCAACTTCATGGCGGATCCCGCGCCTATCTTCATGGTCAGCTGCATGGCCAACCTGCTGCCCTTCACGCTGCTGGCTTTGCGTCGATTCAAGGCGTGTCATCCGGACGTGTGCCTTGTCCTGGGGGGCGTGGGGGCCTTCAGCGTGGAGCGGCTCGTGCTGGAGCGCTGCCCCTGGATCGACGCCATCGGCATCGGGGAGGGGGAACGCACCGTGGTGGAACTGGTGCGGGCGGTGCAGGGCGGCAGATCGCTCGCTGGGTCGGTCCGTCGCGACCTTACGGGGGTGAACGGCATTGCCTGGCACGACGGCATCTCCGCGCGGGTCAATCCGCCCGCCCTCCGCATCCAGGATCTGGACGCCCTCCCGCCTCCCGCCTACCACCTCGTGGACCTGCCCCGGTATGCCGGGATCAACATCATCAGCTCCAGGGGATGTCCCTTCGACTGCTCGTTCTGCAGCGTCGCCCCGGTGTGGGGCCGGCGTCCTGTCCTGAGAAGCGCCCGCAGCATCGTGGCGGAGATGACAGAGCTTCACGTCCGCACGGGCTCGGACCTCTTCCTGTTCCAGGACGAGTATTTCGTCGCCTCCCCCGAGCGGGCCCGGGAGCTGAGCCGGGCCATCCTCGACAGCGGGCTCAAGGTCCGGTGGAAGGCCTTCGGGCGGGTGAACCTGACGGACGTGGCCACCATGGAGGCCATGCGGGAAGCGGGCTGCGTGGAGATCCGCTACGGCATCGAGAGCGCCTCGGACCGCGTGCTCTCCCGGGTGGTGAAGGGCTTCGACAGCGAGAACGCCCTGCGCGTGATCTCTGAGGCGGTGGGCATCTTTCCTGCGGTAGACGCCTTCTATATGTGGGGCTTCCCCTTCGAGACCATGGCGGACTTCGAGGAAACCCTGCTCCAGATGATCACCGTGCGGACCATGGGTGCCCGGGTGCTGCCGTCCATGCTCTGTCTCCTGCCCCAGACACCGCTCTACCAGGAGCTTCGCAAGTCCTCGACTCTCGAATTCTGCCCGGAGCTCTTTCCCGAATACATGTTCACAGGCCACGAGGTGCGGGTGGATGGGAGCATCCACATTCCGCCGGAACACGCGGCCATCTATGCCTTCATCCAGGGGAATCCGGACCTCTTTCCGGGGTTCTTCCACATCGACGTCACCGGCAACATCCTGCCCAAATACGCCCTTCTGCAGAAGTTCGGCTTCTACGCCCAGAGCCCAGGGCATCAGATGCAGACCGCCTGCTGCGGGGGGCACTCCCCGGCTTGAGGGCGAGCGTGTGTGAGCCTGAATCGTTCCTGGAGGAAAGCATGAAGGTTCTGGTCACCGGTGCTTCGGGGCTGCTGGGGCGCGCCGTGATGGCGGCCTTCCAGGCGGAAGCCGCCTGCGAGGTGCGGGGCGCGGCCTTTCGCCGTGTGGGACAGGGGCTGGATCGTGTGGACTTGCGTGATGCCGAGGCCGCACGAAACTGGGTCCTGCTGCACCGCCCGGACGTTCTGGTCCACGCCGCGGCGGAGCGCCATCCCGATGCGTGTGAAAGCGATCCCGAGGGCACGGCGGCGCTGAACGTTGGCGGGACGCGGGCGCTGGCGGAGGCCTGTCGGGAGGTTGGGGCCTGGATGCTCTTCATCTCCACGGACTATGTCTTTGACGGAACGTGTCCGCCCTACCATCCCAACGATGTGCCGAATCCCATGAATGCATACGGTCGCAGCAAACGAGAAGGCGAACAGGTGGTTTTAGGCGCACATCCGGCCTTCGGGATCCTCCGGGTGCCCATCCTCTATGGCCCCACTTCGGACCTGACGGAGAGCGCCGTGACCGAGTTGCTGCAAAACCTTCGGGCCGCGCCGGAGCGTATGCATTCCATGGATGCCTGGGCGGTGCGCTACCCGACCTTTACGCCGGATGTGGCGGCGGTCGTGGGGCTGATGGCCCGACTCCGGCTTTCCGGCATCAGCCACTGGAGCGGAGATGAGGCCCTGACCAAGGCGGACATGGCCCATCAGCTGGCGAAAGCGGATCGGCGGGACTCCATCCGGATTCTTCCGGTGGCGGGCTCCTCGGGGGGGGCGCTCCGGCCCCGGGACTGTCACCTCGACTGTTCCCGCTTAGAGGCACTGGGGGACCTTCGGCGCACACCGTTTCGGGACGGCATCCGTCAGGTTCTGGGCGACTCCTGAGGCGATTCTTCCAGCTTCTTTCGGGTTCCCATGAGCGAAAGCATGAGACTTCCCGCCGCACGGATTCCCGTGGGGGCCGGTGCAGATGAAGCCATGGGCCGTGCAGCGCGCCAGAGCCCTGGTCCCGCACGTGCTGGAATGGATCGCCCCGCGACGGGCCCCGAGCCTTCGGGAGCCCGATCCGCCGCGCTACACTGGAGGGTCCTGGAGCACGCATGTCCAAGCCCTTCTTCGTCACCACGCCGATCTACTACGTGAACGACAAGCCGCACATCGGCCACACCTACACCACGGTGCTGGCGGACGTGCTGAGCCGCCATCACCGCATGCTTGGCGAGGACGTCTACTTCCTGACCGGCACGGACGAGCACGGGCAGAAGATCGAGAAGACCGCCGCCGGTCGCGGCATCACACCGCAACAGCTGGTGGATGAAGTCGCGCCCAATTTCGAGAACCTCTGGAAGCAGATGGGCCTGACGGTGGACCACTTTGTGCGCACCACCCACGCCGCCCACAAGGCCGTGGTGCAGGAGCGTTTCCGACAGCTGCTGGCGAAGGGCGACATCTACAAGCACGAATACGAAGGTCTCTATTCCGTCAGCGACGAGGCCTTTGTTACCGAGACCCAGGCCAAGGAACTGCAGGCCCAGGGGCTTGCGCACCAGTTGGTGACGCTGAAGGAAGAGAGCTAC
>CAYQAS010000048.1:0-29726 GCA_964415525.1 uncultured Solibacteraceae bacterium
ACGCTGCTGGGGCTCTGGGCCACGGCCTCGGACACCAGGGCGAGGCGCTCGTTCAGGGCGCGCAGGGCTTCGGCGTCCTGTTCGCGCTCGGTGATGTCGATGGTGTACCCCGCCAACAGGATCCGGTCGCCCTGCATCAATGGGAACTTGATGGTGGTGTAGTGCTTGCCGAACAGGCCTTCATCCAGGCGAAGCACCTCGCCGTTCTGGACGGTGCGCCAGTCATCCGCAGTGATCTTGGCGGCAAAATCGGCGGGGAACAGCTCCGTCATATTCTTGCCCATCATCTCCCTGCCGGGGATGCCTACGAGGTCCACAAAATTATCGCTGGCCAAAATGACCCGACTCTCGGTGGCAGTGACCTCTTTGATGAAAGCGTAAATCGGGGAATGGGCGAGGAAGGCGCTGAACAGTTCGAAGGCCTCTTTCAGCTTTGCCTCGGAGGTTTTCTGTTCCGTGATGTCCTGGAAGGCACCGCTGATGACCGTCTTCTGACCTTCCTGACGGGTCGCGTGGCCGCTGGCCCGCACCCAGATCCGGTGTCCCAGGGCCGTGTCGAGTTCCAGGTCCAACCGAAAGGGTGTGCCATCCTCCAGGGCCCGTTGGACCGCTTGCGCGATGATCGGGCGACTGTCGGGGGCATAGAACGCCACCGCTTCCTCCACCGTAGGCATGGCAGCGTTGGGTTCCAGATCGTGAATGCGGAAGGTCTCATCGGTCCAATAGAGCGCGCCCGTGGCCGGATCCAGCTCCCAGCCGCCGACCTGAGCCAGTTGCTGGGACTCCTGGAGCAGTTCTGTGGAGCGACGAAGATCGGCCTCCGAGGCCAGGCGATCGGTGATGTCGCGGGCTCCGGCGTAGATGATTCCGTCCCGAGCCAGGGCGCGCCATTCCAGATTGTGCCAAGTGCCATCCATGGCTCGGTATCGGTTCACGAAATCGATGACAGGTTGTCCCTGCGCCAGGTGCGCGATGGCCTCCAGGGTGGCTGGCAGGTCCTCGGCGTGAACCAAGTCCAGGAAGAGGCTGTTTTCCAGCTCCTGAGGCGGGTAGCCGAGGAGGCGGGACCAGGCGTCGTTCACGCGCAGGAATCGACCCTCCGTATTCGCGAGGCAGAGGAGGTCCACACTGGTCTGAAAGAATTGCTCCAGGGCTTCCTTTTGTTCCTGGACGTCCCGGAGGGCTTGCCGCTGGGCGCTCACATCCGAGGCCGTGCCCAGCATCGCGAGGAGGCGGCCTTGGGCGTCCTTGGCGGTGCTGAGCCTCGCCTCCGCCAGGAAAGTGCTGCCATCTGACCGCAGGGCGAGCAGGTCCGCCGTGGCCTGGTCCTTGCGGATGGCCTCTTGGCCCAGGGCTCGGGCGGCCTCTCGGTCGGCCCAGAAGTCCAGGCGATCCCGCCCAAGCACGTCTTGCCGATCTCGATAGCCCCAGCTGGAAAGGAAAGCGGGATTCACATGCCGCAGGTGTCCCTCGGCGTCCGCCAGCATGAAGGCATTCAGGCTCTGTTCGAGGGCCTGATCCCTGAGCTTCAACCATTCCCGGGTCCGTTTGTGATCCGCGATCTCCCAGGCCAAATCCGCCAACTCTTGCACTCGGACGACATCCTGTTCGGTGTAATCGGTGGCCTTATTTCCCACCCCGAGAATGGCCACGATTCGACCCCGCTGCTGGACCGTCACCACCAGCTGCCGGATGAGGGCGGCATGGCCTTCCGGGAGGCCCTTCTTGTGCGTGAGGCTGGCGTAGTCGTTGTGGATGACCGCCCGACCGAGTCGGATGGCATCGACCCAGACCCCTGCTTTGTCCACGCCGTAGTGCTGCCCCTTGCCCTCTGCGCGGCAGTAGTGCGCGGCGGTGCGGGTACTCCAAGCCTGGAGGGAGAGGGTCACCTGATCGGCTTCGACAAAGTGGTAGAAGCCGATGCAGCTTCCGGTGAGATCCTCCGTCTCGTCCAGCGTGGCGCGAAGGACATCCTCCAGGGTCCCCCGCTGGGCGATCTCATGGATTCGGGCCCGTGCCTTGAGGAGGGTGCGGGCATGGTGCTGAGGGGTGTGGTCCAGGAAGGTGGCGAGGGTGCCACCATCCGGCAGGGGCATTGCGCTCACGTTCAGCCAGAGCCGGTCGCCGCTGGCCTGCATCAGACCCACGAGGCGTTCCGAAGGTTGCCCGGTGGCGAGGGTTTGCACCATCGGCCAACCTTCTACCGCCAAGGGGAGGCCATCCTCCCCCACGACATCCCGCGGTGTATTGACACGGCACTGGAGGAGTTCTTCCCGGGTGCGTCCCAGGAGGGCCGACGCCATGGAATTTGCCGCCACGAGGGCTCCTGAGGCATCCGCGATGAGGGCTGCGGTGGGCAGGAGGTCCAGTGGGATCGCCGGATTGGGGGCGGAAAGCAGACTCATGTCTGTTTCTTCGGTCACCCGAACCCAGAGGCTGAGAACGCCTGATCTCAGGGGCGATGCGGGTGTCTCCTCCCACTGTCTGACAGGAACCCGGCCCTTTTCGCAGGTTGCCCGGGATTCCGGGGCCACCACGCCTTCGCTGGCGGTCCGCGGCGACGACTAATGTTCAGACGATGCCATCCAGACACGGGGGCCTGGCGTTAAGGAAGTAACCCCAGCCAAGGGGCCCCCCAAGGAGCTGGATCATGAACCACATCACGCTTGCGCTAGCCCTGTCCGCCCCCGCCATCCTGGCCCACGCTGCGGACACCAAGACCGTTCACCGCCACGCCAAGGTGGACCTCGTGGACACCGCCGTGGCGGCAGGATCCTTCAAGACCCTTGCCGCTGCCCTGCAAGCTGCAGGGCTCGCGGAAACCCTGAAAGGCGCCGGGCCCTTCACCGTCTTCGCCCCCACCGATGCCGCCTTTGCCAAGCTGCCCCCAGGCACCGTGGAAGCCCTCCTGAAAGACATCCCCAGGCTCAAGGCCGTCCTCACCTACCACATGGTCTCGGGTCGCGTGGCATCCGGCGATATGGTGAAGCTCACCAAGGCCACCACCTTGCAGGGGCAGGACATTCGGATTGATACGACAGCCGGTGTAAGGATCAACAACGCGGTGGTCTCGAAGGCGGATATCGCGACTTTGAATGGCCTCATTCACGTCATCGACACCGTGCTGCTGCCTCACTAGGAGGGGCTGCGGTCACCCCTCGATGCGATGTCCGGCCTTACGCTTGGCTACGTAGAGAGCTCGGTTCGCCGCCTGTAGCAGGGCATCGGGGCTCTCCAGCGGATCCACCGCTTCGGCCACGCCAATGCTCATGGCGCCATCCCAACACACTGCTCCGGAATCGGTCTTGAAGGGCAGGGAGGCCGCCAGGATGTTCGCCGCAACCTTGAAGCCCCCTTCCCGCGGACTGCGGGGACAGATCACCAGGAACTCGTCACCCCCCATGCGGCAGACGATGGCGCTGGCTCGGACGTTGGCCTTCATCCGGCGGCCCTGTTCCACGATCAGGGCGTCCCCTTGGGCGTGGCCGTAGGTGTCGTTGACGGTCTTGAAGTGGTCCGCGCCCAGCATGAGCACGGAGAGGGCATCGCCGTGCCTTTTTCGTTCCAGCCAGAGCTGGTTGAGGCTGAGGTGCGCGAAGCGGCGGTTGGGCAGTCCCGTGAGGTCATCCTGGGTGGAGAGCCTCTACAGGCGCTCATTGGCCTCCTCCAGTTCCCGCGTGCGTGCGAGGACCCGGGTCTCCAGCTCCTCGTTCAACACCCGCAGTTCGCGGTTGCGCTCCGAGACCGTGAAGAAGAGCTCGCTCATGGCCCGCAGGAGTCTGCCGCTTCCTCCTCTGCCGCCCGGGCGAGGTTGCGGAGCATGCCCGCGAAGATGGCCTGGTGCAGGGGCCAGATGGCGTACCAGTAGAGGAGTCCCAGCAGACCCACGGGGTCGAAGATGGCGGTCTGGCGCACTGTGCTGCCGGGGGCCTCCGCCCCCGCCTCCACCTCGAACTCCAGCCAGGCGCGCCCCGGGAGCTTCATCTCGGCCTGAAGCAGCAGCAGGCGGGGCCGCTCGAAGCGTTCCACCCGCCAGAAGTCCAGGGCATCTCCCACCTGGAGGGACTCGGGATCCCGCCGACCGCGACGGATGCCCACGCCGCCCACGAGCAGGTCCAGGAACCCCCTCAGGGACCACAGGGCGTTGGCGTAGTACCAGCCCGTGGCGCCGCCGATGCGCCGGATCGGGGCGAAGGCGGCCTCGGGGGGCACAGAAACCCGCACCGTGCGGGAGTCCACGAGTCTCGAACCGAAACGTACGCCGCCCCAGGCCTTGGGATTCCCGCTGGAGGAAAGCGCATCGGACCAGCGCGTTTGGGCGAAGGTGCCATCCTCGAAGCTCAGGGCTCGCGTCATGGCTTCGACGACTCCTCTGGGACGCAGGGCGAAGGTCTGCAGCGCCATGTCGTTGGACACCAACGTGGGGTTGCGCAGGCTCTCCACGAGCTTGCGGCCCACCCGCGCATAGAGGGGCGTCACCAGCCCCAGCCACAGGCTGGAGAGATGGGGCGTCAGGCCCGGCACAGGGATCATCCAACGCTTGAGTCCTCGCTGCCGGGCGTATTCCTGCATCAGTTGGCCGTAGGAGACACGATCCGGCCCCCCGATCTCGAAGATATGGGAGGGACCGTCGGGCAGCTCGGCGGCCTCCATCAGGTAGGTCAGCAGATCCTCCACGGCGATGGGTTGGGCAAGGACCCGCACCCACCGCGGACAGATCATCACGGGCAGGCGCTCCACCAGGGCCCGCAACATCTCGAAGGAAAGGCTGCCGGAGCCCAGGACGATGGACGCGCGGAACTCCAGCACCTCGGGATGGTGCTCTCGGAGCACCGCACCGGTCTCCTGTCGGCTGCGCAGATGCTGCGACAGCGCCTCCTCCGGATTCCCCAACCCGCCGAGGTAGATGATCCGGCGCACCCCCGCCACGCGGGCGGCCTCGGCGAAGTGGGCCGCCGCCGCCCGATCCTGGGCTTCGAAATCCCCGGTGGAGCCCAGGGCATGCACCAAGTAGTAGGCGGTGTCGATGTCCTCGAAGGCGGAAGGCAGGGTGGCCGGGGTGAGGACATCCCCTTGGACGACCTCCGTGCCTTCGCCGACGCGCCCCTGGAGCGCTTCGGGTCGCCGCGCCAGGCAGCGCACGGATCGACCGGCGTCTTCCAAGCGCGTGAGCAATCGGCCCCCGACATAGCCCGTGGCCCCTGTGAGAAGGATTCGCGCTATGCCCATAAGCCACCTGAAGGCGTGGGGGAGGACGGGCGGGGAATCCGGCCGATCTTCCCGACCTCCCTATGATGCCTGCCGCTGAGCCCGCCAGCCTTCTGGGTAATTCGCCCCATCCGTGAGGCATCCCGCGGCGTTAAGGAGTCAGGAGGTCACCATGCGCCCCACCGCCCTCATCCCCGCCCTGACCCTTGGAGTGTCCCTCATGGCCACGGAACGCCCTTCCTTCACCATCGAACGTCGTGCCTCGAGCTTGGAGATCCGCCAGTACCGCCCTTATGTGGTCGCTCAGACCACGGTGGACGGGCCCATGGAAGCCGCAGGCAATGAGGGCTTCCGCCGCCTAGCGGGCTACATCTTCGGGGGCAACGGCACGGGGCAGAAGATCGCCATGACCGCCCCTGTGGCCATGGCGCCCATTCCGGATGGGACCCGCCTCACGCCTATGGGTGGGGGTTTCCTGGTGCAGTTCATGATGCCCTCCAGCTTCACCTTGGCCTCCCTGCCGGCGCCAAAGGATGGTCGAGTGATCTTCGCCGAAGTGCCCGCCCGACGAGTGGCGGCCCTGGCCTACCGCGGCAACTGGTCCGAAGCTCGCTATCAGGCTCACCTGGAAAAGCTCAACGCCGCCCTGGTGGCAGAAGGACTGAAGGCCACTGGGGTACCAGTCTGGGCGCGGTACGACCCGCCCTTCATGCCGAGCTTCATGCGCACCAACGAGATCCTGGTGGAGGTCCAGACGCCATGAAGTCCGCTACCGCGTTGTCCTTCTTCCTGCTCACAACATCCCTCTTTGGCGTCTGGGGCTGCGCCCGGCCCCGGATGGCGCCCCTGCGCACCGAGCCCAAGGTGGATCTGGCAGCCTTCATGGGCGATTGGTACGTCATCGCCAGCATCCCCACCTTCATCGAGAAGGGCGCTCACAATGCGGTGGAGTCCTACCGGCTGGAGGCCGATGGCACCATCGCCACCACCTTCACCTTCCGCAAGGGCGCCTTTGACGGTCCCATGAAGCGCTATGAGCCACGGGGCTTCGTGTTGGACCGGATGAGCAACGCGGTTTGGGGCATGCGCTTTGTGTGGCCCATCAAGGCCGACTACCGCATCGTGCATCTCTCGGAGGAGGGTGGCGTCACCGTGATTGGTCGGGAGAAACGGGATTTCGTGTGGATCATGTCCCGACGGCCGGAGATTCCCGAAGCCCAGTACCAGACCCTTCTGCAGATGCTGGAAGGTCAGGGCTACGACCTGAGCCGTATTCAGAAGGTGCCGCAAAGATGGAATTTACCCAGACCTTCAGCACCACCACCGACCTGCCCCTGCCGCGGGCCGAGGTCTTCGCCTTCTTCAGCGATCCCCGCAACCTGGAGCGCCTCACGCCTGCGTGGCTAGGCTTCCGCATCCAGACGCCGGAGCCCCTGCCCGTGGGGGAGGGCGCGGTCTACGACTACACCCTGAGGCTGCATGGCCTGCCCCTGCGCTGGCGCACCCTCATCACCTCCTGGCGCGAGGGGCAGCGCTTCGAGGACCTCCAGATCAAGGGGCCCTACGCCCTCTGGTACCACCTCCACACCTTCGAGGACACCCCTGATGGTGGCACTCGAATGACCGACGAAGTGCGTTATCGCCTGCCCTTCGGCTGGCTGGGCGCCCTGGCGCTGCCCTTCGTGAAGCGGGATGTGGCGCGGATCTTCGCTCACCGACGGGAGGCCCTGAAGGCGTGGGTGTCGGGTTGATACCTCTGCGCTTCCCATCCAAACGGATCCCACGAGCGTTGGGGAGGCATGGAGGATGGTCATGTTCCGAACCTTTCGCTTGGGCCTGGTGGTGGCAGCGGGGCTGATGCTTCCGGCTCAGATCGTCGTGAGCCTGGAAGCCACCGCGTGGCAGATGCGCCTGAACGAGGTGCGCAAGCCGAGCCTCACCGGCACCACGTTCTCGTTTCCCGAGCTCCTGGGCTCGGGGCCTTCTACCGCGTTTCGGATCGACGCCAGCTGGCAGTTGAATGCTCGACAAGGGCTGAGGGTGCTGCTGGCGCCCTTCGAGGCCTCAGGCACGGGCACTTTCCGCCAACCGGTGGTCTATGAGGGCCGCACCTTCCAGGCGGGCCAGCCCACCCGCGGCACCTATCGTTTCAACAGCTGGCGCGCTACCTGGCGCTACACCCTGGAGATGGGGTCTGATTGGGCTGTGAAGGTGGGCGCTACCGCCAAGATCCGGGATGCCAAAGTTCAGCTGGAGCAAGGCAGCGTGAGCGCCGGCAACAGCAACCTGGGCTTCGTGCCCCTCGCCCACCTCAGTGTCAACCGCCGTCTGACCCCCGACTGGATGGCGGTCTTCGAGGCGGACGCCCTGGCGGCCAAGCAAGGCCGTGCCGTGGACGCCGCCCTGATGTTGCGCTGGCAGGCCACGCCCCGCCTGCATACGGATATCGGCTACCGAATGCTGGAGGGCGGCGCGGACAACGAGGAGCTCTACACCTGGGCCCGGCTGGATGGCTGGCGGGTGGGACTTGGAGTGCGGTTCTGATCCCCCTGATCACGGAGGGTATGCCTTCCCCCTCCCCTGGCGGGTGCGCGTAGCCAGCCTTTGGCAGCGGCTGTTGCATCACGGGGCTCGGAACGCCTTCCCCCAGTCGGCGGAGAATATAGCGGTCCTCTTCGCCTCTGGTGGATCCATCCTGGAGGCCACCCGCACCCAGATTCGCGAGGCCCGGCACAGCCTATACGGGGAGATATACGCCTGGGGGGACGACACCACGGGCTGCGAACTCCTGCGCTCTTTCAGGAGGCCCCTGCGGGGGCGTGGATGTGCGCCTCGTGGTGGACCACCTGGGGACCTGGAGTGCCGGGGGCGGCTGGATTCTTCGGGCCGCTGACGCCCTTCATGCCGCTGCCGGAGGCCTTCCTGGCGTGGGTATCCAGGTGGTTTCGAGCCTGGGGGTGGAGGGCGGGTGCTGCGGCGCCATCTCTGGCTGGGTCAGGTCCGGCGCACGGTGCGCCTTGCCAACGCCTACTTCATCCCCGGCCCCCTGCTGGTGCGCCAACTGGCGAGGGTGACTCGGGGGGAGTGGCGGTGGATGTTCTGGTGCCCGGCAGATCCGACCATCCCTTTCCCAGGCCGCCAGCCGGGCCACCTACGATCCGCTGTTGAAGGATGGCGTGCGCGTCTGGCAGCGGTTTGCTCACCTGTTTCGGTGATGGCTGTAAGGACGAACGGAGTGCGAAGGCTGAGTCGAGAGGAAATGGGTCACGCCTCCTGGGGCACCTCGGCCAGAGGCTTCGCGTCGCGCCCCAGGCGCTTGGCGGGCCACGTCCAGTAGGTTATGGCGCGCCACAACCACTCCATGGGGCCGTAGTGGAAGAAGCGCAGCCAGAGATGGGAAAGGGCCACCTGGATGGCGAAGACCACCACCACGAAGAGCACCTGCGCGGCCCGGCCCATGCCCCAGCGCCCGAGGCCATAGGCGTAGAAGACGAAGCTGCAGAGGAGCGACTGGCCCAGGTAGTTCGTCAGGGCCATGCGGCCCGCCGGGGCCAGTACGCGGATCTTCGACCAGGCCTTTCCGCTGTGGAGGAGGAGCACGACGACGCTGAAGTAGCCCAGGCTGGCGGGCAGGTTGCCCATCAATGCCAAACCTTCGCCCAACTGACGGCCACCCGGGAGGGTGGTGATCCAGGCACCCACGAAACCCACCCCGAGGCCGATGGGCAGGCCGATCCAGGCGAGCTTCCGGAAGAGGCCGAGGTGGGTCTCGATGCGACCCATGATTCCCGCCTGCACGAACCATGCGCCCAGCAGGAACATGCCCACCAGCACGATGCTGAGCCCGAAGGCCATGGTGACCGACTTGCGGAAATCGTTGGCCCGATAGGCCACAAACGCGCGATACGTGCCCTGGGTGGCCAGTTGGGTTTCCTTCTTTCCGCGCTCCAGTTCCCCCGCCGGGGGCGGAGCCTGGTGAGACTGCACGGTCTGCACTTGGGCGGCGGGACGCCTGGTCTGCAGGAGTTCGCTGATGCCCACGAGGGTCATCACCAGGAAGGGGAAGATGTAGAGGAAGACGGCGAGTCGCAGGGGGCGCCGCTCCCGGGGCAGGTGGCGCCAGGCTGCCAGTGCGCTGATGCCCAGAAGGGCGATCGAGATCGCGGTCATCACGAGCTTCTTCTCGATGTGGTTGGAAACGACCCACACGATGCCAGCCAGTATGGCTGAGACGAGGCCAGGGACGAGGAAGACCAGAGAGAAGAAGGTGAACCTGCGGCCGAACAGGGTGACGCCGCGTTCGGTGCGAAGGAAGAGTGCCGCCACCGCCACTAGGGCCACGCCGCCCACCAGGGCAACGAGAATCACGTTCTTGGTGAGGATCACGCAGATGCTGGCCAGCACAAGGCTCGCGAGCGTCCAGTGCCACCGGCCGTACAGCAGGATGAGCAGCATCCCAGCCCCCACGGCATAACTGAACAGGATGTCCCCCGTCCAGATGAGGATGTGGTGGGCCGCTCCAAAAACCGCGAGGGCTGCGAGGCGGCGCAGGTAGGGCTTGAGGAAGGGGCGCCCAGCGGCCTCGGCGCGCTGGAGCATCACGGCGAATCCGACACCAAAGAGGAAGGAGAAGATCGTCCAGAACTTGCCCGTCACGAAGAGGACCACGAACCAGCCCGCCAAGCGGTCGATCAAGGCGGCGGTGGCAGGGACGCCGGCACCCATGAGTGATTGGGGCCGGTTGAACCACTCGATGTTCATCATGAAAATGCCCAGCAGGGCGAAGCCCCGCACCACATCCAGGGCCTGGATGCGCTGCATGGCGGGGACAGGCTGAAGCAATGCCTCGGGGGCGGTGACGTTTTCCATGGGGCCTCTAGCGCGGAGGGTCAGGGGCGACCAGGGGGATAACGGGGGCTGGGCGGAATCGTTTACCGGCCGTTCAATCTGGCTGCGCACTGGAAGATGTGGAGGACGCGTTCAGCCGCTGTCATGGATGGCTGGAGTCATCAGGTCGTACCTCTCGTCCAGAGTGGTCAGCCCGTTTTCCCCGGTCCCGACCCCGATCCATGCGGGTACACCTGCGAATTCAATGACGTGAGTCTGCTTGAAGAACCCCGATGTCTCCACTTCATCCTTGAGTGCGGCCCCGTTTTCGGAGCCGAAAAGGCGCTCCCGGCGCCGTTACGCTCACGCCTTCGGACGGTGGCGGTAGAAATTGCCATCCAAACCCCCGAATCGGACGTTGTTCTCCCTGAGCGCCCAGCCCATCGCTGGAACCTAAGCACGGAAGGAGCACTCCATGTCCGCCCTCTACACCGGAACCGTGAGGCACCGACGGTTTGCGCCGAGGGCTCACGGATTCACCTACCCGGTGTTCATGGCGCTCCTGGACCTGGATCGGCTGTCAGAATCCATGGCCGTTTCCAAACTCCTTGGCTTCAATCGCTTCGCCTGGGCGGGCTATGACGACCGTGACCACCTCGGTGATCCCTCCTTGCCGCTCAAGGCGCGCTTCCGGTCGGATGCGGAAAGCCAAGGGTTCACCTTTCCCGAAGGCCGGGTCCTGCTGCTGGCCAACCTGCGGTTCTGGGGCTACTGCTTCAACCCCGTCAGCTACGTCTACGCCTACGACCAGGAGGACCGCCTGACCCTCATCGGCGCCGAGGTGTGCAACACGCCCTGGAAAGAACGGATTATGTACTGGATGCGGGTGCCTCTCCCGGAAGCCCACGCTGATGACGAGGGCTTCGAGCGGATCGAACCGGGCTCGGCTGAAAGCCGAACTGGGGCGACCCGCGATAGGGAAGGCCTGACGATGCGGGTGCCGCTCCCAGAAGCCCGCGCCGATGGCGGCGACTCGACGGTGCTTTCCGCTACAGCCCCGTCCAGGAGTCCCACCCGCAGGCAGGGTTGGTCCTTCGACATTCCCAAGGCCATGCATGTCAGTCCCTTCATGCCCATGGATCTGCGTTACCGCTGGAGCTTCACGGCACCGGACGACGATCTCAAAGTGCGCATGGCCCTGTTCGAGGGCGCGGCCCTGATCTTTGACGTGGATCTGGACATGGATCGACGGGACTGGTCTCCCGCCGCCATCCGCCGCACGCTGCTGGCGTACCCCTTTCACACCCTGAAAGTCATCACCGCCATCCACTGGGAGGCTCTGAAGTTATGGCTCAAGCGCGTACCGATCTTCACGCATCCCGCGAAGGCCTAGTGCCACGTACGGGTCTCCTGGCCCGAGCCTCCCGACGCCTTCTGCACAAGGCTCTGGCTGGACTCCAAGGAGGCGTCCTGGAACTCCTCGACTCGCAGGGGCGTCATGCCTTCGGCCTGGGTGAGGGGCTCCACGCCGTGGCGGCGATCCATGACCCCCGCACCTATGCCCTCGGCGCTCTGAGGGGCGAGGTGGGCCTCGGAGAGGCCTATGTAGAGGGCCACTGGACGAGTCCCGATCCCGTGGCGGTGGTGCGCCTCGCGATCCGCAACATGGCGGCCCTGGACCAGGGCGCAGGCCCCCTGGCCTGGCTGGGCAAGGCCCTGACCCGCCTGCGCCATCTGGGGCGGGACAACACCCGCGCGGGTTCCAAGCGCAACATCGCCGCCCACTACGACCTGGGCAACGCCTTTTACCGCTTGTGGCTGGACGACACCCTGGCCTACAGCTCGGGCTTCTTCCCGAAGGCGGACGCCTCCCTGGAGGAGGCCCAGGTCGCCAAATACGACCGGATCTGTCAAAGGCTGCGCCTCTCGGCCGAGGACCATTTGCTGGAGATCGGTACCGGCTGGGGGGGCTTCGCCATCCACGCCGCGCGCACGACGGGCTGCCGCATCACGACCACCACCATCAGCCGCGAGCAGTTCGAGCTGGCCACTGACCGCATCCGCGAGGCGGGGCTGCAGGACCGCATTACGGTGCTGCTGCAGGACTACCGGGACCTGGAGGGCCAGTTCTCGAAGGCCGTGTCCATCGAGATGTTCGAGGCCGTGGGACACAAACACTACGACACCTACTTCGCGGCGGTGGACCGCCTGCTTGAGCCCGGCGGCAGCTTCCTCCTTCAGACCATCACCATGAACGAACGGCGCTTCCCGGACTACATCCGCAGCACCGACTGGATCCAACAGTACGTCTTTCCCGGTGCCGAGCTGGCGAGTCTCGCGGAGATCCACAAGAGCCTCGCCCGGGCGACGTCCCTGGGCGTCTTCTTCTGTGAGGACTTCGGCCAGCACTACGCCCGCACCTTGGAGGCCTGGCGCGCCCGCTTCCACTCCCGCATCGACGACGTGCAGGCCCTGGGCTACGACGAACGCTTCCAGCGCCTCTGGGACTACTACCTCGCCACCTGTGAGGGCGCCTTCAGGGAGCGCCACATCGGGGTGGTGCAGATGCTCCTCGCGAAGCAGCACACGGACCGCGCCTTGCTGGAAGAGCCCTGGGGGAACCCGTGAAGCGCGCACTGGGCCGTGAGAGCAGCATCGACGGGCTCTTCCGCAAGAGGGGATGCCATGTTTGAGCTTCTGATTCTTGGACTCTGGGCCCTCCCGGTGGCACTGGGCGTGCCTTTCCTGGCTTGGTTGATCTACCTCGTGACGGATCGTGCGGACTGGATCGATGTGGCCTGGGCCTTCAGCTTGGGGGGGCTGGCAGTTCTCTATGCCGTCCTCGGGTCTGGGGATTTTGAACAGCGCCTGCTCACGGGCTTCATGGGAGGGCTCTGGGGTCTGCGTCTGGGCCTGCATCTGGGATTTCGCGTGGCAGGCCATGGCCAGGAAGATGGCCGCTATACTCAGTTGCGTGCCGATTGGGGTGGCAACTTGCACCTGAAATTCCTGGGATTCTTCATGTTCCAGGGCGTGCTGAACCTGGTGATGGGGTTGCCCTTTCTCTTTGCCAGCCTCCATCCGACGCAGGGGATTCCCGCCACGGCTTGGATGGGAGCCGCCTTGGTTGCAGTGGCTCTGCTGGGGGAGACCACCGCGGATGCCCAACTGCGAGCCTTCAAAGCGGATCCGGGGAATCGGGGCCAGGTCTGCCGTCGCGGGCTCTGGGGGTGGAGTCGCCATCCCAACTACTTCTTCGAGTGGCTGGTGTGGGTGGGCTTCGCCCTGATGGGCCTGGGCACCGCCTGGAGTCTGCTGGGTCTCCTCGCACCGCTCCTCATCCTCCACTTTCTCACCCGGGTGACGGGCATTCCCGCCACGGAAGCCCAAGCCTTGCGAACCAAGGGGGACGCCTACCGCGCCTATCAGGGGGAGGTGAGTGCCTTCGTGCCCTGGCCGCCACATCGCCGGGGCGCACAGGACGCGCCGTAACGACGAAAATGATTTCGCGGCCTCAGACCCAAGGCATGGAAAACCCTCCGCCTAAGACCGGGCCTACCGGCCACACCGGGATTCTCGCCGTCAGTCCGGGGGCGCTTTCCCTTGGGTGGATCAGCGCCAAGACCTGACGGAGGGTTCCAGGTGGACGTGAGTCCGGTGCCCCCATCGAAGGTCATTCCCATCCAAAAGCCGAAAGCCATCGTTCCTCTCTTCGAGCGCCCCTGCGCAGCCGGAGGATTCATGAGCACCCTCGCCCTTTCCGCTCCCACGATGCCTCGCACCCTGTTGGATCGAGCGGTGGATGCTGGCTCCGTGCCTGATGCCTTCCTGCGGGTGGGAATCCGACGCCTTTTGCGCCAGCGGCTGAAGGACGAATATGCCGGTGGTCTCCACGCCACCTGGGAGCGCCAGCGCGCCCTGTGGGCCCGCATGGATGCGGGGCCCGTGGCGGAGCAGGTGCAGGCTGCCAATGACCAGCACTACGAGGTGCCGCCCGAGTTCTTCGTGCAGTCACTGGGGCCACGACTGAAATACAGCTGTGCCTGGTGGGATGCCACGACGCCGGACCTCGCTGCGGCGGAGGCAGCCATGTTGGCGCTCACGAGCGCGAGGGCGGAAATCGCGGATGGCCAGCGCATCCTGGAATTGGGCTGTGGTTGGGGCAGCCTCACGCTGTGGATTGCGCAGCGTTACCCGAACGCTCGGATCACCGGCGTCTCCAATAGCCGCGACCAGAGGGCGTTCATCCTGGATCGGGCCGCGGAGCGTGGCCTATCGAACGTAGAGATCCTCACCGCCGACATGAACGATTTTGCTCCGCCGGAACGAGGCTTCGATCGGGTGGTGAGCGTGGAGATGTTCGAGCACATGCGCAACCACAAGGAACTCACACGGCGCATTTCTACTTGGCTCAAACCCGGGGGCAAGCTCTTCGTGCACATCTTCACCCACCGAGAGCTCACCTACCTCTTCGAGGCCAAGGACGGAAACGACTGGATGAGCCGGGAGTTCTTCAGTGGGGGCGTCATGCCCTCGGACGCGCTGCTGCTCCGCCACCAACGGGACCTTCGCCTCGAAGACCATTGGCGGGTGGACGGTACGCACTACGCCAAGACCGCCGAAGCCTGGCTGCAGCGGCAGGATCAGAACCGCGAGGCCATTCTGGCGCTCTTTCGCCAGGTCTATGGCGATCAGGCCGCAATACGCTTTCACCGCTGGCGGGTTTTCTACATGGCCTGTGCCGAGCTGTGGGGCTTCAATTGCGGCACCGAATGGCTCGTCAGCCACTACCGTTTCGTGAAACCGGCCTGAGGGCGGAGCACCGCCGGAGGGAAGCCCCCCTGGTGGCCGTGATGGTGCCGTGTTTCCCGCTCTCACTGGCGGCCCTACCGAGGTTTGACCATGTCCATCCCAGCCCTCTTCCGCGCCCTCCTGCTCGTTGCGGCATCCCCCTTGGTGTTCGCCAAGGATGCGCCTCCGCCCACGGTCCCGAAGGTGGATCTCGTGCGCTACATGGGGGACTGGCACGAGATCGCGCGGCTCCCGAACCCCTTCCAGGAGCAGTGCCTACGCACCACGGCGAAGTACACCCTCACGGGGGATGGGCGCTTTCGCGTCGTGAACGGCTGTCTCACCCCTAAAGGCAAGTGGACCAAGGCCACCGGCCGGGCGCGGGTGGTGGACCTCACGACTGGTTCGAAGCTGGAGGTCACCTTCTTCTGGCCGTTCTACGGGGACTACTGGGTTCTGGACCTGGATGCCGACTACCGCTGGGCGCTGGTGGGCACGCCGGATCGCAAGTATCTCTGGGTCATCAGCCGCTCCGAGCGCATGGAGCCCGAACTGCTGGAGAGGATCCTTGGCAAGGCGCTGGCGCTGGGGTTTGAGCTGGGTCGGCTCATCCGGTCCTGAACCGCGCCACCGCCTGCTGGAGCCGTTCCGATAGGGCCGCGAGGTCCTTGGAGGCCTGATCCACAGAGTCGGCATCCCGGCTTGTGGATTGGTTGGAGGCATCCACTGCTCCGACCCCTACCTTGACGATTTTCATTCCTTCCAAGGCACGGTCCGTGCTGTGACTGACCTCTTGGGTGGCCATGGCCAATCGTTGGATGTTCTCGGAGATTTCGCTGCTCCCGCGGACGGCTTCCTGCACGTTTCGACTCACCTCGCCCGCGCCGAGAGCCGCTTGCTGAACGTTGCGGGCAACTTCGGAGGCGCTGTGGGCGGCATTCCCGACATTGCGCGTGATCTCTCGGGTGGTGGCGGTCTGGGCGTCCACCGAAGAGGCGATGTTGGTGGAGACCTCCTGGATCCTGCTGATGACGCGCTGAATGCCCTGGATGGACTCGATGGCCTGCTGAGTGCTGGTCTGCACGCCCTCGACCTGAGAGCGGATGTTCTGGGTGGCCATGGCGGTCTGCCTGGCCAGGGCCTTCACCTCGCCTGCGACCACCGCGAACCCTCGGCCCGCGTCCCCGGCGCTGGCGGCTTCAATCGTGGCGTTCAGGGCCAGCAGGTTGGTCTGGTCGGCGATCTCCCGTATGAGATCCACCACTTGGCCGATTTCCACTGCGCTGGCTCCCAGTCGATCCATGATCGCGGCAGCTTCCCGGGCCTGCCCCACGGCGCCAGACGCCACCTCGGCGGCCTGATCGGTATTTCGTGAGACCTCCCGGAGGCTGTTTCCCATCTCCTCCACCGCGGCCGCGACGGACTCCACCGCTCCGGTGGCGGTGTTCGTGCTGGAGGCTATGACAGCCATGTTCGAGCTCATCTCTTCCACGGCGGCGCCGACCGTGTGCAGGTTGGCGGTGACCTCTTCCGTGGCGGCAGCGACGGACCGGGCATTCCCACTAACGGACTGGATGCCCTGGGACACGCTCTGCAGTTCCGAGAGGGCGGAGGAACTCCCCTCGTCCACCTGGAGGGATTGGGCTTTGGCTTCTCCGGCGTTTCGGGCGAGGGAACCGGCGGTGCCTCGAAGGGCTTCGGCGGCGCGAGCAAGCCGGGAGGAATCGGTCTGGATGCCGCTCACCGCTTCCGTCAGGGATTCAGCGGTGAGGTCCACAGAGGCCCCCAGCCGACCGAAGTCGCCATCGTAACGACCAGTCATGCGCGCCTGGAGCTCTCCCTGGGCCAGTCGGCCCATGACTGCCGTGACGTCCCGGAGGGGCGCCACCACCCCTTCCAGGAGTTCGTTGAGGCCCTGGATCATGCCCTGCCAGTCCCCGTGGAAGCGGGTGGCATCCCCCCGGGTCTCAAGCCGACCCTGGCGGCTGGCTTCTATGAGGTGCCCCAGTTCCGCGCACAGGCGCTGGAGGTTTGAGCGAACCACTTCGACGATGCGGTTGTTCTCGGCCTTCTTGCCCGGGAAGGACTCCAGGGGGGCGTCGAAGCGGCCCTCCCCGAAGGCGCTGACGCAGGCCATCACCTTGCGGTTGAGATCCACGTGCCCCTCCACCATGCCGTTCACGCCTTCGGCCATGGTGCGGTAGGTGCCGTGCAGGTGGGGGGTGGCCAACCGGGCGTCGATGTCGCCAGCTTCGTGCGCCAGGCTCATATTCCGCAGTGCCTCGAGTAGGCCACGCAGGGTCTCGGACATGCGGCCCATGGCTTGCTGGAGTTGAGCAGTCTCATCCACCCCCTGGGCGGGCTGGAAGGCCACAAGGTCACCGGAGGCGATGCGCTCCGCGGCTGCGGTGCAGCTACGGAGGGGTTGCAGGATGCTGCGGCCGACGAGAATGGCCAGAGTCGATGCAGCGCTTAGCACCAAGATGAAGACCCCGATGGAGCGGATGAAGGCTCGGCGGGCGCTTTCGTGGCGCAGGGCTGCGCGCCCCGCCAAATCGTCCGCAGCCTTCACTTCTACTTCCCGAAGGGCATCGATGCGCTGGGTGGACACCTTGAACCAGGCGGCGGGATCGATGCCGAAACCGCCCGCCTCCCCTCTCTGGAACGCGGTCTTTCGCATGGACGCGAAAGATTCGGCGAAGGGGCCTTGAAGGGCTTGGTCCAGGGTCTTCCGAAGAGGCTCGGCGGCAAGCAATCGGAAGGACCGGGCTTCTGCGGCCTGCTCGCCCACGAGGGTGGCATACCGCTGGAAGACCCCTTCTGCAAAGCGGTCCTGGGTGAGAGCTGCATTCAGGGTGGCGCGCTCGATTCCGGACGCCTCTTTGAGGCGCATGAGCTGCACCAGGGATTGGGCCGAGGCGAAGAGCTCTGCCTCCTGAGTGTGATGGGGGATCTCCTGGGCGAGGTCGAGCAGGGCTCCGATGAGTCCGGTGTAGTTGGCTAGGTGCTCTGGGGTGGAGATGGAAAACGCCGAGGCACCTTGCCGGTGGTGGTCCAGCTGGTTCAGGGCATCCCGGGCTGAAGCGGCCTTGGCCCGAATGCCGCCTTGGGTCTGATCGGTGATGAAGGGGGTGAGTCCCTGCTTGAGTGCCAGGATTCTGGAGTCTGAACTGTTTCTGATTTCAGCGACTTCTGAGGCGAACTTCTGGCCCTTGCTGCCCAGGAAGCCCGCTGTCAGCCCCCGTTCCTTCTGCAGCTCATGGACGGTCTGACCCACCTCTCGGGCCAGCGCTCCGAGAGCCTGGACGGTGCCCAGGCGAATCGCGTTTCGGGCTTCGGCCCAGGCGTCCAGAAGGCAATACCCCAGGAGCGCGGCCATGGGTACCGCGAGCATCGCCAGGAGGCGGCCTCGGATTCGCAGGTTTTTGAGGATGTCCATGCGCCACCATCCTGTCTGTTGGCTATTTCAGACAGATGGGTCTTTTCGGCTCCGGCGCTGGGAAGCTGAATCAATGCGAACGTCGGGTCACCCGCAGGTAGCCCCGGTCCCCTTCCGTCCAGGTCAGGGCGCTGGTGCCTTGGGCGAGCTCGAAGCCGCGCGGGCGTCCTGGGCGGTGAGGCACAAGGCGAGGGCGGGGAGGAGCAGGGCGAGGAAGAGCTTGTTCATGGGTTTCTCCATTCGGCCACATCGGCCATCGGAAAGGAGACGGGGAATCCGCGGGTTTATTCCCGACTTTATTCAGGAGGGGCACTGCGCCAGGGATTTGAAGTCCGGGTTATCGGCGGCGGTGCGATAGACGAAGGCCGCGAGCACTACTCCGTCCCGGATCAGGAACACACCGGGCATCTGGCGGGCGTCCCCCACCACGCGGCCCAGGCCATGGCGCCTGAAGAGCCCGGCACTGATGGCGCGAGCCCAGACCTTTGGCCCCAGTAACTGCCAGGGGCCGCCCCGGCGGAGGCCGAGGTGAAAGTACAGCCACCGTTGGGGATCGCTCACGCGGTGGACGTCTGCCAATCCGTAGGTTTGGAAAAAGGCTGCCGCTTCGGATTCGGGACTCTGGTGCACGAGCACCAGCCGCGTGCCCTTGCCTTCGATGGTTGCCCGCTCCTCCGCCAGTCGCGCCAAGGCCGCCCGGCAGAAGGTGCAACCGAAGTGGCGCAGGCAGACGAGGAGGATCGGCGTCTGGCGGGAAAGCTCCAAGAGACTCGCGCCCTGCTGGTCATGGGCCTCGCTCAGGAGTGCGACGAGGGGCTGCTGGCGGGCCTCCGAGCGACGGCGGGCGGCGCGCCAGGACCAGGCCAGGATCCAAGCGGTGGTGAGGGCGCTCAATCCAAGGCCGATGTTCATCCACGGGGAACGAGGGGCAAGGAACAACCCCCCCAGGTCCGCGAGGAATACCGCTCCCAGGGCCGCATCCGAACGCAGCGGATTCCAGGCGGCCAGCAGCAGGGCGATGCCCAAGGTGGCGTGGAAGAGGCCGCGGAAGCTCGGATCTCTCAGGTCGGGAAGGCCGAGCGCCAGGTGAAGGAGACCGACGAGGAGGAGGGGGACGATCGCCCGCCAGGGACGATGCTTGCGGGGGGCTTCGTCATCCAGGAACACGGCAGGCTCCAGCGGCAATCAACTCCTTTGGTGCGCGCGGGGCCAACGTGTGCCTATCTTTGGTCAGGAGGACGCCATGCAACGCGTCACGGGCATCGGGGGCATCTTCTTCAAGGCGCAGGATCCCAAGGCGCTGGCGGCCTGGTACCAGACCCATCTCGGGCTGGATATTCAGGATTGGGGCGGCGCCCAGTTCCGCTGGAACCTGCCGGGTGAGGCGGAGGGCTACACGGTCTGGTGTCCGTTCCCCGCCGATACGACCTATTTCCGACCCAGCTTGACGGACTGGATGCTGAACCTGCGGGTGGCGGATCTCGATGGACTTCTCGCGATCCTGAAAACCGAAGGCGTCCACGTGGTGGATCGCCACGAACACACCGAACAGGGCAAGTTCGGCTACATCCAGGATCCCGAAGGCACGCTGATCGAGCTCTGGGAGCCCGCAGGGGACGATCCGACGCTCTAACGCTTCCGCTGGTGCGGGTAGAGCGAGGGCCACAGCAGGACCATGGCCTCGTGGAGCAGCACGGGCAGGGTGGGGCGGCCATTCCCCTCCAACCATAGGGCCTGGGCGCCATTCACCACACCGAGGACGGCCCAGGCTTCCAGTTCGCAAGAACGGAGGCCTGCCGGATCGGCGGCGCCCCAGCGACGGAAGTGATCCGCAAAGACCTGGCGCAGCGCTTCATCCAGGAGGGACTGCCGGGCCCGGAGCCGGGGTTCGGCTCGCACCGCGGCGAGGCGACGCAGCCACAGGTCGCGATCTTCTTCCATGTGCTCGCCGTAGGCCAGCAGGGCTTCCAGCACAGCGAACCGGCCCAGCGCCTCCCGAAGGCCTTCCAGGATCTCGGCGTGGTCGTAAAAGAAGAGGGCCTCAGGATCCGGGAGGCGGCTCACCAGGCCGCGCGAGCCGATGGCCTCTCCGAGCGTCTGAAGCTCCAGCCCTTCCATGCCGTGCCGCTCCACCACATCCAGCGCCCGTTCAAGGGCTTCTCGGAATTGCTGACGTTGGCGTTCGAGGCGGCGATCGGACATGGGGGCATTTTCGCAGGAACCGGGCGGCGCCCGCGCGGTACGGACCTCAAAGGCAGTCGAGGGCGTCGCCTTCCGTGACGGGGGCGTAGACCGGATCCGAAAGGTTCCAGGTGCGGGCGGTCCATCCCACCATCAGGTAGATGCCCAGGTGGGCCACGATGAGCAGGCCCACGGCCAGGATCGGAACGCCTGCCAGCCGCCAGGGCCAGTGATAAGTCCAGACCCCGGAGGCAATGGCGGCCACCTCCCCCAGCCAGGGAAACCAGGCGCAGATGAGGGTGGCGGCAAGGAGCGGGCGTCCGAATCCCGCAAGGCGGGCCTCCAGCCCGTAGATCAAGTGGTAGGCCAAGGCCCAGGCCACGGGCACCCAGGCGGGCAGCAGCCGGCCGACCGGCAGATCGTGGTAGGTCCAGTAGCCGCTGCGGGTGCCCCACAGCTCCGCCGCCGTGCCGACGATCAGGGTCAGGACCGTGCCGAGAAGCAGAAGTCGGACCTCCACGCCGCGGCGGTATTTCCGCAGAAAGCTGGTCGCCAGGGCCAGCACCAGGAGTCCCGCGAGGACCAGGGGCCAGCGGTGGAGGAACCCCAGCAGCAGACCCGCCGCCAGGATCTGGAGGGAGGCCGTCGCGAGCAGGATCCAGGGGCGCCGGGACATGCTTCCAGCAGACGGTCTGGGGCTCCGAACGTCAAGTTCAGCGGAGGCCGGCCGCCCAGGCGCGAACCCGCGCCAAGCCATCCGGGTCCGGCAACACGGTGCCCAAGGGCGGCATCTGCAATGCATCTCCCCGCCGCTCCATCCGCCTCAGCAGGGTGCTCGCGGCGGGTTGTCCCGCGGCGATGCGGAGCGTGGCACCGGGGAAGGGCACCAGGGCCTTCTGGTTCACGGTGCTGGCTGCCACGGGGGACGAGGGACTGGCGGCGGGTTGGCGAAGGAAGATGCCCAGGGCCTTGAGCGGGCCCTCCGGGCGATGGCAGTTCCCGCAATTGCCGTGAAAGTAGCCGAGGGCAGAGGTTTCGGCGGGCGTGCGGCCCAAAATCGTCGGGGGGGTGGTGGGCAGATGGGTCAGGAGGCCGCGTGCCTGCAGCTTCTGGAGCTGGGATCCCGCCAGTTGCAGCGCATCGAAGCCCAACACCTGGGAGCCCCCGTTCTCGTGGCAGCGGCGGCAGTCCGCCACCGCTGGGGCGTCCACCCGTTGGCCTCCCGCGAGGCGGATCAGATCCTTGCGGCCTTCTGTCGGCGCGAGGTCGGCTTCGCGCTGATCGGCCCGCCAGACATAGCTTCCGTAGGCCCAGCCTCGGTTGGTCCGGCGCACGACGCGCGTCTCCAGGCGGCGGGTGCCGAGGGAGAAGTCCTTCCAGAACGTGGTGCCCACGGGGTAGATCCAGCCTTCGGGATGGCTGGCGTCGATGGGGGCTGGAATCCTCACCCATCGGGCTTTGCCGAGGTCATCGGTCCAGAGGGGATGGTTGGGCATGAAGGCGAGGAGCCCCTTGCCATCCTTCCGATGGCCCGTCTGGGAGAGCCGCGCAGGGAGGCCTTCGGCGGCGGACAAACCGAGGCAGAGCAGGGCAAGGATGGTGTGGCGCATGGAACCCTCAGGGGCGATGGCCCAGGATGCCACGCGTGGGGCCGTGGCATCCTGGGCCTTATCCAGATCAGCCGGGGACACCATGCCATTCGCCACGCTCATTGCCGATCCCTTCGCCGGAACCCTGGCGCTCCTGGCGCTGGTGTGGCTGGCGGCCAAGCTCGGGGGCGAGTTGGCCCTCCGGCTCAAGCTGCCGGCGGTGGCCGGGGAACTGAGTGCCGGTCTCGCCCTGGCGGGGCTCTGCCGCACCTTTCCTGCCTTTCCGAATGTCGGGGCATCCCATGGGGCGGAGGTGCTGGCGAACATCGGCGTCATCGTCTTGATGTTCGCGGTGGGACTGGAATCCACCGTGCCTCAGATGCTCAAGGTCGGCCTGGCCTCCACGCGGGTGGCCCTGATCGGCGTGGCGGCTCCCATGGCGATGGGGCTCACGGGGGCTTGGTTCCTGCTGCCCAAAGGCACGCCCTTCGTGGTGGACCTCTTCATCGGGGCTTGCCTCTGTGCCACGAGCATCGGCATCAGTGCCCAGGTGTTGCGGGAGCAGGGCGCTTCCAATTCCGCCGAGGGTCGGGTGATCGTCGGGGCGGCGGTGATCGACGATGTCCTCGGGCTGCTGGTGCTCGTCACCGTGAGCGGGCTGGTGGTGGCGATGGGCTCTGGCGCTGGGCTTCCGTTGGGACCGCTGATGCGGACCCTGGCCCTGGCGCTGGCCTTCCTGTTGGTGGCGCTGACCCTGGGGCGGAAGGTCACGCCGCACCTCTTCAAGTTGGCGTCCCGGTTGCGATCCGAACAGCTGCTTCTGCCCCTGGGGCTTGCCTTCGCCTTTCTCCTGGCCTGGCTCAGCAACCTCGCGGGGCTCGCTCCCATCGTGGGGGCCTATGCCGCAGGGCTGATCCTGGAGCCCGCCCACATCAAGCTGCTGGAGGAGCGGGAACTCCATACCCTGGAACACCTCATCCATCCGCTGGTGGTGGTGCTGGCACCGGTCTTCTTCGTGTTGATGGGGGCCAAGGTGGATGTGGTGGCCCTGATCGCTCCGTCGACATTGGTGTTTGCTGTTCTGCTCGCCGTTCTCGGCGTGATCGGCAAGCTGGTGTCCGGCTTCGGCGGGGGCGGCAGCCTGCGGTGGGCCGTGGTGGGCTGGGGCATGGTCCCTCGGGGTGAGGTCGGTCTGATCTTCGTGGCCGTCGGTGCCCAGATGCGGCTGGGGGGGCAACCCCTGCTCTCACCAGAGATTCAGGCGGGCGTGGTGGGAGCCCTCCTGCTCACCACGATCGCAGGACCCGTGGGCCTTTCTCGGGTGCTGGGGAAGGCCCACTGAAAGGAAAGGAGGCGCACCGGGCGCCTCCTTCATGACGTTCGAGCCTTGGGTTCACGCCTTTTCGTGCCGGGGCCAGAGGAGGCTGCCCACGACGGATCCACCGATCAGCAGGCCGATCACGGCAAGGCTCCAGATCACCGGCACCTTGAAGACATCCACCGCCACCATCTTCAGGCCCACGAACACCAGCACCAGTGCGAGCCCCAGCTTGAGCAGGTGGAACTTGTCCACGACGCCCGCCAGCAGGAAGTAGAGGCTGCGCAGGCCAAGGATCGCAAAGATGTTGGACGTGAACACGATGAAGGGGTCGCCTGTCACCGCGAAGATCGCCGGGACGCTGTCCACCGCGAAGACGACATCCGTGAGCTCCACCGCCACAAGCACCAGCAGAAGGGGTGTCGCGAAGCGCTTGCCGTTCTGGACGATCGTGAACGCAGGGCCGTGGTAGGTGTCCACCGCGGGGACCAGCTTGCGGAAGAGCTTGAAGACCGGGTTTGTGCGGGGGTCGAACTCCGCGTGGCGGAACAGCAGCATCTTCACGCCCGTGATGAGCAGGAAGCCGCCGAAGACGTAGAGCACCCAGTGAAATTTTGCCAGCAGCGCCGCGCCGAGCCCCACGAAGATCGCCCGCATGACCAGCGCACCGAGGATGCCCCAGAACAGCACCCGGTGCTGGTACTGCTCCGGCACCGAGAACGCTCCGAAGATCAGCACGAACACGAAGATGTTGTCGACACTGAGGGCCTTCTCGATCAGGTAACCCGTGAGGAATTCCAGTCCCTTTTGGGATCCGAAACCCTGCCAGAGGAGGGCGTTGAAGGCCAGGGCACACCCCACCCACACCGCACTCCAGATCGCCGCTTCCTTGATGGAGACCTTGTGCGATGTGCGGTGGAAGACGCCAAGATCCAAGGCCAGCATCGCCAGCACGAAGGCAAGGAAACCGGTCCACATCCAGGGAGTGCCAATGGTTTCCAAGATCAGATCCTTTCAGAAGTGGGTTTCAAGGGAGGTGCGCTCTGGTCCATCAAGTGAGGGGGCCGGCATTCGGGCCGGCCCCTCATGCTCAGCCCTGCCAGCCGAGTTTTCCCGCCCGGCTGAGGGCGGCACGGCGGGCGCGAGACGCGGCCAGGGTGAGGGCTGCTGCGGGGTGTTCGGCCTTGGCTTCGGCAAAGAGGATCGTGCCGTCGGCCATCTGGACTGCGACGCTGGCGTGCTGATCCACACCACCCCTGGGGCCGTTGGTATCCCGCAGGGTGGCTCGAACGGAGGCCACCAGGTGGCCGATGCGGGCAAAGGCGGCTTCGAGACGGGCCCTCAGGCGTTCGGTGAGCCGGGGCAGTTGGTGGGGAGCGCGGAGTTCGATGCTCATCGGGTTCTCCTGGGTCCCATCGGGGACACGGATAGGATGACGTCTGGTCATCCATCCATTTCATAGATAAAATTCAATTCAAGCATCTAGAAAACAAACCTATGGAGTGGGCGATATGGAGTGGCTCAACTATCATCACCTGCTGTATTTCTGGACCATTGCTCGAGAGGGTGGTGTGACCCGTGCTGCAGAGAAGCTCCGCCTGGCCCAGCCCACCCTGAGCACCCAGCTGCGGCAACTGGAGGAGAGCCTTGGCGCCAAGCTCTTTGCCAAGGCGGGGCGGGGACTCACGCTCACGGACACGGGCAAGGTGGTCTTCCGCTATGCGGATGAGATCTTCGGGCTGGGGCGGGAGCTGCAGGATGTGGTGGCGGGACGGGTGGTGGCCCGTCCAGAGGCCTTCGTGGTGGGAGTCACTGACGTCTTGAGCAAGCTGCTGGTGCATCGGCTCCTCCAGCCCGCCTTCGAGGCGCCGGACCCCCCGCGCCTAGTGTGTCGGGAGGAGGCCATGGATGTGCTTCTGGAAGACCTGGTTCGCCACGAAGTGGATCTGGTGCTGGCGGATCACCCCCTGCCGCCCAAGAGCCGCATCAAGGCATACAGTCACTTGCTTGGGGAGAGTGGCATGGACTGGTTTGCGGCCCCGGCCTTGATGCGCAAGCACCGCGAGCCCTTTCCCCGCTGTCTGGAAGGGGCGCCGGTGCTCCTTCCCGCCGCGGGAACGGCCCTGCGGGATGCCCTGGATGGCTGGTTCGTCGCCCAGGACCTGCGGATCAAGGTCGTGGGGGAGTTCGATGACAGCGCCCTGCTCAAGGCCTTTGGCCAGGAAGGGACCGGCTTCTTCCCGGGTCCCTCGGTGCTGACCCCGGAGATCCAGCGTCAGCACAAGGTGAACCGCGTGGGTTCCGCCCCAGGGCTGCGGTCGCAAATCTACGCCATTTCCGTCGAACGGCGCGTGAAGCACCCCGCGGTGGTGGCCATCCTCAAGCACGCGAAGAAGGGGGTCTTCAAGGGGGAGGGGTGATGGGGGGGAGCGGCGAGGCGCGCGCGTCCGCCGGAACCAGGTCGTCGTCTTGGCCTGGCACCCTGGCGAGGGCTCTGACTGGTGTTTGGACCAGCTGCTGTCAAGCCCCGAGTTGACCCATTTCCCAAACATGACGACGAAGCACGGAAGGGCAGACAACGCCTGCTTGCAGTCATCCCCTCCATCCCCTCCATCCTCGTTAAACATCTTTTTAAAGAACTTGCAGACAGGGATGAAGGGGATGGAGGGGATAAAAGCAGCTCTTCGGAGCGCCGAACCCTGTTCGGCGCTCGATCCTAGCCAGCTCAAGAACTTTCCAACCGGCGAAGATAGGGCACCCTGATGGCGGGTGCCCCTGTTTCCGTTCGGAAATCGGTTGCGGTGGGTTGACCCTTAGGGTGTCCGCACCACGGTCGCGCTCGGGGTGCCGTGCATGCCGGTGGTGCTGCGGCCCACCACGCGCAGGTGCAGGGTGCCCTGCGCTGGAAGCGAGAAGCTCGTCTGGTTGGCGGGCAGGATGCCGCTGATGCACTCCCAGTCGCCGTCGGCGCCGGTGAAGGAGCGCCAGACGGTGAATCCGGCGGTGTCAGCCCCGGGCTTCCAGGTGAGGGTTGGGCCCGCGGCGCTGAGGTTCGTGGGGGCGTCGGGCGTGGATTCACCGGGAATCAGGATGTCCAGATGCCCCTGGGGGTCGCTCACGTTGCCGGTCTGATCCACGGCGCGCAGCGTATAGCGCACGTAGCCGGCAGGGGCATCGGTGTCCTTGAAGCTGGTCCCAGGTACCGCCTCTGCCGTGATGCGTTCGGCGGGGCCGAGAGGCGCACCGGCCTTGGCTTCCCCTTCCACCAGCGTGTAGGACAGGGGCTGGCGATCCACGACGATGCCCTTGAAGTCCCGCACCTTGGTTTGGGTCCACCCCAGGGCGACCTGGAGCCGTCCGCCAGGGCCTTCCTGCAGGTCCACCGCCCCGGGTTGGGGGCTCGGGGGGGGCACGATGTCCGGCAGGCGGACCTCGATGGGCGTCCCCTGGGGACCTTCCACCGTGCGGCCGAACTCCTTGGTGAAGGCCTGGACCCGGAAGAAGAAGGTGGCGCCGCCATACTGCGCGACCTCCGCCGGGAAGGTCACGACGTAGCGCTCGCTGGACACGGGCGTGTCATTCACCCGGGAGAAGAGGCCAGGGCCCGCGGCGACCTGGAGGGTCGCCATGTGGTCCTTCCGGGCCTCGGCAAACCGCAGCCCGGTGCCCTGGGGGGCAACGAGGCCTCGTGCGGCCACGGCATGCAGGGCGGGGCTGGTCTGGAACATCAGGCCTTTCGGCGGCGGGTTGCCCGAAGCTTGAAGCGCAGCCGGGGTGTGCAGCGTCGCGGGTTTGGCGGCGGCCCCTGGCGTGTTCATGGCCTGCAGGGCTCCAGGGGCCAGGGTGGTGCTGCTCGCCTTGAACGCCTCGAAGACCTTGAGGGAGGCCTGGAAGGCCACGGCGGGGCGGGCCACGGAGACGAGGTCCATCTTCTGAGGCGCCTGCTGGATGACATAGTCCATGGGGAAACCCTGCACGGGCTTGCCCCATTCCAGAGCCACGTGGAGTTCCTTGGAGGCACTGGGGGCCAGAAGCATGGGGTTGAAGCTGCGGCTGATGTTCCTGAAGACAGGCTTCACCGAGGCGGCGAGCTTCGCGGGGGAGAACTCCGCCATGGGCGCAGCGCTGAAACCCTTGGCCAGCGTGGCTTTCGGGGCCCCTGCCTTGTCTGAGACGGCGACTTTGGCCATGGGCGCCAGGATCGCTTTCGGGGCGGTGGCGGCCTTGGGAGCCTGGAAGTCCGCGACCAGGGATTCCGAGGCCTTGGCCAGGGTCAGGTTCGCCCGGGCCGCCTTCAGGCTGCCGCTGGCGAAGACCCGATCCACGGGACGGAGGAAGCGGCGGGCCGGAATCAGTGCGGGCGCTTCCTTCACCACTTGGCCGGCCAGGTTGGGCACTGCGAGGCGACCCGGCAGGCTGGTGTCCACCACTTCCACCCGGCCCTCTGGGGAGCGGGCGCTCACGTTGCCCAGCTTGTCCACGCTGGTGATGGCGTAGCGATACAACTGGCCCGGGGCGAGGTCGGTGTCCGTCCACTCCGGTGCAACCGTGTCCGCGACCTTGGCAAAGGCGCCGGTGCCCACGGCCTTGTGGACCTCGTAGCCCTTGAGATCGCCGTCGGGGCTGGGGAGCCAGGACAGGGCCGCCGGAGGGACGGTGCCATCGGGGTTGGACTTCAGCACCACGGCGTCCGCCAGCTTCCGCAGGGCCAGCACCGGCAGGGTGGCGGCGGTCCGGCTGAGTTGCTGGCGCTTGGTCTCCTTGAGGCTCAGCCCCGCCAAGGCGGGATTCAGGGCCATGGCGTTCAGCGCGCTGGGGGCAAGGGGCGCCTGGGGGCCAGAGAGGGGGGCGGCGCTCATGGCCGGTCCTGCTGCCGGCGCCTGGAAGGGAGTCATCGGCTGGGAGGCCCGGGGCAGCTTGGTGGCCACGGCGGCATCCAGGGCCGTCAGGCGGACATCCTTGAGGCGTTCCACCTGGGCCGCGCGCAGTTCGGTGATCGCCGTGCGTTCGGTCTTGAGGGCGGGCTTGCCGGGCACCAGCGGGGGTTCCAGATCCTTGGGGATCCCGTTCACTCCGGGCGCGGTGTCCAGGGGCAGCTCGAGGCCCCCGATATCCACAGCCGTGACTTTGTACTGGTAGGTCTTCTCGTTCACCAGGCCCGTGCCGGCGCGGAGGCTGTCGGTGAACAGGCTCTTGGGGGCCTGCCGGCCGCCGGGGCGCAGACGGCCCGTGGCCACGGCGTCCTTGATGGCCTTGGAAGCTCCGGCACTGAGCGTTGGGAGGCTCGCAGGGGATTCCATCTGCACCAGCGCCTGCCGGTGGGCCTCCACGATCTTCTGGGTGGTGCGGGCGCTCTCTGGCAGCGGACGCAGCATCCTCACCATCGCTTCCTGCACGCCCTTGGAGCGGCGCAGGGTGAGCTCGGGATCCTCCAGCTCCAGTTCCACCTTCTTGACCGGGTCGGTGTTCAGCTTCTTCCACGGTCCGCCAGAGGATTCCGCGCGGTAGACGTTGTAGCCCGCCACGGCATCCGAGGGCGCCTCATCCCAGTTCAGCAGCACCTCTCCGTTGCCGCTGGCGGCACTGAGGCTCACGGGTTGGGGAATGACGGTGGGTTCGCGGGTGTCGATGACCTTCGGGCAGATGACTTCGGCCATCCCGCCTTCGGGCAGCGTGACCTGGATCTTGTAGCGGAACTGCCCCTTGCCGGGATCGTCCGTGAAGGTCAGACCCAGGATCTCCGCCATGCCGAGGTCCATGTCTGCCCGCAGGTGCATGAGCCGCAGGTCGGAGCGGTTGAGCCGCCCCTGGGCGCGCAGGCTGCGGAATTGGGTCAGGGCCTTCTCGGGCGAGAGGTCCCTGGCGCGGCTGGGCGCGCCCTTGGGGGTGATGGCGGGCAGCTCCCGCACCCGCAACTGGGTGGCGGGATCGTGCTGGATGTTGGCGAAGGGGTAGGCGAGGATCCGGTCCCGCTCCTCCTCCGGCAGGTTGTCCAGGCGCTTTTCCGCGGTCTTGCCCTGGAGGAATCCCACGGGTTTTCGGCCCGTGAGGTCCTTCCAGGTGGCATCGCCCACCTTCTGGCGGAAGACGCGCACGCCTTCCGTGGGCATTTCGCCCTGATCGTTGGCCCAGCGCAGCACCACATCGCGGTTCTTGCGGACGATGCCCGTGAGGTGGAAGGCGCCCTGGGTCTTGCCCGCGGGCAGAAGGTCGGCCTTGAGCTGGGGCTGGAGGTTGAGCATGGGCCGCACGATCCGCGGCTCCGCCTGCTGGGTGAGCTGGGCGGTCGAGGCGGGAGTGGGCTTGATCTGGGCCGGAAGGCCCGAGGCGACGAGGCAGAGGAGGGTCGGGGTGAGCTTCATGGCAGACTCCC
>CAYQAS010000049.1:0-29381 GCA_964415525.1 uncultured Solibacteraceae bacterium
AGGGCGAGCTCTGGCCCGTCAACGAGGCCAGCACCACCCACGTGCCCCGCCTCTACGAGCGCAACCGCCGGGCCATGTGGGCGGCCCTGGGCACCGGTGAAGCCGAGGGTCTGGAGGTCGCCGCCATCCTCGTGGGAGCCACCCACGTCGGCGGTGTGCTCATCGACGGCCGCTGGCGGAATGGACAGGAACTGCCGAAGGATGGCGCCTTCACCGTCCCCGACCTGCCCTGCGCCCCGGGCGATGATCTGGGCACCTTCGCCTTCGGAAGCACCGTGGTCCTGCTCATCGGCGGTCCCGCGGCGGCGGACTGGGCGCCCCAGCGCACTGAGGGACCCGTCAAGGTCGGCCAACGGCTCGGAATGCGACGGTGAACGACACCATCGAGATCTTCCACCAGGAGCCCCTGTGGGAGGCCGGTGGGGACCTGCCCGGCGCGCTGGAAGCCCTCTTCGTGGCCACTGGCGAAGTGCTGGACCTGCCTCGCCTGCAGGAACTCACGAGCCTTCACGAGGGCCCGCTTCGTATGGCCCTGGAGAAGCTTTCGGAGCGACTCCAGCCGCCCAGGGGCATCCGGCTCCTGGAAGTGGGCGGCGGCTGGCGGTTGGCCACGGCGCCGGAGTACACCAGCCTCGTCGCCAAGCTCGTGACCCGGCTGCGCAGCGGGCGCCTCACCCCTGCCCAGCTGGAAGCGCTGGCCATCATCGCCTACCGCCAGCCCGTCACCGTCCCCGAGCTGAACGACGTCCGCGGGGTCACCTCCAGCTCCAATCAGGTCAAAAGCCTGCTGGAACGGGAGCTCATCTTCCCCGCCGGGCGCAAACCTGTGCTGGGCCGCCCCATGCAGTACGCCACGACGACGAAGTTCCTGCTGCACTTCGGCCTGAAGAATCTCCAGGACCTGCCCCGGCTCGCCGACTTCGGCGAAGGCAACCTGGAAGTCCAGGCCCTGGCCCAGCTCGAAGCGCCGCTCCCCAAGGGCGGGCTCTTCGACGGCCTGGACGACGAACCGGAAGGCACGCCCGAAGCTCCCTGAGGCGGGGCGTGTCTACTGCGGCAGGATGACTTCCGTGCGGCGGTTGAGGGCCCGTCCCTCCTCCTTGTCATTGGAGGCCACGGGGTACTGGGGTCCGAAGCCTTGCACCTTCAACCGCTCCTTGGCGAGGCCCCGACCCGTCAGATCGTCCGCCACAGACTGGGCGCGCTGCAGGGAGAGCACCAGGTTGTGATCCCGCGCCCCGGCGCTGTCCGTGTGCCCACAGACGTAGATGGCCAGGTTCGGAAAGTGCGTCTTTAGCAGTGAGGTTTGCCGCTGCAGGAGGGGGAGGAAATCCGGTTTGAGATCGGCCTTGTTCGTGTCGAAGGTGACGCCCTGGCCGTAATCGAAGACGAGGATCTTCGGGAGCCCGAGCACCTTGGCCATCGCAGAGCGCTCGGCCCCGAAGCGGAAGCTCACCTCGGCCCGATCCAGGGAGAGGAAGCGGATGCGTTTCTCCACCAGGGGAAGCCCATCGGCCCGAGTCGCATCAAAGCCAAGGAGCGCGTCCGCCCCATCCACCGTCAGCACCTGGGGCGTGGTCCCCAGGGTCTTGCCCCCCAGCGTGATCTGGGCCTGCTCGGGCAGGGCATCGATCCGCACCTGGATGGGATCCGCCAGCGGCTTGGGGGCCACCACCGGGGGAGGCGCGCAGGCAGCCAGGGCGATGAGCAGGGCGGCGGCAGGGACGATTCTCATCGGGACTCCGGAAATTCGAGTGAGACGGCCACAGTATCGGTCACCGCGCGCCCCTGGCCATCCCGGGCGGGACGGAAGCGGAGCGTACGCGCATAGGCCTTGGCGGCCTCCCCGCAGGCGGGATCCACCGTGCCCAGCAATCGGCAGGACTGCACGGCCCCTTCCGCATCTACCGTGAGGGAGAGGGTCACCCGCACGCCTCCACAGCCGGTGGGAAGGAGGGTCCAGGGCGGATCCTCCAGGCGCTGGGGCGGAAAGATCGGGCGACCGGGTGCGGCCTCCACAGGACGGGCGGGCCGGACGGTCTCCCGGGGAGCGGTGGGAATCGTGGTTCTGGGCGGCGAGGACGTCGGGGCGACCGGGATGGTGGAAGCCACGGGGACCGGAGGGCGCGGTGCGGGTTTCCGCCCCCGCCAAAAGAGGAACCCCACCACCCCCAGCCCCAGGGCGCCCAACAGGAACCACCTGGAGAACCGCCGCTGCCGGGGCGCGGGCATGTCCGCCGTGGGCTCGAAAGGGGGAAGGGTCGCGGTGGTCTCCCACTGAAAGGGCTTCCGCGGAGGCAAGGCCCCTGGGTCCACCTTGAAAGGCCCGTCCCACCCTACCCCGGCGCTCTGACAGGCCTCCCGAAGGGCCTCCCGCAGGGCGGCGATGTCCGGCCAGCGGTGCTCCCGGTCCTGTTCTAGACCGCGCATGATCACCCTGCGGATGCCTTCGGGCAGGTCCGGACAGTGGAGTCCGAGCTCTTCAGGGGCTTCCTGGAGCCGCCGAAGCAGGGATTCCATGGGGGTGGCGGCCTCGAAGGGGAGCCGCCCAGCCAACATCGTGTAGAAGGTGGTCGCCATGGCGTACTGATCCGCCCGGGCATCCACATGAATCCCCCGCGCCTGCTCGGGGGCCACGTAGCCTGGGGTCCCCAGCATCATTCCCGTCTGGGTTTGATGAAGGCTGCCCTCGGACTTGGCGATGCCGAAATCCGTGAGGCTCGGGCGACCCTCCAGGCTGACGAGGATGTTCCCGGGCTTGATGTCCCGATGGATCACCCCACGACCGTGGCTGTATGCGAGAGCATCCAGGAGCGGAAAGGCCAGGCGCGCCACATCCTCCACCGCGAAGCGCCGCCCTCCCGAAAGGAGGTGAGCCAGGGAGGGCCCCTCCACCAATTGCATGGCGAACCAGGGGAAGCCCTTCTCCTCGCCGTAATCGTAGATCCGCACGATGCGCGGGTGATCCAGCAACGCCGTGGTGCGGGCCTCGTTGATAAAACGGGAGACGGCATCCCCGCTCAGGTATTCCGTCAAAACCTTGAGGGCCTCCCGCCGCAGCAGGGTCCGGTTTTCCACTTCGAAGACCGTGCCTGCACCCCCGCGCCCCAGCACGGAGACGAAGCGATAGCGATCGCTCAGCCCCTGGAAGAGGGGCATCATCCGCGGATCCGAGAGGTGTTCCGGAAGCATCGTGTCAACCTGGGAGGAATCTCCAGTGTAGGACCGACCGATGCACAGAGGTCATCTGATGGCGGAAAGCGCCGATGCTACAGTCGTGTCGAGCCCCCTCATGTCCTCACTCTGGATCCATGCCCCGATGCAAGCCCCCCGCCGGTTGGGGCAGGAGACCCCCAGCCTCACCGTGGGGCGGACGCCGGAGAATGGGCTGATCCTGAACGATCCCGCCATCTCCCGCAGCCATGCCCGTTTCACGTGGGAGGGAGGCACCCTCTGGCTGCAGGACCTGGGCTCCCGGCACGGCAGCTTCGTGAACGGGCAACGGCTCCAGACCCGCTGCAAAGTCGGCGCTGGGGACGAGATTCGCCTGGGTCCGGTCGTCCTAAGGGTGGAAGGCGATACCCTGCCTTCCCCAGCCCCCTCCGCAGGACAGACCCGCACCGTGGCCCTGGCGGAGCTGCGGCATCGGCCCGAAGGAGAGGAATCCAGCGGGCACGGCGCCCTGGATCTGCTGCATGCCCTCAGCATGGACCTGCTCCGAGACGTCGCACCGGACGCCATGGTGGAGCGCCTCCTGCGCCGCCTCACCCAGCGCCTACACGCGAAGCAGGCCGTCGCCCTGCTCAGGGACGCCACCGGTGCCATTCGCATCCTCGGCCCAGAGGGGCTCGCCCTCCCCGCCCCGGACGGTCTCACTGCGGAGATGATGGATGCCGCCTTCCAGCGCCAGGAGGCCAGCCTCGTGCTGAATCCCTGGGGCGGCGAAACCGGTTCCTCCACCGCCTCCAGCATGACCGTCCCCCTGGAGCATCAGGGCGAAGTGTTCGGCCTGCTGCATTTCCGTTCCGAGTCAGGCACCCCCTTCCAGGCGGAGGACCTGCGCCTGGTGGCCACCCTGGGCAACCTGGTGGCGGCCCGGATCCTGCGACAGCAGGCCCTCGATGAGGTCACGCGACGGCAGGAACTGGAGCGGGACCTGGAGACGCGAGAGGCCGCCACCCGGGCGAGGGCCGCCTTCCTGGCGAACCTCAGCCATGAACTGCGCTCCCCCCTCCAGGCCCTCTTGAGCTACCAGACCCTGGCCCTCCAGGAGACCCGTCCCGAACGGATTCCGCGCCATTTAGCGGGAGCCGAGAAAGCGGGCCAGATGCTCCTGGAACTGGTCAACAACATCCTGGACTTTTCCAAGGTGGAGGCGGGTCGCCTCGCCCTGGAGGCCATCCCGTTCAAGCTCCAGGAAGTGCTGGAGACCGCAGAGGCCCTGTGTCTCCCCGCTGCGAACCGGAAGGGGCTCCGGCTGGACTGGCACCTGGACGGAGCCATCCCTCCGAGGATCCTGGGAGATCCCTTGCGACTCGGACAGGTGCTCATGAACCTCACGGGCAACGCGGTGAAGTTCACGCCCCAGGGATCCGTAGCGATCGTCGTGACGCTGCTGCCCCAGGAGGGACGCATCGCCTTCGAGGTCACGGATACGGGGATTGGCCTGACAGAGGCCGAACAGGCGGGAATCTTCGATCCCTATCAGCAGGCGCAGGCGAATACCGCGCGGGCCTACGGAGGCACCGGACTGGGGCTGGCCATCTCCCGTCAGCTGGTGACCCTGATGGGTGGCACCCTCTCAGTTCAGAGCACTCCCGGTCAGGGATCCACCTTCCGGTTCTCGGTCCCCTGTCTCCCCGCGGATGTCCTGGCGATGACCCCGGACCTTACCAGCGCTCCCCCAGCCCTGTTTGGGCGCGTGCTGGTGGTGGAGGACGACACGATCAATCGGGAGCTGGTCACCCACATCCTGAAGCTCGCCGGGTTGGACGTCGTGGGGGCACCCACGGGAGCCGAGGCCCTGGCGATCCTGCAGACCACCCGAGTCCAGGCCGTGGTCACGGATCTGAGCCTGCCGGACCTGGAGGGTCCGGAGATCGTCGCCCGCATCCGCGCCCTGCCGGGTTACGCAGGCCTTCCCGCCGTGACCCTCACCGGACACGACTCTGTGGAGACCCAGGCCCGCTGCCTCGCTGCGGGCATGCAGGGCCACCTCGTCAAGCCCGTGCGCCCCTCCGCCCTCCTGGATCTGCTGCGCCCCTGGCTCTCGACTCCCGGCGGGCGATTCGTTCCCGAAGCGGACCGGCTCCCCGGCCAGCCCCAGCCCCGTTAGGCTGGATCCATGAGCGACACCACCTTCCGGGGCTGGACCCGGCCCGGCACGCGCCCTCCCGGTGGCCCCGCCCCCGAGGCGGATGAGACCCTTGACCACTTCTGCGGCTACTGGAAGCTCTACCAATACGCCAAGGGGCACCGGTTTAGCGTGGACGACCTGCTGGTGGCCTGGTTCGGCAGCACCCGCGCCCCCCGCGCCGAGAAGGTGGCGGACCTGGGCAGCGGCATCGGCAGCGTGGCCATGGCCACCGCCTGGCGCCTTCCAGGCGCCCAGTTCGTCACGGTGGAGGCCCAGGCCATCAGCCTGCGGCTGGCAAAGAAGAGCGCGGCGTATAACGGCGTGCAGGACCGCTTCACCCAGCTGGAAGGGGATCTGCGGGATACCGCGCCCCTGGAGGCCCTTGGGCCCTTCGATCTGGTGACCGGCAGCCCGCCCTACTGGCCCCTGGGCACCCGTGTGGAGGCCGCCCATCCCCAGGCCATTCCTGCCCGACTCGAGGTGCGCGGCACCATCGCCGACTATGCCGCCGCCGCACGGCGCCTCTTGGCCCCCGGCGGGCTTTTCGTGTGTGTCTTCCCCAATGACCAGGAGGACCGCGCCCGCGCCGCCTTCCAGGATGCCGATCTCCTGCTGGTGCACCGCCAGGAAGTGATCTTCAAGGAGGGCGAGGTGTACGGATTGCTCCTCCTCGGAGGCTACCGACGCTGCGATCTGCCGGAAAACCTGCAGACTCACGCCAACCTGCCGGTGCCCTGCGCCCCCATGCACATCCGCGCCGCCGATGGCAGCTACCACCCGGACATCCTGCCTTTCCGGCTGGCCACTGGATTTCCGCCGGGGCTTCAATAAAAGCAGTTTTTGCCGAGCCTTCCCGGCCTGGAACTTTCATCCCGCTCCTCCCCGGTCGATGGATCGGGGGAGGGAGTCGCGATGGATCGGGGGACGCTGCTGGGTTTTCTGCTGGGGATCGCGATCCTGGCGGGGGTGATCGTCTTCGGACCGGACCCCAGGGCCTTCCTCGAACCCAAGAGCCTCATCGTCGTCGTGGGGGGCATCACCGCCAGCACCTTCATCCGCTTTCCCCTGAGCGCGGTCACATCCTCCTTCGCCGTAGCTTCCCGAGCCTTCTTCACCCATCCCGTGGAACCCCAGCAGGTCGTGATGGAACTGGTCGGCCTCAGCCAGCGCGCCCGCCGCGAGGGCATGAAGGCCATGGAGAAGCACCTGCCCAGTGACCCCTTCCTGGCCCAGGGCCTCCAGATGGCCATCGACCGCATCGACAAGGAGCGCATCCGGGAGGTGCTCTCCGCGGAGATCCACAGCACCCAGGACCGGCATCACCTGGGGCAGGAGCTCTTCCGTTTCATCGCCACCAGCGTCCCCAGCTTCGGCATGGTGGGCACCCTGATCGGCATGGTGACCCTCTTCCAGGAACTCGCGAAGGCCGGCAACAACGTGGGCCCCGCCATCGCCGTCAGCCTGCTCAGCACCCTCTGGGGCGCCGTCATCGCCTACCTCATCGCCATCCCCATCAGCGGCAAGCTCGAGCACCGCAGCCGAGAGGAAGCCCAGCACAAGCAGCTGCAGCTGGAAGGCATCTTGGGCATCGCCGCGGAGTGGCACCCTGCGCAGGTGGAGGAGCACCTCAACGCTTTCCTGAGTCCCAAGACCAAGATCCGCCGGCTGGGGGGAGGCGTCGCGTGACCCGAGCTCGGGCCAATCGCCGGAAGGCCGATTTCGACAGCCTCTGGCTCATCACCTTCGCGGACCTCATGGTCCAGCTGATGGTGGCCTTCGTCGTACTCAACGCGCTGAACAGCCAGGACAAGGTCAAGGCCCAGGCCATGGTGGAGTCCATCACCAAGGCCCTGGGCGGGAAGGTGGACAGTCAGGCCATGGCCGGCAGCGGCATCCTGCCGGGGCAGTCAGGCATCGCCCCAGAGCGCGCGGCGGACCTGGAGAAGCTGCTGAACGACCTGAAGGCCACGGACGGGCCCGATGAGGGCAATCGGCTTCGCGTGGTCTCTTTCCGCGGCTCCATGCTGTTCGACGAGGGCAGCGTCGCGCCCAACCCCACCTTCCAGCCCATGCTCAGCCGCATCGCGGAACTGGTGAAGGAATACCCCGGTTTCCAGCTCGTCTGCGAGGGCCACGCGGCTCCCGGTGAACGGGGACGCAGCATGGACGCCCTGGAACTGAGCGGCCTGCGCGCCCAATCCGCCGTGCGCACCCTGGTGAGCCAGGGCGTGGACGCCCGGGTTGTGGCCGCGGAGGCCCACGGCGACGCCCAGCCCGAAGGCGAGGCAGAGAGCCCGGAGGGTCGAGCCCTCCAGCGGCGCGTGCGGTTCCGCTTCCAGCGGGCTGCAGCCCGTTGAAACGGGAAACGGCGCCTTTCGGCGCCGTTCCTACACCGAAAAGCAGCGGTCTACTTCAAGCACACCTTGCAGGCCTTGAAGCCCTGCTTCTCGGCCTCTTCCTTGGTGGTGAAGGTGACCTTGTTGGCTTCCTTCATCTTGGCGGTGGTCTTGCAGTCCGCCTTGTGGAAGGTCTTGGAATCCTTGTTGCCAACGAAACCGGCGACGGCGGGCTTCACAGCCTCGGCCTTCTTGGCAGGCTCCGCCTTGGCGGGCGTCGCCGGCTTGGCGGGCTCGACAGGCTTCACGGCGGGAGCCACAGGCTTGGCCGCAGGGGCGACGGGCTTCTTGGCGTCCTTGGCCGGCGTCTGCGCCAAGGCCAGGCTGGCGGACAGGGCGATGAGGGCGAGGATCTTCATGGATGCTCCTTGAAAGTGGCCCCAGGGTGAAGCGGAAGAGCGGGCGACGTCAACCAAGCGTCGCGTGGGGCCGGAAAGTCGGCGCACGTAGGGCCTTCGCCCGCTGTTCGAAGGCATACCCCAGGCGCAGCAGGCTGCCCTCGCTCCAGGCGGTGCCGATGAAGCTGAGGCCGATGGGCAGCCCGAAGACATGGGCCGCGGGCACCGTGAGATGCGGGTAGCCCGCCACCGCCGCGGGACTGGAGCAGCTGAAGCCGTAGTTATCGCCGTTGATGGGATCGGTGAGCCAGGCAGGGCCGCCCGTCGCCGAAACCAGCGCATCCAGCCGCCGGTCCTTGAGCAGGGTGTCGATGGCTTCCGCAGCCTTGCGGCAGGTCTGAAGCGCCGCCTTATAGGCCGGATCCTCCAGGCCACCCTTCTCCGCCGCCCGTTCCAGGGTTTCCTGACCGAAGAACGGCATTTCGCGCTCGGCATGCTTCCGGTTGAAGGCAATGAGGTCCTTGAGCGTCCGAATCGGGGCCTTGCGCTCGGCGAAGTAGGCCTCAAGGTCCGCCTTGAATTCGTAGAGCAGCACCTCGAATTCCGCGGCCTCGAAGGCGGTGCTGGCGAGTTCCACGTCCACCAGCTCGGCCCCTGCGGCCCGGAGATGCGCCCACACCGAGTCCATCGCCCGGTCCACATGCGCATGGATGCCCTGGTAGTTCTTCAGTACCCCGAGCCGAGTGCCCTTCAGGCCGTCCGCATCCAGGCATCGCGTGTAGTCGGGCACTTCGGGGATCGCCGCGGTGGCCGGATCCCGGGGGTCCTTGCCCGCGATGGCCCCGAGCAGGATGGCCGCGTCCCGCACGCACCGGGTCATGGGGCCAGCCGTGTCCTGGCTGTGAGCGATGGGGATGATGCCCGCACGGGAGATGAGGCCGAGGGTCGGCTTGAGGCCCACGATGCCGCAGGCGGCGGCGGGGCTCACGATGCTGCCGTCGGTCTCGGTGCCGATGGCCGCGGCACAGAGGCTGGCCGCCACCGCCACCGCAGAGCCGGACGAGCTGCCGCTGGGGCTGCGGTCCAGGGCAAAGGGATTGCGCGTCTGTCCGCCCTTCGCGCTCCAGCCGCTGCTGCTGCGAGTCGAGCGGAAGTTGGCCCACTCCGAGAGGTTCGTCTTGCCCAGCAGCACCGCCCCGGCCTCCCGCAGCTTCGCCACCACCGTGCTGTCCCGTTCGGGCACGGGAGCATCCAGCAAGGCCAGGGACCCGGCCGTCGTCTTCATGCGGTCGGCGCTGTCCAGGTTCTCTTTCACGAGGATGGGCAGGCCATGGAGCGCGCCCTTCGCCTTCGGCAGCGCATCCAGGGCCTTGGCAAGGGACAACGCATCTGGATTGAGCTCCGATACGGAATGAAGGGCGGGCCCATGTTGGTCCAGGGCCTTGATGCGGGCGAGGCAGGCGGTCACCAACTCCACAGCCCTGGCCCCGCGTTGGGACTCAAAGGTAGAGCCCTCCAGGCGCGGACGAGCCTTGGCACCCGCGTTCGAGGCCAAGGGAAGGGCCGCGGCGGCGGCCAGGAAGGTGCGACGGCTGACGGTCAACGTGGTCATGGGGGCCCCGAAATGGATGCCCCATACTCTCACGTGGCAGGACCAGTCTCATCCTTCCAGTGGCGACGGATGACGCCCTTCACGAGTCGCTGGAAGAACGCGCCCTGGTTTGGATTCCATTCATAGGACCAGGCGGCCTTCAAGTCCGTGGCGAAGCTCCGGAGGGTATCCGGAGCCACGCCCTGCCCCATGACCACCACCGGACAGGTCAGGCCGAGGCCCTCCACCAGTTGACGTAGGCGGTGCCGGGCATCCAGGGTTGCCCCGGAGATGTCCAGCAGCAGCAACTGCGGGGGCTCCTCGATGGCCCTCTTGAGGGGACCAAGCGCCGGTGTGCTGGTGCGCACCACCAGATCCTCCTCGAGAAACCGGCTCACCGCCTCGCCGAGACCGGAATCCGACGTCACCAGGAGAACACCATTCGGGGCAGCCTTGGGTTTGAGCGCGGCCTCTGCCGCGGCGCGGGTGGCCATTCGATTATCCCAGCCGCGCTGGGCCTCCTTGCGACGGGGCGCGACCCAGGCCTTCAGCTGATCCTGGAGCTCCGCCTCTGCCGGGAAGGCCACGCCGAGGCTCTGGCCCTCTCCGTGGGCGATCCGCACCTTGACGCTTATGGTCGGTCCGCGATCGAGGGCCATCTCCAGGGCCAACTGTCGACCCGCGTAGAACTCATCCGGCGCGATGGGATCCAGGCAGAAGATCCCGGCTCCGGTGGCGCTAAGGTTCTCCAGGCTGACCCGCACGATGCGACTGCCTCCCCCGCCCAGGGCGCCACGGCTCCGCCCCACCTGCTCTGTACGCCAGGCACCCCGCCGCTCGTCCATCCCAAGAGACTCCGGCACGGAAACCAGCAGCGTCCGCCGAGCCTCGTCTTGCTCGAAGCCTCGGATCTCGATGGCTCCCGCATACATGGTGAGGTCCCAAGGAAAACGGATCCGCAGGGGGTGACTGCCCACGGCATGCCGGATGGCCTCACCGCTCATGGGGATCCGCAACGCCAACTGATCGCCTCGGCGCTCCAGCAGCCGAGCCTCCACCGCGAAGTAGGGCGTGGCCAGCAGCACCCGGAACTTGCCCGCGCAGAGTTCCTCCAGGATGCCGTCCCGAATGGCAGCCGAGCCACGGACCTGGGATCGCTCAGACATGGTTGCCATCCAGGGACTCCCGTGGAGCCATGGGACTCTCGCCGCCGCTGCGATGCCTGCGGATGATGCCCTGGACGAGCCGCTCGAAGAACGTGCCCCGGGTCGACGTCCAGGCGAAGGCCCCGACGGTCCGGAGTTCGCCGGAGAGGTCATAGAGCTCCCCTCCTTCCAGCCCCGTGCCGAGCAGGAGCATGGGGGCGCGGTGGGCCGCCTGCTCCGCCAGCACCTTGGCCTTCCGCCGGGAATCCAGATCCAGAGAGGTGATGTGGAGGATCACGAGGACGGGATGGGAGGCCAGCCCTTCCTTGAGGGCCTGGGTTGTGGGGGCGAGCCGCGTGAGGGGCTGGACGGCGGTCAGGGTCGAAGTGAGCCCTTCGGCGAGGTCGGCATCCGCACTCAGCAGCAGGATGCCCCGGGCAGGCAGATGGGTTTCTGGGCGGGCCACATCCGGAAGTCCCATTTCCAGGCGGCGGGCGATGCGCTCCCGCTCGTCCTCCCGCTTCAGGAAGATCCAGCGGGAGAGGGGCTCCAGGACGGACTGAGGCAGGGGCGGCGCGAACTCAACCCCCATGGCCCGCTGCCGCGTGTGGCGGATCACCGCCCCCGCCTCGAAGCAGAGGGTGTCCGACACCGGCACCGACAGGAGGATCCGCTCCCCGGGGACACAACATTCCGGGTCCAGCTCGCGGTCGGCGTGAAGACGCGCCCCGGTGACGCTGAGGTCCGCCAGGGCTGCGGTGTGGATCTCGTTCTTGCCCGTCGTGTAGGTCACGGCCAGACGCCCCACCCGCTCCGCACGGTAGGCCACGCGCTGGTCGTTCTCCTCCACCAGCTTCGGCATGGCGAGGCGGAGGCTCCGGCGGTTCTGGTAGAGCCCCAGCCCCAGCAGGTGCGTCTGCGCCTCGTAGAAGCCCAGACCATGAGGGAACCGAATGCGCAGTTCGTCGGACTGGAGGCTGTAGAGGGCATCTTCGCGGCTCATGCTGGCCGCGACGTGGATTTCATGGTCCTGGATGCCAAGGAAGCTCGATTCAAAACGCAGGAAGGGCGTCACGAGGATGAGAAGTTCCTTCCGCGCACAGGCTTCCTGAAGGATCTCCAGGATCGCTTCGGCCTTTTTGATGGTTCCTGGCACGGGTCCTCCGACAGAGCATGTATCGAGAGGCAAGTGGCGCTGATTGAGTCTTTGCTTTTGGGAGCAGCCGCTGACTAATCTTCCTGCATGTGCCCCCCCGCCATCAACTCGCCGGATGAGGTCCGCAGGATCCTCGCCAACGTGTGCGAAGGCCGCGAACTGCTGTTCCTGGTGACGCCCTACGTCCGATTCGATTCGAACTTCATCCGTTTGGATCCGGATGCCATCCACGCACGGATCACCATGGGGGTGGAGGAAGCCACCTACGCCCTGCGCAGCCCGGATCTGCACCTGCGCTTCCCAGCGGCCACACGGTTCCTGGAAGGCGCCACCAAGGCCCTGGGCTTCGGGATGGTGGACAACCGCCGCACGATCCGGCTGGCCATCCCCAAGGTGCTGAAGGACGACGAGCAGCGGGGATCGTACCGAGTGGACCGGGTCGGGCGGGTGGAGGTCACCTACAGCACATCCCGGTATGCCCTTGACAGCGGCTGGCTCTCGAACGTGAGCGCCAGCGGCGCCCGCATCACCACCCAGCAGTCGCCGGAGGCTCTCGGCATCGAGCCCGGAAGCATCCTCACCCTCAGCATCCCCCTCATGGATGACATCCGAATCAATGGACCCGCCGTGGTGCGCTGGCGCAATGCCCGGACCCTGGGCCTCGAGTTCCAGCCGCCCCTGCGAGACGACCTTTTGACGCCCCTCACCCGCTGGATCTTCCAGCGACGGGAGGAGGAGCTCGAACGCGCCATGCGGGCCCCCCTGGCTCCGACGCGCACCACGAGCGCGGAGCATCCCCCGAGCGTCGTGCTGCTCTCCAGTTCAGCCACCCTGGAAGGGGAACTCCAGGCAGCTTGGGGCACCCTCCCCCCCCTGGCGCGCGTCCCTCCCGTGGCCCAGACCCTCAAGGACGCCCTGGCGACGTCGCCGCTGCTGCTGATCTATCACCTGCCGGACGCCGGCCTGGACACCCGCCGCCGCGCCAAGACCCTGATGGAGACCATCGGAGGCAAGGTGCCGGTGGTCCTGCTAGGCACCGGTCTGCCCCAGGAAACCCTCTTCGAGCTGGGCACCGAACTCAAAGCCACCAGCGTCTTTGGGTTGAACGGCCCCCCGACACCGTTCTTCTTCCGGCTGCTCCAGGGCATCCTCAAACGCCACGCGGAAGGCGGCATCGGGGCATCCTAATGGATGTGATGATGACGAACGCCCCCCGCACCCTGCTGCTCTACAGCGCCCCCAAGCACGCCGCCGGCGACCCCTGGATGACCTTCCTGCCCATCGGCCTGGGGTATCTCCAGGCCATGCTCAAGGCCCGGGGATTCGCCTGCCGCATCGCCAATATCTCCGGCCTCTCCCGCAAGCAGGTGCTCACCTACGTCCGGGAGCAGAAGCCAGATGTGGTGGGCGTGAGCATGTTCACCTTCAACCGGCGGCGCAGCATGGACCTGCTGGGATGGGTGCGGGAGTCGGCCCCGGAGGCCCTGCTGCTGGCGGGCGGCCCTCACCCGACCCACGTGGCGCGGGAGGTCTTCGAGGACTGCCCGGCGCTCGACGCCATCGTGAAGGGCGAGGGTGAACTGCCCCTACTGGGGGTCGTGACGCGCCTCGCCACCGGAGAACCCTGGCGGGAGGCGCCGGGCCTGGTGGGCCGCGACTTCGAGACGGAAAGCCCCAGCCCCATCGAGGATCTCGACGGCATCGGTCTGCCCCTGGTCCACCACGAGGCGGACTTCTTCCACGATCCCCAGCAGCACGGCTACCTGAGCACGAGCCGCGGATGCCCCGCCAAGTGCACATTCTGCAACACGCCGGAGTTCTGGGGCTCCAGCATGCGCTTCCGCTCCGCGGCTTCCGTGCTGGAGGAACTGCGTCTCCTGCGTTTGAAGCACGGCCTCACCTACTTCAGCTTCCGGGACGACACCTTCACGGCCCGCCCGAGCCGCATCCTGGACTTGATGGCGGGAATGCAGGCGAGCGAACTCCCTTGGCTCTGGAACTGTCAGAGCCGAGTGAACCTGATCGACGAGGAGCGGCTGGTCGCCATGAAGCGCGCGGGCTGCGAGTTCATGCAGTTCGGCGTGGAACACGCCTCGCCTCGCATGCTGGTCCAGCTGGACAAGGGCATCCGCACCGAACAGATCCACGATGCCCTGGCCCTGGTGCGCAAGGTCGGCATCCAGCCCGGCATCTACCTCATCACCGGCATCCCCGGCGAGACCTGGGCGGATGTGGAGGAGAGCGCCCGGCTCATCCGCGAGGCCCGCCCCCACGACGTGCAGGTGTCGCCCCTGGCGCTCTACCCCGGCACCCGGCTCTGGGATCAGGCGCTGAAGGAAGGCCGCATCAGCCGCGATTTCTTCCGCTCCGTGGGGGACGACGAGGTCTTCGCCCGGGTGGACGCCCACACCGAGAAGGCCCTACGCCACCTGGAGCGCCTGGCCCAGGCCGCCAAGGAACGGCCCGTCTTCAGCCCGGCGGAATTCCGGGCCCAAAAGGCGTGGCTCGGCTTCTGTGCCGTCACCAACCTGCTCTGCGGCGAGGCGGCGGAACTCGAAGGCCGCTGGAACGAGGCCGAGGGGGAATACGCCGAAGTCATCCAGCGGGAGCCCGGCAACACCTGGGGCTTCCTCAAGCGGGCCGTGCTGTTCCAGCACACCAACCGCCTGAGGGAGGCCCGCGCCGACCTGAAGGAAGTGCTTCGTCTCGCTCCGGGCAATCCAGAAGCAAAGGGGTTGCTGGACGAGATGGGTCGAAGGAACTAAGACCGCGCCAAGCGCTGTTACACCTTGAACCTCCGAACCTGGGCAGAGAGCCTCTCGGCCACGTGGGAGAGCTCCTCTGCGGACCGGCCGATCTCTTCAACGGTATGCGCCAGCTCCGTGGTGGCTGCTGCCCGGGAACCTACCTGGTCTGCGGACAAGTTCACCTGGCGGGCGACCTCATGCGAAGTGCGGGCCTGTTCTTCCGCCGCCACGCCGATCTCCGTGATCATGCTGGCCACGTCCGACACCGACTCCTGAATCGCCTGGAGGATCTTGACCGTGCCGTGGACCGTCTCACGACCCTCGGCCATCGCCTGATTCGTACGCTCGATCAGCTGTCCGATCTCCCGCGCGGCGGTGCCGCTCCGCTCGGCGAGCTTGCGGACTTCCTCGGCCACCACCGCGAATCCGGCCCCGTGGACACCCGCCTTGGCCGCTTCGATGGCCGCATTCAGCGATAGCAGGTTGGTCTGGCGGGCGATGTCCTGAATGACCCGCACGGCGGAAACCATCTGGGTCGTGGTGTCCGACATGGCCTGGATCGCCTGCTGGGTGCGATCGCCCTGTACAGCGCCATCCTGAGCCGCCTTCACGGCGCTGCCGGTCTGGTGATCCGCCCGCCGCACGTGCCCCGCCACTTCCTCGATGGAAACGGAGAGTTCCGTCATGGCGGCAGCCATGTGCTCGGATGCCGCATGCTGGATCTCGTTTTGGCGGGCCAGTTCATTCGTCGTAGAGGTGATCTCGCTTGCCGCGGCGGAGAGCTCGGTGGCTCCGCCCGAACTCTGGTGGCTGGCGGTATTCATTTCCGCGAAAGACTCTTTGAAGGTCCGCGCCAGCTGGTTGAAAGCATGACCCATGTGCGCCAGCTCATCCTCTCCCTCCACGTCGATTTCCTCTCGAAGATCGCCGGTGGCCATGCGGTCCATCCCTTGCACTAGGCTGTCCACTGCATGGAGGATGCCTCGCACAATGGCCCCGGAGACCAGCAGCGCGAGCAGCACTCCCGCAAGGGTCAAGACCCCCACGAAAATCAGGACACTGCGATAGAGGCTGTGGCTTTCTGCTTCCGCCTCTTTCTCCCATGCCTCCGCCTTGCCAATCACCGTCGCGACGAGCGTGTCGAGCCCAACGGTGAAGGCTCGGTCTTTGCCTTTCACCAGGGCATCCACGGCCTTGTGGGCATCGGTCTTGGTGGCGTTGTAGGAGCTCTGGAAGGCCTCTAGATACTGTTGCTCGAGAGTCTTGGCTTCCTGGATGAGGCGGTCGACGTCCGCCGACGACAGGCCAAACTCCGAAACACGCGGCTTGAGGGCCTCCAATTGCCGGATCACACCCGCAGCTTCCTTTTGGAAGGCCGCCGTATATTTGGCACGCGCCTCGGGATCCTGCCCCCGCAGAAGCATGTTTTTCCATTCCTGAATCTGGATCTTGAAGTCCACCTGCGCTGCCCGGGCGAGATCCACCGTGATCAGGGTTCGCTGCCCGTGCTCAAGCGCCTGGTCGTATCCACGAAAAAGGCTGCGAAGCCCCATGAAGGCCGAACCCGCCGTGGCCACCAGGAGCAGGCTGAGCAGCACGCTCAAGCCCACCAGTTTTTTGCGAACGGAAAAACGACTCAGCAGGGCCATGGCTGCCTCCGAGAGGGCCTTCGTTCATCGGCCTTCAGGCGAGCGAGGCTTAACCTGGAACGTGAGGCCCTCCCTCGCCACCGGCTACACTGGAGCCCGGGGACGGTGCCCCTGGAGGTTGCTCATGAATGCCACCCAGCCTGTCTGCCTGCTCGACGCCCCTCAGATGGCGTCCGCGCTGGAGCGCCTGGCGGAGACCGTCCTCCAGGACTGCGGGCAGGATCCCAACCTGGTTCTCATCGGGATCCGCACCCGGGGTCTGCCCCTGGCGGAGCGCCTCCGGGAGCGGCTCATGGGCCGCCTTGGCCGGCAGTTGCCCCTGGGCTCCCTGGACATCACCCTCTACCGCGATGACATCGCCGAAAAACGGGGCATTCCCATCGTGCGTCCCACGGAGATCCCCTTCCCCCTGAAGGACAAGACGGTCCTGCTGGTGGATGACGTGGCGTTCACGGGCCGCACCGTGCGCGCCGCTCTGGACGCGCTCCAGGATCACGGCCGCCCGAAGCGGGTCTACTACGCCGTCCTGGTGGATCGCGGCGGACGCGAGCTCCCCATTCAGCCGGACTACACCGGTGCCAAGATCGAAGTCGACCCGAGCCAGCGTGTGCGCGTGAAGATGCGTGAACTGGACCAGGAAGACGGCGTCTTCCTCGAAGCCAAAGCCTGAGCCGAGGAACGGTCTGCTCGCCCCGCGAGCGATCGTCCCCCCGCACCCCCACGCGATGCCCAGGCGGAGCCTGATTCGCGTCCGGCCCCGGACCCACCCCTGACGAGATCACCCATGACCCAAGAGCGCTACGTCTTCCCCCACAAGCACCTGCTCGGCATCGAGCCCCTGAGCCCGCAGGACATCACGGCCATCCTCGACCAGGCCAAGGTCTTCGAGGAGGTCTGCGAGCGGCCCGACATCAAGATCGTCCCCGCGCTGCGCAAGAAGCTGGTGGTGAACCTCTTCTTCGAGAACTCGACCCGCACCCGCAACAGCTTCGAGATCGCCGAGAAGCGCCTCAGCGCCGAGATCATCAACTTCGACGCCGACACGAGCGCACTGTCCAAGGGCGAGACCCTGATCGACACCGCCCTGAACCTCGAGGCCATGCACCCCGACCTCATCGTCATGCGCCACAGCGCCGCCGGGGCCCATACCCTGCTGGCCAAGCACATGAAGGCGAGCATCGTGAACGCCGGGGACGGCGCCCACGAGCACCCGACCCAGGCCCTGCTCGACGCCTACACCCTGCGCGAGAAGTTCGGACGGCTCGAAGGCCTGAAGGTCGCCATCGTCGGCGACATCCGCAACAGCCGCGTGGTCCGCTCCAACCTTTGGCTGCTCACCAAGATGGGTGCCCACGTCACCCTGGTGGGCCCGCCCACCCTGCTGCCCACGGAGATGAGCGCCGCCTGGCCCACCGTGGAATTCAGCAACGACTTCGACGCCGTGATCCCCCACATGGACGCCATCATGATGCTCCGCTGCCAGTTCGAGCGCGGCACCGGTGCCTTCATCCCCGGCCAGGGCGAATACGCGCGCTTCTACCAGCTGAATGCCGCCCGCATGAAGAAGGCCAAGCCGACGGTCGCCGTGATGCACCCCGGCCCCATGAATCGGGGCGTGGAGATCACCAGCGAAGTGGCGGACGGTCCGAACAACGTGATCCTCCAGCAGGTCACCAACGGTGTACCCGTCCGCATGGCCGTGCTCTACATGCTGAGCAACCCCCACGGCCCGCAGGTCTCGTAAGGCATCCTCCAGCAACGGAAAAGGCCCGCAGCGATGCGGGCCTTTTCCGTTGAGGGATTCGTCCCCTACCGCACGAACAGGCGGTTCGTGGAGAACTCGGGATCGCTGGTGAGGTTGATGCCGAGGTCCCGCAGGCCCGCCTCGTCGCCGGGGCTGGGCAGGTGGGTCGTATGGGCCTCGCAGCCACGCAGTTCGCGGAGCTTCTCCACCGCCACCTGGGCCATGGGATTCGTCGCGGCGCTGATGGCGAGGGCGGCAAGCGTCCACTCCAGATCCAGGCTCACATCCTTGCCAAAGACCTCGCGCTTCATGGTGGCGATGGCCTCGATGACCGTCGGGGCCAGCAGGTGGATGCCGTCCGGGATGCCCGCCAGCTGTTTCACGGCGTTAAGGATCAGGCTGGAAGGCGCGTGCATCAGCGCACTGCTCTTGCCGGTGACGATGGTGCCGTCCGGCAGCTCCAAGGCGGCGCCACAGTAGATGTCATCGTGCCCCAGCACCTGCTGTTCCGCCTCCTGGGCGGCCTTCCGGGCAGGCGTCACCACCGGACGATCCGTGTCCTTGAGGTTGTTCTTGCGCATGAGGAACTCGGAACGCTGGGTGGTCTCAGCATCCACGAGGCCCATCATGTATTCCCCGGCGTAGCGGAAGTGGCGGCGGATGATCTCCTGTCGGGAGGCGTACTGGCAGGCCTCGTCGTCCACGATGCCGAAGCCCGCGCGGTTCACGCCCATGTCCGTAGGGCTCTGGTAAGGCGACTCCTTGCCGGTGATCTTCTCCAGGATCATGCGCAACACCGGGAAGGCCTCCACATCCCGGTTGTAGTTGATGGTCGTGGTGCCGTGGGCCTCCAGGTGGTGCGGATCGATGACGTTGACGTCCCGCAGTTCCGCCGTGGCGGCCTCGTAGGCCACGTTCACCATGTGCTTGAGGGGCAGGTTCCAGATCGGGAACGTCTCGAACTTCGCGTAGCCCGACGCCCGACCCTGCTTGTAGTCGTGGTAGAGCTGGCTGAGGCAGGTGGCCAGCTTGCCGCTGTTGGGACCAGGACCGGTCACCACCACCAGGGGCTTGGTGGTCTCGACATACGGATTCGAACCGTAGCCCTCGTCGCTCACCACGAGATCGATGTCGCCGGGATAGCCCGGGATGGCGCGGTGGGTGTAGACCCGCACGCCCCGACGCTCCAGCTTGTTCTTGAAGATCCGCGCGGCGGGCTGATCCGCATAGCGCGTGATGACCACGGCGGTGACGGGGATCCCCCAATCCGCCAACTCATCGATAAGCTTCATGGCGTCGGCGTCATACGTGATGCCGAAGTCCGCGCGCATCTTGCGCTTCTCGATGTCCCCGGCGTAGATGGCCAGGATGATGTCCGCCTGATCCCGCAACTGCTGCAACAGGCGCATCTTCACATTGGGATCGAAGCCCGGGAGGACGCGAGAGGCATGGAAGTCGAAGAGGAGCTTGCCCCCGAATTCCAGGTAGAGCTTGTCGTTGAATTGGTGAACGCGCTCCAGGATCGCGGCGGTCTGCTCGCGCAGGTAGCAGTCGTTGTCGAAGCCGATGGGGAATGCCATGAGTCACCTTCCGGGGAGAGGGTTGGGGCGCACCGATTCGAGGAGCGGATCCGGTCCTGAACACGCACAGGCTCGGTCTAGGGGGAGCTCGTTGGCATCCTAACGCGCCATCGCCCTGTGGTGCGTCGGGGCGAGAGGGAGTCTCCCTACCTGTACACGACGAGGCCCGGTCGAAACCGGGCCTCGTTTGACGTGCGAATCGCCTCAGGGAGCGACGATCGCCTCGGAGGGGCAGACGCTGACGCACGCGCCGCAGTCGATGCACTTGTCGGCGTCGATGACGTAGATGTCGCCCTCGGCGATGGCTTCGGTGGGGCACTCGGGAAGGCAGGCGCCGCAGGCGATGCAGGAATCAGTAATCTTGTGAGCCATGGTCATCCTCCAGAAAAATCAGACCGAACTCAAATGTAGCGGGGGCAAGCGGGAAGCGCCATGTTTTCAAATACTTGACCAAACTGGGCAGCTTTACGGAATGCCCAGGACCTTTGTGACTTTCGTCGCAGGAGCCTATCCTGGAGACCGGTCCGGGCCCACGAAAAGGCACCCGGCACCGCCGAAAGGAACGTCATGCATCAGGGTCCCGTGGTCCTTCTCATCCTCGACGGCGTCGGCGACGGCGCCCGCAACGCCCATGACGCCACCTTCGTCGCAGGCATGCCGAATCTGAACGGGCTGCGCCGTCGCTATGCCGCCACCCAGCTGTGCACCAGCGAAGAGGCCGTGGGTCTGCCCGAGGGCCAGTTCGGCAATAGCGAAGTCGGTCACATGAACCTGGGCGCCGGTCGCGTGGTGTGGCAGGAGCTCACCCGCATCGATGCCGCGATCAAGAAGGGCACCTTCCGCCAGAACGACGCCATGGCCGAGCTGATCGCAGATCTCAAGGCCCGGGGCAAGCGCCTGCACCTCCTCGGCCTCGTGAGCCCCGGCGGCGTCCACAGCCACCAGGAGCACCTCGTGGCGCTCGCGAAGTGGGCCCAGGCCGAAGGCGTGCCCGCCACCATCCACGCCCTGCTGGACGGCCGGGACGTGCCCCAGAAGAGTGCCGACACCTACCTGGCCTGGCTGGACGAGCAGTTGAAGGCGACGCCGCTGGTCACGGTGGGCTCCATCGGAGGCCGCTACTGGGCCATGGACCGCGACAAGCGCTGGGATCGCGTGGAGCGCGCCTGGAAGCTGCTGGTGGATGGCGAGGCGGAGTTCACGTACGCCTCCAGCAAGGAAGCCATCGCAGCCGCCTACGCGCGCAACGAGACGGACGAGTTCGTCGCCCCCAGCGCCACCGCCGCCATGCAGCCCATCGCCGATGGCGACGGCGTTCTCTTCTTCAACTTCCGCGCCGACCGCGCTCGCCAGTTCAGTCACGCCCTGGTGAACCCCACCTTCGACGGCTTCACGCCCAAGCGCCGTCCCGCCATCAAGCTCGTCAGCTTCACGCAGTACGACGTGGCCCTGGATCCCTATTGCGCCGTGGCCTATCCGCCCCAGAACCTCACGAACATCCTGGGCGAACTCATCTCCGCCCAGGGCTGGAAGCAGCTGCGCACCGCTGAGACCGAGAAGTACGCCCACGTCACGTTCTTCATGAACGGTGGCCGCGAGGAGGCCTTCCCCGGGGAGGACCGCAAGCTGGTGCCCAGTCCCAAGGTCGCCACCTACGACCTCATGCCCGAGATGAGCTGCTTCGAGGTGACCCGCGGCCTCACCGAATCCATCCGCGGTGGGGAGTACAAACTGCTCGTCTGCAACCTCGCCAACGGCGACATGGTGGGCCACACCGGCTTCATGACCGCCGCCGTCCAGGCCTGCAACGTCGTGGACGAGGCCGTGCGCCAGATCGCCGAGGCGACGCTTGAGATGGGCGGCACCCTGCTCATCACCGCCGACCACGGCAACAGCGACCAGATGGTGGACGAGGAGGGCAACCCCCACACCGCCCACACCATGAACCGCGTGCCCTGCGTGCTCGTCGGGGCCGGTTACGAGCAGAAGCGTCTGCGCACCGGCGGCGCCCTGTGCGACGTGGCTCCCACCCTCCTCCAGATCCTGGGCCTCCCCAAGCCCGAGGAGATGGACGGCCAGAGTCTGCTGGTCTGATGCAGCGCCTGGGGCTCGTCGGCTACGGGCGCTTCGGCGCCGCCTTCGCCTCCCTGGTGGAGGAGGCAAACCAGCCTTGGCTGGCTTATGACCCTAATGCTGAGATTCCCGAAGGGCGCCGGGCCGATAGTCTGGAAGCCCTGGCCGCCGCCTGTGACGGCCTGTTGCTGGCAGTGCCCGTCACCGCCATGGTGCCGGTGCTGGAGACCCTGCGGCCTCATCTGGACAAGCGCCATCTAGTGATGGACGTGGGCAGCGTCAAGGTCGCGCCCTGCCAGTGGCTGGAGGATCGACTGGGTGAAGCCGTGCCCTTCATCGGCACCCATCCCCTCTTCGGCCCCGTGAGCCTCTCCCACGCCGAGCGGCCCCTACGCACCATCATCTGCCCCTCGCCGCGTCATCCCGAAGCTGCGGACCGGGTAGAGGCCTGGATGACCAGCCTGGGGCTGGAAGTCCTGCGCCAGACGCCCGAGGCCCACGACCAAGTCATGGCCACCACCCACGCCCTGACGTTCTTCCTCAGCAAGGGCCTGATGGACGCCGGCTGTGGCGGCGACCTGCCCTTCACGCCGCCCTCCTTCCACGCCATCGCCCGAACCCTCGAGGCCGTGCGCGGGGACGCGGGCCATCTCTTTCCCGTCATCGAGAACCTCAACCCCTTCGCCCGCCCCGCCCGAGAGCGCTTCATGGAGTCCCTCGCGGCCATCCATGGGGAACTGGAAGCCGTGGCAGGGAAAGAGGATCAGCCCCGGGAGAGCCTCGCGATCCCCGCCCTGCCCGCCCACCCGGAGCTGGCGGAAACCCGCGTGGTGATTGATGAGGTCGACCGCATGCTCGTGCACCTCCTGGCCCGCCGCGCCGACCTTGCCCGCCGGGTGGCCAAGGCCAAGGCCAAGGTGGGCGCCCCGGTGCTGGATCCCGCCCGGGAAGCCGCCCTGCTCAGCAGCCGCCGCGCCTGGGCCGAAGACCTCGGCCTCGACCCCGAGACCGTGGCCAGCGTCTTCAAAGCCGTCATGCGCGGCAGCCGAAGGGTGCAAGAGACCCTGAAGCAGGGAAAGAACTAGCAGCAGCTACTTCCGAAGCTCCACGTTGATCCGGTCGACTGTTTTCACCAGCTCCCGGTACATGTTGCCGCGCAGCCCCGGCTCCTTCGCAATATCCGCATTCGCGCTGCGAAGCTGGGCCATGTCTTCATCGATCCGAGCCTTCATCCCAGCCAGACCGACCTTGGGAAACCAAGGTCCCAGGACCACCCACCCCTGGGGCCGATGCCGGACCTGGAGCGTCTGCACCTCTGATTCCGGCTTGAACACGACCTGGCGCATGAACGAGCGATCCACGCTCTTAGCGATCACCTCGAAGCGAATCTGAACCCTCACCTCGTCCTTGAGGAACTCCAGGGGTTCCTGAATGGTGTAAGAACGGACGATCCAGAGCGGGTCCGCCGAGAAGTCCACAAGTCCGTACGCCTCAGTCTGATCCATCTGGAGCTTAGGACCCGGAGGGGGGACCAAGTGGTCGATCCTAAACGCATCCCGTCCATTGAATTCAGCTCGACAGAACTGATCCACGAAGGCCCGAAGAGCAACTTCACCCTGCCGATCAGGCAAGCCTGAATTTGCAATAAAAGTCGATATAAGAATCACAAGCGCAATCATGGCAAACCTTTGTAATGAAGGATCTTCTTAGGCAGGCCTTTCCTGGAGTATTTAAATGGCATCAAGGAATACCTCGCACTTCGTGAGGGTTCATCCGGATAATCCTCGTGGTACCGCCTTGCTGTATAGATCAAGTCGTCATGCACGACACCCTTAAAGGTTCCAGCACCTAGCCAGATCGCCACATGGAAGGGACCAGTGCCATTCTTCTCCCAATACAGGATGTCGCCTGGCATGGCTGGTTGAATAGAAGGACGTTCAATCAAGTCGGGCGAATTGGAAAGGGCTTCTGCCCCACTCCTCTCCGAAGATCCCCGCCTAATGGGAAGGCCGACCGCCCGATAGATGGCCTCCGTGGAGCCGCTGCAATCACCCGTACCTTCGGCTCCCTTGCGCTGCGGAAATCGATCGGACTTTCCGTAAGGCGTTCCAATCCAAGAGTCCGCGTCCTTCAGGATGGCCGCAGCCTTTCCATTACCCATTACAGGCCGCAGTGCCAGGACACCTGCTCCAGACCGTTGCACCGCAGGACCGAGCGCTGAAGAGGGTCTCCCAGGAAGCGCCGGGTTCCTGGGAGATGTCATCCACAGCCAAGCCTTACGAGCGGCACATCACCCCAACTGGGCACCGATGGTGCCTGGGTGGGACCACATCGTGGCTTTGAATGGGCTGAAAGCGATTCCTTGACGAGACAACGAACTCTGCGATCCAGATGGCCCTTCGCCCACGCGGCCTGCGCCCGGAAGCGATTTCTTCTGATGTTCTCTCGACACGGTCGCTCCAACAGGAAAAACGCGATCTAAATTATCTATTCACCTCATCAAAAACAACGAAAACACCCTTCCTTAAACAAACCGGTTTCGCGGCGATGGCAACTGACACCCATACTCCGCCAGCAGGCAAACGGCCTACTTCAGCGCCGGTGCCACGCTCAGGAACAGGTCTCGCACGCCGCCCCAGACGATCTGCACGCCGATGGCCAACAGCACGAAGGCGCTGATCTGGCTGACGGTAGCCGCTCCCGTCTTGCCCATGCGGCGCAAGATGGTTGCGCTGAAGCGATAGAAAATAAAGACAGTAAGGGCGGCCATGGCGATGCCGGCCACGGTTCCGGCCATCTGCACGAAGACATCCATCTTCCAGACCTTCACCCGGGGCACGAGGCTGAGGGTCACGGCCATGGCGCCGGGGCCCGCCGTCACGGGCAGCGTGAGGGGAAAGAAGGCCTTGTCCAGCATGCAGGTGCGGATCTCCTCCTGCTCCGAGTCCGTCATCCGCGGATCCTTGTTCAGCATGTGCCAGGCCGAATGGAACAGCAGGATGCCGCCCGCGATGGCGATCACGGGAATGGAGATTCCCAGAAGCTTCAGCAGCGTGCCACCCACCGCCAGCAGCGAGGCCAGGAAGATGAAGGTATAGAGCCCGATCAGGGTCGCCAATCGATTGCGTTGTCGGTCCGACACCTGTTCCGTTAGTGCCAGGAACACCGGGGCCATCGCCGGCGGGTTCAGGATGGGGAACAGGGCCAGGAAGGCGAAAGAGGCGGAGGCGATGAATTCTAAGAGCATGGGGGATCCCGTATCGCATCAATCCTAACGTTTTCTTTTCAGATCGCCAACCTATTCACGGATTCATGAAGCCTTATGTAAAATTCGATGCGCCTATTTTCGGAATCCTGAACGAATCCGACCTCGCCCCCCAGGTAGGCCTCACCGAGCAGCTTCATGCTGTAGGTGCCGTAGCCACGCCCGCGGGTGCCCTTGGTGCTGAACGTGCGCTGGAAGAGCCCTGCGGCCACCTCTGGCGCTAACTGTCCTGGATTCGTGACCCGGAAGACAGGACGGCCTTGCTCCACCTCCAGTCGAACGTCTACCGTTTCACCGGGCTCGATCGCCTCCAAGGCGTTCTTCACCATGTTCACGAGCACGCGCATCAGCAGGGCCGAATCCACACAGAGGGACAGGACGGAAGTCGGCGCCATCCGCAGGCTGCGCCCTTGAGATACGGCGTGCCCCTCGAAATAGGCTTCCAGTTCCAGCAGCAGGCCCGCCGCGGAAACCACCTCGGGGCGCACCTGGAGCGTGCCCATTTCGGCGTGGGCCATCATCCGTTGGCAGCTGATCTCCCGATTCAGGCGCTCCGTCAGTTGCAGGAGCTGCTGCCCCACCCGCTCCACGCGCGCTGTCGGTTGCTGCAGCAGCTCGCACCAGCCCTGAAGTGCCTGAACGGTGTTCTGAAGATCGTGGTAGAAGAGCCGCTCGAGGCTGGCCTTGGCCCGCTGATCGCTGATGTCCTGAAGGACGAGGATGAACACGCGCTGGCGCCCCAACCGGATGGGCGTGGCCTTCACACGGAATTCCGCCTTTTCCAAACGATGCGCCTTCTCGCGGAGCAGGAAACATTCCCCGACGGTGGCCACATCGTTTCGATCCGCCTGCATCAGCGCGAGATACGCCCCACAGGAGGGGCAGTTCGGACCCGTGTGACAACCATCCGGGGAACGCAGCGCGCTGGCACAGCCCAGAGCGTCTCCGGGGCGAAGTCCGAGCATCGGCTCACTGTCGTGAATCCCCATGGCCAGCAGCGCCTCCGGGTTCATCGCCAGGATCTGTCTAGCCTCGTTCAGCACCAGGACAAAGCCCCCGAGTGCATCCAGCACCACCTGGACCACCGGCTCCTCCAAAAGCGCCTGGGCGGTGACCAGGATGCGTTGGGCAGACTCGCGGGGCGGGATGGCAGGGCACGGAGTCATGGCATCACGATTTGAAGGCGGCGCCCAGGGCCTTCAGCCCCCCGCTCGCCCCTTCCAGGGCCTGAGCCAGCTGGATGATTCGCTCGACACTCGCCGTCAGCTCTACGGCGGCCTGGGCATTCCGGGCGGCCTCGCCCGTATTGACCTCCACTTGCTGCGCCACCTCGGAACTGGCCTGCCCCTGCTCGTGGATGGCGACACCTACGGCGTCCGAGGCCTGATTGAGCATTCCGATGTGCTCACGAATGCTGGAGAGAGCGTCCACCGTCTCCTGCACCGTGGCCTTGCCCTGCGCCACGGCGAAGTTGGAGTCCTCGATGAGCCGGGCGATCTCCTTGGCGGCACCCGCGGAACGCTCTGCCAGCTTGCGGACCTCCTCCGCGACCACCGCGAAGCCCTTGCCATGCTGACCCGCCTTGGCAGCCTCGATGGCCGCATTCAGGGACAACAGGTTGGTCTGCCGGGCGATGTCCTGGATGACCTTCACGGCTCGCACGACCTGGGCCGTGGAGTCCTCCACCTGATCCATGGCCCTCAGCGCGGCCTCCCCGGAGCGATCCCCCATCCGGGTGGCCTCCACCGCCTGCTGGCTCTGACGCTGACTGTCCTCAACGTGCTGGTTCACCTGCTCGATGGAGGCGGTCAGTTCCGTGGCGGCGGAAGCCATGCGCTCTGTGGACGTGCGCTGCTGATCTGCCGCATGAGCGACTCGAGTGGCCGTGCGACCGATGTCAGACGCCTCCAGCGTGAAGGCTCCAGACTGCTGGGCCAGCTGTTCCGCCTCCCAACGCATCCGGTTGATGGTCGCCTTGAGACTGCTCTGCATTTCCTTCACAACCCCCAGCAGGGTCTCCGAATCCCCCATGCGGGTGACCACGTCCGTCCGCAGGTCGCCCTCCGCGATCCGCCTCAACACGCGGATCGCATAACCCGGATCCCCACCCATCTGCTGCCGGAGGATCCAGTTCAACGCCCAGCCCCCGATGCAGAGCCCCATCAGGCTCAGGGCCGCACCTCCGTACAGGAGGATGCGTGTCCGCTCGTGGGCCACCTCGATGGCGGAAGCGTTGGACGCCCCGGGCTCGAGTGAAAGGGAAATTCCGATGGCCAGGAAGATCCCCAGCAGGAAGAGCGCTGCGGTGCCCGCACTCAGAAGGAGCCGGACATGAAAGGGCATGTCAGGGAAGGGAACCCGAGGCTTGTGGGTGAGTTCTTCCCACGTTTTGCCTTCCCGGAGCGCGGCGTAAAGCATCTCCGCCTCCCGCACCTGCTCCCGGGTCGGGACAGAGCGCACCGAGACGTATCCCACCCGTTTGCCACTCCGATGCACCGGGGACACGGAGGCATCCACCCAATAGTGGTCACCGTTCTTGCAGCGGTTCTTGATGATGCCGTGCCAGGTCTGCCCGGCCTTCAGCGAGCTCCATAGGGACTCGAACATCCGCGCGGGCATGTCGGGATGCCGCACGACGTTGTGGGATTGCCCGATGAGTTCTTCCTCATCGAATCCGCTGATGCGCAGGAACTCCTCGTTGACCGAGGTGATGTGCCCCTTCTCATCCGTGGTGGAGACGATGAACGCGCCCTCACGAAGCGGGCGATCCACCTGGGTAACGGGCTGGTTGTTGCGCATGCAGACCTCGGTCAGTCGTCACATGCTTATTCGTATCAATGGCTCGGAATGGTGAATTAGGGACGTCGACCCCAGTGGATGGCCACGATGCCCCCGCTCAGATCCTTCCAACTGACCCGTTCGAAGCCCGCCGTCTCGAGTTCCCGAGCCAGGGCGGCCTGATCTGGAAAGGCCCGGATGCTTTCCGGCAGGTAGGTGTACGCCCCGGAATCCCCGCTCACGAGCCGCCCGACGCGCGGCAGAATGTGACGGCTGTAGAAGGCGTAGAGCCCCCGAAGCCAGCCGAAGCGCGGACGGGAAAACTCCAGGATGGTGAGCGTGCCGTCCCGGCGCAGGACGCGCAGGAATTCCGCATAGGCCAAGTCCCGGTGCTCCACATTGCGGATGCCGTAGCAGATCGTGATGCCGTCGAAGGTGCCGTCCTGGAACGGCAGGCGCATGGCGTCCGCCCCCACCGAGGCCCAGATCTTGTGGCTGAATCCCTTGCACGCGAACTTCCCCGGGCCGAGCCGGAGCATCGCGTGGGTGAAGTCCGTGCTGACCACCTCCGCCCCCCGCCGGGCCAAAGCGAGGGAACTGTCCCCGGTACCCGCCGCCACATCCAGGAATCGGAGTCCCGGACCCGCCATCGAAACCCGGGCCATGGCCCGCCACCAGCGGAAGTCCTGGCCAAAAGAGAGCACGTGGTTCAGCAGGTCATAGCGCCGGGCAATGGCGGAGAACATGGTCTGGACGTCGTCGGCGCGCGGCATGATCCCAGTCTATCGGAGGTGGATCGGTCCGTACATGCGGGGTCCGCGGCGGGAGGCGCACCCGCAATCCTTCCGGCATAGGCAAAACCTCACGTCGGTAAGCTGGGACCCCTTCGGTAGAATGGTTCCTTCGTTTTGGAATCAGGGGGGCTGACCCCCGCCTGGAGGAATGCCATGGAGACCAGCATGCAGGAACAGATCAAGGGCGGCGCCTTTCTCGTGACCCCCATCGGCGCACAGCCCCAGTTCACCCCCGAGGAATTGAGTGATGACGCCAAGGCCATCGGCCAGGCCGCACGCGAATTCATCGAAGGCGAGATCCTCCCGAAGGACGCCGACATCGACAAGCTCAACCTGGACCTGATCCGGGAACTGCTGGGCAAGGCCGGCGAGATGGGCCTCCTCAGCCTGGAAATCCCTGAGGCCCATGACGGCCTGGACCTCGACAAGATCAGCGGCCTGCTCGTGCTCGAGGAGATGGGCAAGCAGGCGTCCTGGTCTGTGACCTTCGGTGCCCACACCGGCATCGGCACCCTGCCCATCGTCTACTTCGGCACGGAGGCCCAGAAGGCGGCCTACCTGCCCAAGCTAGCCAGCGGTGAGTGGGCGGCGGCCTATGCCCTCACCGAGTCCGGCGCGGGCTCCGATGCCATGAACTCCAAGACCGTGGCCACCCTGGACGGCGAGGAGTGGGTGCTCAACGGCTCAAAGATGTGGATCACCAACGCCGGCTTCGCGGACGTCTTCGTCGTCTTCGCCAAGGTCGACGGCAAGAAGTTCAGCGCCTTCA
>CAYQAS010000050.1:0-29369 GCA_964415525.1 uncultured Solibacteraceae bacterium
CGCCGCCTCCCAGATGATCGACGAGTTCATCCGCCGCGAGAGCCAGGCCTAATCCCTTCCACCCTTCCTCTCGGGGGCGAGGTTCACCCGAACCCCCGAAGGATTTCTAAAAGGAGTCACCATGGATTCTGGTGGTGGTGGAAAAGGCGGTGTGAAGTCGGACATCAACGTCACGCCGCTTGTGGACATCGTGCTGGTGCTGCTGATCATCTTCATTGTGATCACGCCCGCCGTGAACGATGCCGTGAAGCTTCCGACGTCCCGTCACAGCGTGAAGCCTGAGAAGGAGCAGGGTGCGAAGTACCTCACCCTGATCATGCCGGCGCTGCACGATAAGAAGGACTACAGCAAGATCATCGGCGCTGATGCTGTCAAGATCGATGACCCTCAGAAGAAGCCCGAGGATCAGGCCGGTTTCAAGATCCTTAACGAGAATGCCGAGCCCCTTCAGCCGGGCTGGGATCGCCTCAGGGATTTCGTCAAGGGCAACGTCGCCTACCTGAACGACAAGCGTGTCTTCATCAAGGCCGATGCAAACCTGCCCTACAAGTACGTCAATCAGCTCTTCCAGCTTTGCCGTGAGGGGGGTGCCGACGAGGCGTCCATCGTCACGAGCGAAGACAAGAGCGGCGAAAAGAAGTAGGGGGGAGCCATGGACGCAGGTGGACCTAAGGGCGGACAGAAGTCCGACATCAACGTTACTCCCCTCATCGATATCGTGCTGGTGCTGCTGATCGTGTTCATCATCATGGTGCCCGGCCTCTCCAAGGCCTTGCCCGTGGTGGTGCCCCAGATCCAGAAGGTGGACAAGGCTCCCGAGCCTGACACGAAGAATCCGCCCCTGGTGCTGGAGATCACTCCCAAGCCTGACGGCACTTACAAGTACGCGTTCCAGAGCACCGAGCTCGAAGTCACGGCCATCGCCGAGACCGTCTGCCCGGTGGTTCAGCTCCAGCCTCTGACCATGCGCAAGATCTACCTCAAGGTGGATGAAGACGTGGCCTACCAGGCTGTGGTGCTGGCCCTGGACCAGGTTCGCAAGGCCTCCGAAAAGGCGAAGGTGGAAAGCCTCGCCAAGCTGGGCAACGACGGCGGCGATACCAAGGTGGCCATCGCCATCAAGAAACGCCCCGGTCAGGCTTAGTTCTACAAGGTTCTGCCAGAAGGCCGCGGGCAACCGCGGCCTTCTTCTGTACCGGGCGCTCGCGCCTCTATGATGGAGAAGGAGGTTTCCATGAAGGTCTTGCTGGTCGGTTCGGGGGGGCGTGAACATGCCCTCGCACTCAAGCTCATGTCCGGAACGACGTCGGTGACGCTCTTCACGACGCCCGGCAGCGATGCCCTGGGAGAACTGGGAACCTGTCTGTCTTTTGCCGGAGAGGATGTGTCGGGTATCTCCGGTTGGTGTGCCGAGCACCGCCCGGATCTGGTGGTGGTGGGGCCCGAGGCACCGCTCGTGGCGGGGCTTCCCGATGCGCTGCGCGAGTTGGGCATCCCTGTCTTCGGGCACGACGCGGCGACGGCGCGGCTGGAAGGGAGCAAGGACTTCGCCAAGGTCTTCATGCAGCGCCACGGCATCCCCTGCGCCCAGAGCGTGACGGTGACTGAGTTGGCAGCCGGTGAGGACGCCATCCGGACGTGGACCTATGGTTATCCCCTGGTCCTCAAGGCCGATGGCTTGGCCGCAGGCAAGGGCGTCGTGCTGGCTTCTTCCGAAGCCGAAGCCTTGGAGACACTGCGGGCCTTCCTGGGTGGCCAGTTCGGCGATGCCAGCCGGACCGTCGTGCTGGAGGAGCCCCTCTTCGGGATGGAACTGAGCCTGCACGTGCTGGTGGATGCGGATGCCACCCACGCCAGCTTCGCCGTGCTGCCGCCCTGCCAGGACCACAAGCGCATTTTCGAAGGCGATCAGGGCCCCAATACCGGAGGCATGGGCGCCTTCGGTCCGATTCCCTTCCTCGCGCCGGAGCATCTGGCCCGCCTTCGGACCGATCTGGTGGAGCCCACGGTGAAGGGCCTCCAGGCGGATGGGCTCGTCGGTCGCGGTGTGCTCTTCCTGGGGGTCATGTGGACGCCGCAGGGGCCAAAGCTCCTGGAATACAACGTCCGCTTCGGCGATCCGGAAACCCAGGTGCTCATGCAACTGCTGGACGAGGATCTGGCCGCGCTGTTGCTGGAAGTGGCGGAAGGCCGTCTGGTCTCGCGTGACCTGAAGCTCAAGTCCGGCTGCGCCATCACCGTGGTCCTGGCCGGCGAAGGCTATCCCGAGACGCCCAAGAAGGGCGTTCCCATCAGCATCGGCGCCACGGATGTCACCCTCATCCATGCCGGCACCCTGCGCCAGGATGGACAGTGGCTGGCCAACGGCGGACGCGTGATGAACCTCGCCACCATGGCTGCGGATCTCGCCGAAGCCCGAACCCGGATCGCGCAGGCCCTCGAAGTGGTTTCCTGGCCCGGCATGCAGGTGCGCAGGGACATCGGCATGCGTGCACTGAACCATCATCAGGCTGGGAAGGGTCCCCTCGATCCGTGGTAGACCTAGCGTTTCGCCAATCGCGCCCTGAGCTCCTTGCGTCGTCCCTCCGCTACAGGGACGGCGAGGCCGCTTTGGGTGCGGGCGCATAACCCGTCTGTGGCCCCTGCCTCCAGGGCCTGGACGGTTTCCAGGTTCACGAGCCAGGAGCGGTGGGTGCGGAAGAACCGAGCGGGATCCAGGCGCGCCTCCATGGCGGCGAGGGTTGCGCGGTGCGGATAGGCGTCCCTGCCGCGATGCAGCCACATGACGTTGGCCTCGGCTTCCACGGCTTCGATCTGATCCACGGGCAGGAGCAGGGTGCGGCCTTGGTGGCGCACCACGAGCCGGTTGGGGCGGAGTGTGGCGTGGATCAGATCCTGGACCTTGGCCCGCTCTGACAAGGCCTGGCGCCCTGCCAGTTGCTGTCGCACCCGGTCGAGGCTCTGGGCCAGGCGGGCCGCGGAGAAGGGTTTCAACAGGTAATCCAGGGCTCGGGCCTCGAAGGCCTGGATGGCGTAGGCATCAAAGGCCGTGGCGAAGACGAGGCAGGGCATGGCCTCCGGGTCGAGGGCCTCCACCACGCCAAAGCCATCCAGCTCTGGCATCTGGATGTCCAGAAAGCAAAGGTCCGGCTTCAGTGCCTCCAGGGCATCCACGGCCGAGAGTCCATCCGGGCAGGTGCCGACGATGTCCACATCGCGGTGGGCCGCAAGCAGATCTTCCAGCCGGGCCAAGGCCAGAGGCTCGTCATCCACCAGGAATGTGCGGATCACAGCGCCTCCAGGGGCAGACCAACCCGGACCCGATAGCCGCCCTCGATATGCGGGCCGGCCTCGAAGGTCGCCATGCCGCCATAGAGCTGGGTCAACCGTTCTCGGGTGTGGCTGAGGCCGAGGCCTGTGCCGCCACCCTTGGCCTCGGCGCCCAGTCCGTCATCGGTGACTCCCAGCCAGAGCGTTTCTCCTTCCCGCCTTGCCTCCAAGGTCAGGGTGCCGCCGGTGGCTCGGGGTCCGAGGCCGTGGCGGATGGCATTCTCCGCCAGAGGCTGGAGGACCAGGGTCGGCACGGCGCAGTCGAAGGTGTCTGGCTCGATGTGGCGCACGACTCGGATTCGACCCGGGAAGCGGATTTGCTGGATCTCCAGGTACCGATCCAGCAGCGTCAGTTCCCGGGAGAGGTTATGGGTGGGGGCCGCGCCCTGTTCCAGGGTGGTTCGCAGGAAGTCCGTGAGGGCGAGGATCATCTGCTCCGCGGCATCCGGGTTGCGACGCAGCAGCGCTGTGATGCCATTCAGCGTATTGAACAGGAAATGCGGGCTGAGCTGGTGACGCATGACCTCCAGTTGAGCCTGGGCCAGTTGGCGCTCGAGGCGCAGGGTCTGGTGCTCCCGGTCGCGGGCTTCCTGCACCGTGGCCCAGGCGTGGAGGCCTGTGGCGATGACGGCGTAGTAGAGGGGGCCATAGGCCAGGCTCGACAGGTAGAGACTCAGGGGCAGCTGGCGATAGAGGTCCCAGGTCTCCCAAGGGCCGCTCACCATCAGATTGGACAGCAGGTTTCCAACCGTATTCAGGACCACAAAGGCGGGCGCCAGGAGAAGGGCCCAGCCTCCGTGGTGGAGGAGCAGTCTGCGCCACTGCGTGCGGGGCAGCGGGAGCCGCCGCACCTGCCGCAAGACCAGCAGCACCAGCGGGCCGAGCATCACCAGCTCTCCGGCGCTCACCAGGAAGGCTCGCCACCACGGCCAGGTGATCCGCATGGCCCCGGTGGCGCCCTCGGGCACCTGGAACGCCAGCACCCGCCGGATGGCGATGAGCACGGCCAGCAGCAGCGCTGCCGCGGCCAGGGAGCGCCAGGGGAGCCTGAGAGGGGCCGGTGCCGTCATGGATTGATGATCTCAGGGGAGGCGCTTCAGTTCGAGGTCCCGGCCATTGCGGCGGATCTTCAGGCCGATGATCTGGCCCTCGGCATTGCGCACCAGGGTGCCTTCGCCGCCATCAATCAGGCGCAGGCGGTCACCACCCAGAGGAAACACGCGCGTGGGAATGCCGCTGCCGAGGACCACCGACCAGTGGGGGCCTGCGGGGGCCAGGGTCAGCGTCAGGCTCCGAATCCCATAGCATCCCGAGGCATCCGCAGGGAGGGTGGCTCCAGAGGGACCGGGGCTGGGCGCGGGTTCGGTTCGATAGCCGTAGAGGTGGTGATCGTCGCTGCCCATGAGCAGGCGGTCGCCGATGGGCACGGGACCGCCGTGGATGGGACCTTCGGCGAATTCGCCTCCCAACGCGAGTCCCGTCGCGAGTTCCACGGTCTGGGCGTAGGCGCCCTCGGTGCCGACGTGCACCAATCCGCCTTGGATCAGCGGGGCGCTGAAGACGCGGTGATGCGTGTCCAGGCGCCAGCGCTCCTTGCCCGTGGCGAGGTCGAGGGCCGCCAGGTAGCGTTCGTCCGAAGTGCCCACCACGGCCAAACCTTCGGCGATCGCCGCGGGGGCCACCACCCAGCAGCCGTTGGGGATGACGCTGCGCCACTGGAGGGCGCCCGTCTTCGCATCCAGCGAAAACACCGCCGCGGACCGGGAGCCTACGACGACTCGACCCTCGGCCACCGCGGGTGCCGCCAGCACGGCTCCCTTCGTGTCATAGGTCCAACGAGAGGTGCCCGTGGCGGCATCCAGGGCGTGCACCTTGCCGTCATAGCTGCCGACGTAGACGAGCCCGTCCACCACCGCAGGGGTGCTGCGCACCCAGCCCTCGGTGGTGGCGCGCCACAGCACCTTGCCCGTCTCGGGGTTCAGGGCGTACACGCCCCCGTCCCCTGAGCCGACGAAGACCTTCCCTTCCGCCATCGTGGGGCTGCAGACCCAGTAGTCCCAGAGCCTTGGGTCGCCGGGCATCGGCAGATCCGCGCCCAGGGGAGTGGACCAGCGGGGTGTGCCGTCTTTCAGGGCGAAGCTGCGCAGGAGGTTGTCCCGTCCCATGACAAGCACGGTATCCCCGTGGAGCGCGGGAGAGGACAGTGGCGTGCCCAGGCTGCGCTTCCAGCGAAGGGCACCGTCCTTCGGATCCACCGCCAGCAGGTCGCCGCGATCGTTGCCCACCACGGCCAGGGTCTCGGTCACGGCAGGGGTGCCGCGCACCCGGCCTCCCGTATCCACGCGCCACGCCATGCCCTTCGGGATGCGGGCAGGACCTGCCGCACAGCCGGAGTGGCCGGGATCGAAACGGAACTGGGGTGACTGTCCCAACAAGACGGCCACCGGCATCAGAAGGCAGGCGAACAGACGCATGACAAATCCTCCGGCCCCATTTCACATCGGAATCGGATGGACGAAAGGCCAGCCGGGACCAATGCCGGTGCGGCCAGGACGGAAGGGAGTTTCACCATGTGGTACCGAGGACAGGTGTTTCACGCGCCGGACGTCAGGTAGGGCTTCGGGCCCTCACCCTGGCTGTCGCTTGAAACCTGTTCCAACCCCAGGCCGCAAAGGCCTGGATCCCCATGGGAGGACGCCATGTCCACCGCCGCCACGTCATCCATCACCGAACCGATTCAGCACCTCAAGCCCGGAGTGAATCCCGACTCCCTCACGTGGCGCAACCTCCGTCGCGACGCCTTCTGGCAAGGCATTCCCGCCTGGCGGGATGTCGATGAGGCTACGTTCTGTGACGTTGCCTGGCAGGAAAAGCACGCCATCACGTCGCCTCAGAAGCTCATCGACACGGTGCGGGAGCTGGCGTCGCCGGAGTTCGTGCAGGACTTCGAGACGGGGCTGCATCGCGCCCCCATGACCGTGCGCCTCTCGCCCTACGTCATCGCCCTCATCGACTGGTCCAAGCCCTACGAGGATCCCCTCCGTCGCCAGTTTCTGCCTCTGGCCTCGCAGCTGCTGCCGGACCATCCGATGCTCACCCTGGATAGCCTCCATGAGCAGGCGGACGCGCCGGTTCCGGGGCTGACCCATCGCTACTTCGACAAGGCCCTCTTCCTGGCCCACGACATCTGTCCGGTCTATTGCCGCTTCTGCACCCGGAGCTATGCGGTGGGAACCAACACGGACAGCGTCGAAAAGGTGAACATCCGCGCCAACGCCGACCGCTGGGGGCGCGCCTTTCAATACATCAGCGAGCGGCCCGAGGTGGAGGATGTCGTCGTCTCCGGCGGTGATAGCTACCGCCTGCGTGCGGACCAGATCCTCGAGATCGGGAATCGCCTGCTGGAACTTCCGAATGTGCGGCGCTTCCGCTTTGCGACGAAGGGCCTCGCCATCCAGCCCATGAAGATCCTCACGGACACGGCCTGGCTGGACGCCGTGACCCAGGTGGCGGAACGGGGCCGCAAACTGCGTAAGGAAGTCTGCATCCACACCCATTTCAACCACCCGAACGAGGTCACCGGCATCACGGAAGACGCGCTGGGACTCCTCTTCGAGCGGGGCATCACCGTGCGCAACCAGACGGTGTTCCTGGCCGGCGTGAACGACGACGCCCGCACCATGACCGAGCTGGTGCGCCGTCTCGCCTACGTGAACGTCCATCCATACTACGTCTACGTCCATGACCTCGTGCGGGGCACCGAGGACCTGCGCACACCGCTCTCGCGGGCGCTTGAGGTGGAGAAGCAGGTGCGTGGCAGCCTCGCGGGCTTCAACACGCCCCTCTTCGTGGTGGATGCGCCTGGCGGCGGCGGCAAGCGCAATGCCCACAGCTTCGAGCACTATGATCGCCACACCGGGGTGAGCGTCTTCACGGCCCCCAGCGTGAAGCCCGGCGTCTACTTCCCCTACTTCGATCCCATCCGTAGCCTGGACCCCGCCGTTCAGGCGGACTGGCAGGATCCCGCGAAGGCCAAGGCCATGGTGGAAGCCGCCATCGCGGCGGCGAAGGGCTGAGGTCGAGGCTGATACCGAAAAAGACGAACCATGAGGAGACGCCGAGACCCACCGACGCAAAGCCGTCGGGTGGGTCTCGGCGTTTCCGTGAACGCACATCGAGGCCTTGCCGGGATGCTGTGCTCCCTCCCTCGGGATCCAACTTTGGGTGGACCATTCTGCGGAAGTGATTCATGAACACTCGTTGCGTCCGTATGGGGCTGTTTGCCTGCGCACGGATGAGTATCTCCTGACGTCATTCTGAAAATTATGCGACTGAACTATTACAAATATTGAACTTGAATTGTCTTTGGAGTTGGTGAAGATGGAGCTTCCCTTCCACTGACAGGCACCATGTTTCACGCACCTCCGCTGTCGGACGGTGCGGTCGGGGTGCTTTCCATATCTAAATTTTCATGAGGTTCCCCATGGCGAACCCTCGGTCTCTCCGTTTTGGCAGCGGCGCGCTGCTCTTCCTCCTCGTGGCAGGCTCCCTGTCCGCGCAGACGCCCGCGCCGATCCCCTCGTACCAGGTGAAGTACGCCACCGGTTCGAGCCATGCCTACACCTACTCCACCCGCTCGGATGTGCAGTCCCAGCTCACCCGGGACATCCGGACCCTGCCCAGCTCGGGCGCGGTACCCCTCATCCCCACGTTGACCGGCGCCACCACGCCCTCGGGAAAAGCGGCATGGAGTGGGGTCTACAGCGCGGGGTATGAGGGCTGGCGGGCGTTCGACGGAAGCACCGGCAGCCTCTGGCTGTCGAACATGGACACGTCCAGCGTCTGGATCGAGTACGAGTTCCCCGATGCCGAACAGCGCCTCGTGACCTCGTACCAGCTCACCTATGCGAACGGTTCCTGCTGCGAGGGGCGGGCTCCCAAGAACTGGAACCTTCAGGGCTGGGACGGCTTCCGCTGGATCACCGTGGATACGAGAACGGAGCAGACCGGCTGGTACGCGAACTCCAACCGGACCTTCCAGGTGGCGAGCCCCGGGGCCTATCGGAAGTACCGGCTGACCATCACCGCGGACAACTACAACCGCACCTATCCCATTCACCTGGTGTCCATCGCATCCTTCCAGCTCTTCGGTTTCCCGGAGGAAAGCGGGGCGCCCCTGGAACAGACGATGAAGACGGGCGGGATGGACCTGGATGCCAACATCACGATCACTCCGCTCCAAGCCATGCCCGATGGGACCACTTTGCTGCGGATGAACACTCAGGATTTCCGCCTCACCAAGCGCGACCAGAACGGCGTGCCGGAAGATCTGGTGCTGGATCCCGAAGACCTTCTCGTGATGAAGCGGTCGATCTACTTCACCCAGTCGCCCTCCGGGGAGATCGGCGCCCTCTACCGTGAAGCCACCGAGCCCACCGCCATCACGAACCTGAAGCGCGGCATCATTTCCTCTTTCCAGTTCCGGCAGCCGGGCCTGAAGGCTGCCGTGGTGGAGACGGACGTGACCGGCCAGCTGAACGCCAACTATCAGGCGGGCACCACCAAATCGGACGCCGTTTCCCTGGTGCGGGCCTGGCGCGGGGAGGACTACGTGAAGATGGCCAGTGGCATGGCCCTGGTGTCCCCGGCGGATGTGGGCATTGCGGGTCGGCAGGTCACGGAATTGGCCCCGGCCCTGGGCATCGTCACGCGGGTGGAGGCCAGTGCTGAGGCGGCCACCGCGACGCCCGCGGATTCCGCCTACGCCGGGAGCGGCGTGGGCACGTCCAGCGTGGTGAAGAACACGGGCACCCTGATCTACAAGAGCAGCAGCCCTGCAAAGCCCCTGATCCCCGATCTGTCGAGGTTCGTGCAGACGACCCTCATGGCGGAGGAGGTCCTGGAGGAGCTGGATCCCGTGGACCCGCGTTTGGAGAAGGATCTGCTCTCCAGCGAGATGGCCCTCGCCACCGGCCGGGCCCTGGCGTGGATGAGGACAGATCCGCGGAACGTGACTCGCGTGGTAGACATGCTCCGCCAGCGTGAAGCCAGGCCCATGCACAGCGCCGCGCTGATCGACGCGCTGGGGCAGGAAGGCAGCCCCGCCGCGCAGGCGTGCCTCATCCAGGATCTGCTGCTGGACAGCACCGTCGATGCCGAACTCCGGCAGCGGGCCTTGTCGGGCGTCGTGGCCTTGGCGCACCCCACGGACAGCACGCTGCTGGCGATGGATCGGCTGTCCCGCTCGGGGCATCCCGAACTCGCCCGCCCGGCCCTCACGGTGCTGGGAGCCCTGTGCCATACCCTGTCGGCATCCAATCCCTCCCTCGCGGATCGCTTTGCGCTGCAGCTGGAGCATCGCTTGCGGCAGGCCACGGATGATACGGAAGCCGCGGCCCTGATCTGCGCCCTGGGCAATGCGGGGCGGCCCGGCAGCCTGGACGTCCTGGGTGCGTTCAGCAGCCATCCTTCCCCCCGGGTGCGGCGGGAAGTGGTGGAAGCCTTCCGTCGCTTCGACGGCCCCGCGGCGAACGGCCTGCTCCTGGATCGGGCGGGGCATGACGCCCATCCCGAGATCCGCGAACGCGCCCTGGAAGTGCTGCAGGGCCGGGCGGGCGTCTCCCCCCTGCTCGAATCTGCCACCGTCCTGCTGAACAAATCGTGGACCCGCACCGTGGGCGGCAGCAGCATCCGCGCTGTCCTGTCGGGCACCTTGAAGGTTCAGGACGCGCCCTTCCACCTCGAAGGGGTGGCGGAGGCGGTGGGCCATGCCTGGTCCTACAGCAAGAGCCTGGTGAAGGTGGCGGCCCTCGGGGACGTGACCCTGTCGGGCACCACGCGCTATCTGAACTTCAGCGCCAAGTTCCATGTGGCAGGCAACCAGATCTGGGCCTTCGCCCCCGCGCCCATCCCCTGCGGCGTGATCAAGAGCGATACCTACACCCGCAGCACCACCTTCCTGTCCGCCTCCTACAGCATCCCCATCTGGGGCCCCTTGACTGCCAACCTCGGCGTGGGGCTCACCGGCACCGCCAGCCTGGTGGTGAGCGGTGAATTGAACGGCTGCACGCTGTCGCCCTATGCCACCGGGAGCATCATCCCCAGCGGCGCCGTGAGCGGCTATGCGGAAGCCTATGTGAGCGTTTGGGTCGCCAAGGGCGGCGCCACGCTGTCCGCAGACATTCTCAAGGCCAGCCTTCCGGGCACCGTGCGGGGCACCCTGACCACCAACGGCCTGCAGGCCTATGCGAAGGCCGACCTCACCATGCAAGCCATGACCGGCAAGCTCGACCTCTGGGTCAAGGTTCGCAAGGTCTTCGGCGGCTGGCGGAGCTGGTCCTGGAACGTGTGGAAGTTCAGCAACACGCCCTATGTCCACAATTTCTTCACCGTGCAGTACCCCTGAGTCCCACCTCCGCACCGAAGCCCCGGATCCCGATGGGTCCGGGGCTTCGCGCGTGGTGGGTCAGGGAGAGCCGGTGACCGTCGACCGATGCCGATGGCGGGCAGCACCCGTCAGACCGCAAGGAGCCGGTTCACACGGAAGGAGAGAGGTTCAGTGCCGCTTGGCAGGTGGTGGCGGGGGGGGCGGCGGCGGAACCTGACCAACCTTGGCATGCCATGTCTTCAGCATCCCGATGGCCTGTTCGAGGGCTGCCCGCTCTCGATCCGCGGCGTTGGCGCCGTTCAGGGGCTTGGGAAAGAGGAAGGCCAGGCAGGTCTCCGAGCTGTTGGCCGCCACTTCCTGAATTCGGAGGCTGGTCACGTCCTTGGCCTGGACGCCCTTTTGGGCCAGGATCATCCCGATGCTCTTGGCGTTGGAGGCATTCACGGTCGAGGGCAGGGGCGCAGGCGTCCCTTGCTGGAGGGCCTTGAGGCGGGTCTCCATGACCTCCAGCGCCCAGGGCATCATGCGATCCCAGGGATTCAGGTTTTTTGCGGCGCTTCGCATGGGGAAGGCGATCGCCTCAGGGAAACCGGCGAGCTGGAGCTCGCGTTCGCCCAGGCGGAGGATGGCACCATTTTCGACCGACGGTGCGATGGTAGAGGGGGTAGGCGTGGGCCGGGCCAGAAGGAAGCCGCCGCCGAGAGTGGCCAGGGCCATGGCGAGGGCAACGCCTCGGAAAGCTGGAACGGCCTCAGGGCCGGGGTGCAGCATGCGTTGAATGCGGTTCATGAGCGGGCCTCGCTGGGAAGCGTGGACCACGGCGGGGATGCCACGGGGGCTGCCACCGGGGTGGTGTCGTCGAAGGGTCTCGAGACGGGCCAGGGCCTCGGCATAGGGCAGAGGATCGCCGAGGAGCGCCACGGCCACGTCGTCGCAGCAGTGTTCACGCAGGATGCGGAGCTGGCGGGAAAGCCACCACACCGCGGGGTGATAAAAGAGCAGTGTCTCCGCCAGATGCTGGAGGAGCAGGGTCAGGGGATCCAGGCGGCGCAGATGCGCCAGTTCATGCACCAGGACGGCCTCCAGGGCGAAGGGTTCCAGGTGCACCAGGGCGCCCATCGGGATCAGGATCACGGGCCGCCAGAATCCCCACAGCATGGGAGAAGTCACGCGCGAGCCCAGTCGGAGGGCGACGGGGCGTGCGAGTCCCATCCCCCTGCGGAGCTGGTCCAGGGTGGCCTGCCAGTGGGCGGGTGCAGGCGTGACATGGGTGCGCATCAGGCGGTGGGCCTGGAGCCAGGATCGGCCCAAACGTATGGCCATGAACGCGACACCTACCGACCAGAGCAGACCGGTCTGCTGGGCCAAGGTCTGGGTCCATCCCTGTTGCCCCGGAAGGCTGCCGAGGAAGGGCAGCACCGTGCGGAGTTCGGGGGCCTGGGCTTCCGAGGGCGCGGAGGGCAGGAGTTCCAGCCGGGGGACGTCGCCGGAAAGGGCCAGCCAGAGCCAGGTTCCGGCAAAGGTCGCGAGCAGAACGGTCACGGCCAGGACACAGATCCCATGCCGAAATCGGCTGCTGCGGGAGCCGCTCAGCGCCAGCGCGATCCAGGCCAGAAGGCCTAGGGCGGCGCCTTGCCAAAGGCTGTGCAGAAGGGTCCAGCCAAGGGCGCTCATCGCATGCCTCGGGCCTTCCGGGCCGCGTCGAGGGCCTGCTGAATGGCGTCCAGTTCGGCATCGGAGGCGGCTTCCTCCTCCAGGGCAGACAGGACAAAGGCGCGCGCGTCACCGCCAAAGGCGCGGCCGAGCATGTCCCGCACCAACTGGCGGCGGGTGTCCTCGGCGGCCTGGGCGGGGCGGTAGATGTGGCTGCGCCCCTGCTCCTCCCGTGCCACCAGGCCCTTTTCCAGCATCACGAGCAGCAGCTTCAGGCTCGTGTTGTAGACCGCCTCGTCCTGGGGGTAGAGGGTCTGGTGGACCTCCCGCACCGTGGACGGGCCGCGATCCCACAGCACGCGCAGGATGGCGAGTTCGGCGTCCGTAGGGCGAGGGGGTTGGACCATGGCGACTCCGGTGTACGAAGGTTTTCATTCGAAAGTCTAGACGAAGTCGGAGGGCCTCGGAGGGTCATGGGATTCCCTTTCTGGTGGGGGATGGAGGGGTTGAAACGAAGCTGCCTTCGAAGTGCGCGATGCGCAGTCGCACAGCACAAGAAACGACGGCTCCGGATAGGGGGAAGCCCCTTCCCGAGTCGCTTCGAACCCCCGGGCTGTGGATTGGTTCGGAGGAACGCAAATCCTTGTGGACCAGGGTTGAACCCAATGTACGAAGATATTCAGTGATGTCAATGACGATCTTCGTACTTTGTAGGCAGGGCTCTCCGAGCCTGGATCGGAGACGTGCTCAACGCGTTGTGGTAATGGCTGTGGGCCTGGGATGAGCCGGGCTGGACCGAATTCGAACCTCGTCGAGCTTGTAGAGCGGGTGCCCGAAGCGTCTTTGGAGCTTGGACATTTCTAGAACTGGCGTGGATCTTGGCATCGAGCCGGAGGTTTCTTTCGGAAGAAGTGGTCTGCTTTTATCCCCTCCATCCCCTTTATCCCTGCCATGAACGAGGGGGACCGCCCGGTCGCTTTGCGCCCTCTGCGTCCCCCTCGTGCTCCCCACGTGGTGGCCGAGCAAAGCCCGGCCACCACGTCTGTTTGGAACTTCTTTCAAAAGAATGATTAACAGGGATGGAGGGGATGAAAGGGATAACTGCAAGCAGGCGTTGCCTGCCCTTGCAGTCCCCAGTCTTGGGCCTGGGAATGTGGGTGGAGTCGGGGATGGAAGCCAAAAGTCTAAATTCCAGGGATGCCCGAAGCGCCTTCATCCCGTGGCGGGGGTGATCCAGATGCGTTCGGGCTCGGTGTCATTCGCTTCCGCGCCGGGCCGACTCCACGGACCGGGTTATGATCCCTTTCCGCCCTTTCTCACGGTGTTTCCCATGTCTGCTTGGCCCTATCCCATCCTCCGACTGAAACCTGGCAAGGAGACGCTGCTGGACAAGCGGCATCCCTGGCTCTTCTCGGGGGCGCTGCTGGATGCGGTGCCGGGGCCGCTCGTGCGGCTGGCGGATGCGAAGGGACGGGTAATCGGGGTGGGGACGGCCTCCACGGTGAACCCGCTGGCGGTCCGGATCTTCCGCTTCGAGGAGGCGCCGCTGGATGCGGCCTTCTTCCGCTCGCGGCTGCAGGCGGCCCTGGACCTGCGTCGGGCCCTGGGGCTTGCACTCCCGCAGGGCGGCTGGCGCTGGGTCTTCGGTGAGGGCGATTTCCTCCCCGGGCTCGTGGTGGACCGCTACGCCCATGCCTGCGTCTGGCAGGCCAGCACGGCGGGGCTCGAGGCCCTGCGGCCCATCTGGGAGCCGATCCTGATGGAGCTGGCCAAGGCGGATGGCGCGACCATCTTCGTGGAGCGCAGCCAGTCCGGCCGCAAGGAAGAGGGCCTCGACCCCGTGAACCGCCTCGTAAAGGGCAGCCTGGGGGGGCCGGTGGCCATCCAGGAAGGTCCGGCGAAGCTCTCCGTGGATCTGCTCAAGGGCCAGAAGACGGGCTTCTTCCTCGACCAGCGGGAGGAGCGCCTGCGCCTGGGGCGCGTCTCCAATGGCTGCCGCGTGCTCAACGCCTTCGGCTATACGGGCGGCTTCAGCATCCACGCGGGGCTGGGCGGCGCCACGGAAGTGGCCACCCTCGACATCAGCGGGATGGCCCTGGATCAGGCGGATCGGGACTGGGCCTTGAACGGCCTCGACCCCGCCAGGCACACGCGCCTGCAGGGAGACGCCTTCGAGCTCATGCGCCAGTTGGAGCCCGAGGCCTGGGATCGCGTGGTGGTGGATCCCCCCGCCTTTGCGAAACAGCGCAAGGATGTGGATGCGGCCTTCAAGGCCTACAAGGACGTCTTCCGCCTCGGCGCGAAGGCCACCGCCCCCGGCGGCATGCTCTTCTGCTACTCCTGCAGCCAGCACCTGGACCGCGTGCGCTTCCAGGAAGCGGTGTGGACCGCCATGCTCGAGGCCGGTCGGCCCGCCCAGGTGCTCGCCCACCTCGGCCAGCCTTCAGACCACCCCTACGCCCTGGATCACCCGGAAGGCTTCTACCTCAAGGGACTGATGCTGCGGCTGACCTGAGCGTCGGGATCCGCCTTGCAGAGCGCAAGGAAGGCGGTGGGATTCGCCACCGTGCCGTAGGGCATGGACGTGGCGCTGCGCTGGAGGTAGGCCCGCACCCGGGTCGGCGTCAGGGCCGGATTCGTCTGGAAGCCCATTGCCGCGAGTCCGGCGATCCAGGGGGCGCCCCAGCTCATGCCACCGGTCGGGTCGTAAGCGAAGGCCTGCGGGCCCACGGGGCTCGCATAGGTCCGGCCGTCTCCGGGCACGAGCAGGCCGCGGCCCAGGTTCCCCTTGGTGTAACCCTCGGGCTTGTCACGATCCCCGCCGGGAACGGGGCTCAACAGGCCGTAGGGCAGTCCATTGGCCTGGAGATCGCAGGTGATGACCAGGACGCCTTCGGCCTCCGCCCGCTTGAGCAGGGCGGTCCAGATTTCTGCCTGCGGCGCCGACGAGAATCCTCCGTAGGAGATGCTCACCACCCGGATCTTGGCCTTGCCGCTGCGGTTCAGGTCCAACAGGTGTTCCAGCCCCTGGATGTAGTACCCGTTTCCCTCGCGTGCCTTCCAGGCGGGCTGAGACACATAGAACAGTCGCGCCCCAGGTGCCGCGCCGCAGGTGCTTCCCGCTGCCAGGCTGCTCACCGCGGGGCCATGCATCTGAGGCGGAACGCCTTTGACGTCCAGCTCTGCCGCCATATGCAAGCGTCCAGCGGTTTCGGCGTGATCGGGCACCAGGGGCTGGTCGATGATGGCGATGTCCACGCCGCGGCCATCGATGCCCTGAGCGTGGAGCGCGCGGAGGCCCAAACCCGGGTTGCGGCCCGCCTTCAGCAGGGCTGCGGGATCGAAGTCCTTCGGCAGTGCGTCCTTGCCCGGCCAACGGGTCTCGGTATCAAAAGGCATTGCCCGAAGCGATGCTCCGGCTCCCCGCAGGTCGGCGCTGGAGGCATCCACGCCCTTCAGCCCGGTGAACGGGTTCAGGCGGGCCAGATCATGGGCGGAACGCAGGCGCAGAGGCTCCTTGGGGTCACGGCGCGTCCACGCCTCACCCTTGCCGAAGCCGAAAAGCCCATGGGGGGCCTTGCCCTCCCGCTGCCGTCCGAAGATGACCGTCAGGTCGGGGCCGTAGATCCAGGAGAGCCATTCCATGCCGCCGTCAGGCCGGGTCTCTTCCCCCATCGGGGCGCCCAGAAGGCTGCGGATGTCCTCCGGGCCGCTGAACTGCCAGGCGAGTGCGCCCTTCCGGAGGGCGGTCTCGAGCCGCTCGGCGGGCGTGGGCGCTGCGACCTGGATCAGGAGGAGGGCGGGCACGAGCATGGGAACTCCGGTCGGACGACCTTCTCGGACTCGGGTCGGAGACGGACGGTCCACGGGTCTTTCATGCGGAGGTCTACTCTCGGGTTCCCGTCAACGAAGCCCTTACCGCTTCGCAGGCCCGGAGGCTCTTCTCCGCCCGCTGGGGATCCAGGCCTGCCCCTGGATGCTCGACATCCAGGGCGTTCACATGAAGGACCCGCAGGGGGGCTCGCAGGGGCTCCCAGGCGGGTTCCAGCTCCAGGCAGCACTCCAGCAGCACCACGGGGTGGGCCAGGTCTGGATGGGGAATGTTGCCTTGGGTCAGTCGCGCGCGCAGGTAGCCCACCGCGCAGCGCTGGGCAGCGTGGCAGACGGCGGCCGGATTGGGCGTCTCCGTGGCGGCATGCTCCCGCAGGGCCGTCGCGTAGGCCGCTTCGGCAAATCGGGTCCAATCTTCAGCGGCAGGCGTCACGGCAGATCCCGGGGAAGGTTCGATGGTACCAGGGGCCTTGAGGCCAACCCCTGGCTCATTGCGGAGGCGGTCATCGGCCTGATGGGTCAGCGGCACCTTGGGAAGAAAGAGGCAGGGGTCGAACAGCCCGATCTTGGGACATGAAAGGGAGGACCGCCTGCTCGCTGCGCTCGCGATGGCCCCCCTTGGACCCCCACATGGTGGGCGGGCAGAGCCCGCCCACCATGTCTGCCTCTCTCTTGTTCGTTCAGCCCTTGGCGACCTTGCCGCTGGCGAGGCTCGGTACGCCCTGGGGCTTGAGCTCCTTCATCGGCTCCTTCGTCAGCTTCTCCTGGAGCAGCTGGATGGCCTTCTCCAACTGGCGGTCGCGGCCCTCGAAAGTCTCCTTGGGCGGATTGACGACCTCCACATCCGGCGCGACGCCCTGGCCCTCGATGATCCAGGAGCCGTCCTTGGTGTGGTACTGGGGCCACTCGGCGGCGCGGACCTGGCCACCGTCCACCAGGGTGTTGGAGTCCGTCAGCCACACGCCGGCCCCGGCGGTGCGGCGTCCCACCAGGGGGCCGATGCCGAGGGCCTTGATGCCTGCGGCGAAGGTCTCGCCGTCGCTGTACGTGAACTCGTCCACCAGGACGACGATGTGGCCGCGGAAGGTCTGCTGCATGTTGGTGCCGTTGTAGCGGCCCTGGCCGTCGGTCCAGAAGGCCCAGGCGCGGCGCAGCAGCTTCTCGATGACCCAGCTGTCGATGTTGCCGCCGTTGTTGCGGCGCACGTCGATGATCAGGCCGTCGCGGTCGAACTGGCCATAGAACTCCCGGGCGAAGCCGTTGATGTCGCCGCCGCCCATGGCCCGCAGGTGCAGGTAGCCGATCCGGCCCTTGCTGGCTTGATCCACTTGGCGGCGCTGGCCTTCCTCCCAGTCGGTGTAGCGCAGGTGGGCCTGGCGGCCGCCGTCGATGGCGGTCACCACCACCGGCTTCAGCGCCTCGGTGCCGCGCTTCAGGCCGAGGAGCACCTGCTGGCCCGCCTTGTTGCGCAGGAGGTCCGACAGGTCGCGGGCGTCCAGCACCGGGCGGCCGTTGAGCGTGGTCAGGACATCGCCGACCTTCACGCCGAGGCCGGGAGCGGCCAGGGGCGCGGCCTCCGAGGGCAGCTCCGCCTCGGTGCGGTAGATGTGGTCGATGCGGTAGCCATCCGCCACCCGGCTGAAGGTGGCGCCGAGGAAGGCGGGGGCGCTGCCGTCCTGGGCGGCGCGCTGGTCACCGGGGCGGGTCTGGCTGTGCAGCGCACCCAGCTCGCCCATCATCTGGCCCAGCAGGTCGTTGAGCTCGGCGCGGTCCGTGACGCGGGCCACCAGGGGCTCGTATTTGCGGCGGATGGCTTCCCAGTCCAGGCCGCGCATCTTGTGGTCGAAGAAGGCGTCGCGGTGCATGCGCCAGGCGTCGTGGAACATCTGCTTCCACTCGACCTTGGGATCCACGGGGAAGGCCCAGTCGCCCACCTTGACCTCGGCCTTGGACAGGTCGCCCGGGGCCTTGCCGCCGGCATCCACGATGTAGAAGCTCTGTCCGCCGGGGCCGCGCTTGGTGAGCAGCACCTTCTTGCCGTCGGCGGAGAGATCAAAACCCGTCACATCTGCGGCGAAGACCTCTGCCGGGGTGCCGCTGTTGCCGATCTCCAGGGCCTTCACGGCGCCCATGCGGCCGTCCCGCTCGCTGAAGTAGAGGCGCTTTCCGTCCGTCTTCAGGCCGGTGTAGTTGCCCGCAGGCAGGGGCACTTCGAAAAGCCGTTCCGTCAGCCCGGTCCAGGCGATGGCGGGGCGCTCAGGCTTGGCGTCCTTCGCATCCTTGCCGGGCTCCTTCGGACCCTTGGTGTCCTTCACCTCGACATCCAGCTCGGTCTTCGGCTGGAAAGGGAACTTCAAGCCGTCCTGCAGGGCGATGGCATAGGCCTTGGTGCGCTTGTCGAAATAGGGGCCCATGTTGCGGTCGCCCCAGGGAGAGCCGTTCACCACCTGGAAGCTGCGGTTGGAGAGGAAGTAGCACCACTTGCCGTCCGGCGTGAAGGCGGGGGTGAAGCTCTCGTATTTGTCGCTGGTCAGCGTGACCTGCTTGCCGTCCGCCACGCTGTGCAGCACGATCTGGCGCATCTGACGGCGGCTGTCCGCCCGCAGGATCGCCAGGGTCTTGCCGTCCGGCGCCCAGACGATGTCGGGAGAGCCGCTCTCGGTGCCCGCCTCGATGCGCTTGTTCTCGCCCGTGGCGAGGGTCAGCAGGTAGAGGTTCCCGGTGCGGTCCGTGTGGGCGAGGGCAGTGCCATCGGGGGAGGGGAAGAGCCCGACCCGGGCCACGCCCTTGTCCGTGGTGAGGGCCTTGCCGCCGGGGGTGCCATCGGCGGGGAAGCGCCAGAGCTGCTGCTCGCCGGTGGTGTCACAGAAGGCGAAGACGGTCTTGCCGTCCAGGCTCAGGGTGGCTTCCCGGGCGCGGCTGCCCTCAGGAATGGCCACTTCCACGCGGCGCAGGCCGTTCAGCCCCGCCACGGCGACCTGGCCGCGAGCGGTGAGGACGACCTTTTCGCCGTTCAGGCCAAAGGCGGCGTTGTCGAGGAAATCGAGAGGCTTGCGGATGAGGCGCTCCCGCTGCTGATCGAAGTCGGAGGTGAGGCTGACGTCCACCGCCCGGTCCTTGCCCGTGGCGAGGTCGAAGACCCGCAGGTCGGCGCCCTGCTGATAGGCCACGCGGCCATCCCCGAGGGTGGCACTGCGCACGTCCCAGGCCTTGTGGTGGGTGAGCTGCTTCGCGTCGCTGCCATCGAACTTCAGGGACCACAGGTTGTCGCAGCCGTCCTTGTCGGAGACCACGATCAGGCGATCCTTCCACACCATCGGGCGCTTGAGGGGAGCCTCGAAGGGCAGCTTCACCGCCTCCTTGCCGCCCACAAGGTCATAGCGCCAGATCTCCGCCGCTGCGCCGCCGCGGTAGTTGCGGGCGTTGTCGCCGGTCATGTGGATGCCGTTGCGGGTGAAGAAGAGCACCTTGCCGGCGTCGTCCATGGCGGCTTCGTTCGCATCCGCCAGGGGCAGGGTGGTCCGGGTCAGGTTCGCGGGGTTCACCAGCGCGATGACCGTGCTGCGGCTCGGCCCTTGGACGGCCTGAGTCGAGAAAATAACTTCGCCCTTGGGGGTCCAGCCCAGCACCGAGCAGCCCAACCCCTCGAAGGTGAGCCGCTTCGGCTGCCCGCCCTCCACAGGCATCAGGTAGACCTCCTGTGGGCCCTCGTAGGAGGCGGAGAAGGCCAGCCACTTGCCGTCCGGGGACACCGCGGGGCGGGTCTCCTGGTTGGTGTGGGTGGTGAGGCGGGTGGCCTTGCCCCCGGACAGCGGCGCCCGCCACAGATCGCCTTCGGCGGTGAAGAAGACCTGATCGCCCTTGGTGGCGGGGAAGCGTAGGTAGCCGTCTCCGGCGTGGGCAGAGAAGCCGACCGCGAGGGTCAGGGCGAGGGCGGAGAGGGGCGTGCGCATGGAGCCTCCATGAATCGGTTAGCTATCGTAATACGAGGCCTGGGGCGAAACGCGTAGGGCTGACGAAGTGATGGGAATTCGGCCGCATCATGGAGGCTGCGCTCGCCCACGCGAAGCGACGGCGGTTGGGAGCCATCAACCCTTTTGGAGACACGATGAACCGAACCGATGCCCGCTTTTCAAGCTTGGTTGGCCTCGATCAGACGGGACTGGACGAGGGCGCCAAGGAGGAGCTGCGCGGTCTGGCCGATCACACCCGGTTCTTTGACGAGGATCCACAGACCGAGGACGAGGCCATCGCTCGTGCGCAGGGGGCGGATGCGCTGCTGGTCTCTTGGCGAACGCCGGTCACCCGCCGGGTGATCGAGGCCTGCCCGAACCTGCGCTACATCGGCATGTGCTGCACCTTGATCGACGAGGCCTCTGCCAATGTGGATGTGGCCTACGCCCGGGAGCGGGGCATCCAGGTGCTCGGCATCCGCGACTACGGGGACGAAGGGCTGGTGGAATTCATCCTGGCGGAGCTGATCCGGCTCTTCCACGGTCTTGGCCCCTGGCAGTGGGGGCCCGAGCAGGAGGAACTGACCGGCAAGACCCTCGGCATCATCGGGTTCGGGGTCACGGGCCAGATGCTGAAGGATCGCGCCCTGGCCTTCGGGATGCGGGTGGTCTACACCACTCGGACCCGAAGGCCGGAGCTGGAGGGCCCGCGTGTGGAGTACCGCGAGCTTCAGGATCTGCTCACGGCCTCCGACGTCATCTCGACCCATCTCCCGAAGCGCACGGTGGTCATCGACCAGGACGGATTCAACGCCATGAAGGGACGAAAGATCCTCGTCAACACATCCCTGGAGCCGACCTTCGACGTGTCAGCCTTCCGAGAGTGGATGGCCTCCGAGGATCACTTCTGCATCGCCGATCGGGTCGGGCTAGGCGCGCACTTCGAGGCGCTGTCGAGCCTCGATCGGGTGATCACCACGCCCAAAGTCACCGGCTTCACGCGGCAGGCGGTGCACCGTCTTTCGCAGAAGGTGGTCGAGAACGTCCAGCGACAGCTGGCAAGCGCGGCGCGTTGACGCCTGAATCAGGCCTTGTCCCAGAGCTTCGGATCCAGCAGGTGAGTGGGTTTCACGTTCTTCATGGCCTTGAGCATGGAGAACTTCAGTTCGGGGATGCTCTCCGTGAGGCGGCTTACCAAGCCCTTCACCTGGGCGCGGCGGCTCAGCTCCTCGGGTGCACCGCAGAGGGGGCAGCCACAGGGGACGAAGGGGTAGCCCTTGAGCCACGCGAAGCGGCGCAGGTCGTCTTCTTCGCAGGTGCCCAAGGGGCGGATCACGGTGTTGAGGCCGTCGTCACTCAGGAGCTTGAAGGGCATGGTGCTGAGGCGCCCCTCGAAGAACTGGTTGATGAGCAGGGTCTCGATGAGGTCGTCCAGGTGATGGCCCAGGGCGATCTTCGTGTAGCCCTTGGCCTTCGCGTGGCTATAGAGCACGCCACGGCGCAGGCGGCTGCACATGGCGCAGGGCGTGATCTCGGGCTTCTTTCGCACCATCAGATCAATCGGTGCGCCGAGGATCTCGTGGGGCACTTTCAGCCGCTCGCAGACCTCCGCAATGCGGTCCGGGTTGTAGCCGGGAAAGCCGGGGTCGATGGTGACGCCGTGGATCTCGAACTGGATGGGCGCGCGGCGCTGCAGGCCGAGCAGCAGGTCCAGGCAGGCCCAGGAATCCTTGCCGCCGCTGAGCCCCACGAGGATGCGGTCGCCGTCCTGGATGAGGCCGTACTCCACCACCAGGGTGCCGACGCGGCGCCGCAGCTTTTCCTCGAGCTTCGGCAGCGCCTTCAGATCCACTTCGGTGGGAGGGCTGAGCAGGGCGGGCAGGGTGCAGGGATTGGACATCGCTCGAACTAGGCGTGAAGCCCGCAGGGGCGGGCTGTGCCGAGCTCCAGGGCGTGGGCCTTCTCCGTGGTATAGGCGGGACAGGTGCAGGTGGCGCAGACGTTGCTGTGGCTTTCCACGCAGAGGTCCGCCAAGGTCACGGTGCCCAGGAAGTTGGCGATCTGCTCCTGGAGCTGCTTCCAGAGGAGCTGGTTCATGGTGGTGTCCGCCTGGAACGCCGTCTGGGCCGCCTCCGGGTCTTCCTTCGCCATGGCGTAGAACCCGGCATCCGTGATGCGCAGGACGTCCCCCACGGTGACTTCGTTGCAGGGCCGGGTCAGGACATAGCCGCCCTTTGGGCCGCGCACGGAGGCCACGATGCCGGCCTTCTTGAGCTTGTTGAAGATCTGCTCGAGGAAGGGAAGGCTCAGGTTCTGGCGCTCGGCGATGAGATGCAGGGGTACGGGCTGGCCCTGGCTGTGGTGGGCCAGGTCGAAGAGGGCCTGCATGCTGTACCGGCCTCGGGCGGAGATCTTCACAGGGGGCTCCCAGATGGAAGGATTTCAGACTACAGATCCCGACCAGATCAATCAAGTAAGGGCGGGCGGTGAATCCTGGCCGCTGGGCCCCAGGACGCTCCTAACCAATGAGGTGCCATGGCAGGCTGATGGAACCATGCGTGTCTTTAGCCTGATTCCCCTCATCGCCCTGACAGCGTTCGCCCAGGATCCCTGGGCGCCGGTGCAGGAGGCTCTGCGCGATCAGCGGGCGGCAGGGCGCTTTCTGGTGGCGGGGGCGGGCATCGACCTTGGCCAGCAATGGATCCTCAAGGACGAAGTGGTGAGTGCCATCCAGGTCTCCCAGTTGGGCCAGAAGATGCTCACGGGGACCGCGAGTCAGCAGCTCAAGACTTTGCTCCAGGGCCCGGGTTGGGCGCTCTTCGCCCCGGATGGACGGAGGTTAGCGGAGGGCTCGGGCACGCCGGAGCCTGCCCGGATCCGGGAAGAGATGGCGAAAGCGGGCTGGACCTGGATTCGGGATGACCTCAAGGCCCATCTCGCTCGGCGCCCGGAGGATGGCCAAGCCTGGGTGGAGCTGGCCATCGATCTCACGCGCCAGGTCCAGCAGGGCTGGGTGTCCGGTACGGACCAGAACATCCCCATGGTCCCTGAGCGCCGCAAGGCGTTTCTGGCGGAGCTGGAAGCGGCCATGGCCGGTCTGGCCAAGGTGCCGGAGCTGGAGCAGGCCTGGCTCCAGGCGCCGCGGCAGTCGCTCGTGTTCGTGACCCTGTTCCTGGGGATGTCCGAGTTCCGAAAGGATCCCCAGGTCAAGCCTTTGCTGGACCGCATTGCAGCACCCTTCATGGAGCTGGCGAGGCGTGACCCGGAAAATGGCCGGATCTGGGACTTCTTCTTTAGCCTGCGGGTTCCGGACGAAACCACGACTTTTCGGGAATCCTTTGAGTTGATGGAACAGTTGGGCGGCGTGCCGGGACGGCCGTGGCCTCCTCTTCGTTCCCAGAGCGATGTCCTCACTGGCCTGTTACAGGATCGCGAGGTGACGCTCCAGCGGGCGGAGCAGTGGCTGGCGGCGAATCTTGCGCCGGACCTCGCGCGGCGCCTGGGCCGAGGACATGTCCTGGATGCGCTCAAGGTATGGGGGGACCTGCGGTTCGTGGCGCTGGTCCACCTCGGTCGTGCAGAGGAAGCCCGTCGCTCCCTTGAGGACTTGCGAAGCATGGCGGGGAGCCAGTGGCCCCAGGTTGCGGAGGCATTCCGGGGCCACGTGTTCCTGAAGCCTGGCGAGTCTGGAGAGGAGCCCCTTTTAACTGCGGTGCAGCAGCAGGCCGTGCACACCCTGCTGAACCAGCCGCCGCTCCCAGACCGTCCCTTTCTGCCCCTTCAACCCCTGCGCTTGGCCATGGTGGGTCCCGCCGACCCTCTGGTCTGGGGGAAGCTCCAGGCGGATCCCCTCATGGACCCATGGGATCCCTCCGAATTGTCCTGGAAACCGCTCACGAAGGCAGAGTCGGAGCGGCTTGCAGGGCACCGGGGCTGGGTGTTGCTGAAAGGAGAGGAACGTCTCGCCTCCGGGGGCGGTCTGCCGACGGCAGCGGCCTTGGATGTGGTGCTGAGGCAGCATGGCCGCCCGCGCCTGGAGGCTATGGACGCCTATCTCAAGGCCCATCCTGAACGGCTGGATGCCCGCCGGGAGCGGGTGTCGCAGCTCTCGGTTCGAATGCCGCACCCGCGTTTGGAACCCAGGCTCGTGGAGGATCTGGAGGCCCTGGCGGCGAGCTTCAATGTTCCCCCGATCTCGGATGCATCCGCCTGGAAACCGACCGCGAAGCGGGTCTGTGAGCGCCTTGGGGAGCGGATCCGGCACTGGCCCTTTCACGACGAAGCATGGCAGGCCTATGTGGATTGGAGTGCTCTGGCTCCAGGGGCGACTCGTCTTGGCACCTTGCTGGAGGGCCTCGATGCGTGGCCTCGGCTGCGTGGCAATCTGCTGCCGGGGTCGCTCCCGACTGCGGTTTCCCTGGCGGTGGCCCGGAAGCTGGGGGCGGCGGGTCGTTGGGAGGAACTGCGCGGCTGGGGCGACGCCCTCTGGCGCAAGGGGCTCCAGGCCTGGCTGCGCCATTCCGCCTCCATTCCTTTGTCCGATAAAGGGTCCTCGGCCTTCGACCGGAACCTTGGGGATGTGCGCCAATTGCTGTCCTGGCATGGAAAGGCCCTTCGTCAACTGGGCAAGACCACAGAAGGGGAGACCCTCCGGCAGGAGCTGGAGGTGCTGCGAACCGGCCTCGGCACCGCACTGTCCCAGCCACCGGTCGAGTGAATTACCCTGTTCTTGAGGAGGTCCTGTGCGAACGTCCCTCTCCTGTCTTGGCGCCCTGCTCCTCCTTGCGGGTTGCCAGACCCCGAAGGTATCCATGAAGCCGACCTACACCCTCCTTCCTCCCGAAACCTCCGGCGGGCTCCCACGGGATTCCAAGGACCATCAACCGGTGCTCATGGGGGCCACGGATCGCGCCGCCCTGCTGGCGCACCGCGAGATCATTCGTACCAACACCGCCAAGATCACGCTCCTGCCAGAGTGGACCCGCCGTTGGGTGGGCATCGACACTCCGGTGGCGCTGGTGGTGGGTTTCGGCTCCTGGTGCGGGGACTCTCACCGCGAGCTGCCGGACCTTCTGGCGCTCATGGCAACGCCGAATCCCTTCCTGAAGGTCCACTTTGTGGGCGTCTACCGGGACAAGCAGGTGCCCGTGGGCGCCTGGCCGACGGACCTTCCGGTGCAGCCGGTGCTCAAGGTGCCCACGATCTGGTGCTACGCCCTGCAGCCGGGCGGCGGATGGACCCTGACGGGCAGCATCGTGGAGAACCCGCCGATCAAGGGCCAGCGCATGGCGGAGGGCATCCTCGACCTGTTGGAGAAGGCGCGATGAGTGAGGAGGCCAACCGCTTCCGCTGCCCCGCCTGCTTTTCCGATCCATCTTCAAGCTGCTGAGCTGATTCGGAATGAAAGCAGCCCAGCCGCCCGGTTGGGTCAGCCCTCGCGCTTCTCCCCTTCCACCCAGGCCTCGCTGCCTGTCGTGTAGGCCTCGCGCTTCCAGATGGGCACGCGGCGCTTGATCTCGTCCATGATCCACAGTGCCGCCTCGAAGGCCTCGCGGCGGTGAGGGCTGGCGGTGACGACGACGACGGCGGCTTCGGTGAGCGGTACGACCCCCAGACGGTGATGGACGAGGCAGGCTTCGAGCCCGAAGCGCGCCATGGCCTCGGTGCGGACCTCCGCAAGCTGCGCGACGGCCATGGGGGTGAAGGCCTCGTAGGCCAGCTGCTCCACGCTGCGCCCGTCGTGGTGGTCCCTGGCGCAGCCTTCGAAGACCACCACCGCACCGGCCCGGGGCAAGCGAGCGGCTTCGCGCAGGGCGACGGGATCGAGGCGCTCGGACTGGAGGTGGACGGCGGGGATCATCGGGACTCCGGAGTATTTCATTTTGCCGGTGGATTCGTTTTGACGAAACTGACATTCAGGTGTTAAGCGCCGCATTGGCAAGAGATGCCGTATTTTTCTGATCATCATTGTGCTCTCCGTCACCGATAAGGCCCTACCGACACGCGGTCCTGTCCGCACGGGAGGTGGCTATGACGCGCTTGCATCCTCGGCTCCTGCTCCCCATCGCGCTGTTGCTCGCCGCTGGTGGCCCCCTCCTGGCGCAGCAGCCCAAGGCTGCCAGCCTGGAGGACGAGCTCCTGGCCCTTCTCAATTCCGAAGTGACCGTGGCGGGAAAGAAATCCCAGAAGATCAGTGACGCCCCCGCCATCCTTTCGGTGCTGACGGCGGATGACCTGGAACGCATGGGTGTCACTAACCTCTACGACGCCCTGAGCCTGATTCCCGGCATCCATCTGACGGAGACCAGCTACGGTTTCACCGCCGTGGCGTTCCGGGGCAACCTGCCCACCCACTACAACAACAAGGCCCTGCTGGTGATCAACAATCACCCCGCCTACGACACCGCCGTGGGGAGCTTCTATCTGGAGCAGATCCCCATCGCCATGGTGCAGCGCATCGAGGTGCTGCGCGGGCCCGGCTCCACGCTCTACGGCACCAACGCCTTCACGGGTGTCATCAAGGTTGTGACCAAGGGGGCGGCAGAAGTGGGTTCCGGCAGCGCCAGCGTGCGCGGGGGCAGCTTTGGCAACCAGGGGCTGGCAGTCACCGCGGGTTGGAGCGGAAGCCGGGTGAAGGTGGCGGCGGGTGCGTCCTACATGGGTTCCGGCGGCTATCCCTACAAGGTGGTGAAGGACGAGAACGGCCGCAGCGGGGTGATCGACTACCGCAACAACGTGAACAACGCCTACGTCACCGTGGATGCGAGCGGTTACGTGACGAACCTCTCCTTCTGGCAGCAGCGGAAGGACAAGTTCGGGCTCATCCCCACGCTCGTGAGCGGTGGGCGGCGTTTCCAGGAAGGCATGGCCCTGGACCTTTCCAAGTCGTGGACATTGACGGAGGTCTGGGCGCTCTCATTTACCGGCTACATGGACCAGCTCGAGAAGCGCGAGGACATCGCCTGGTACCCGCCGGCCTGGGCTCAGCAGCAGGCGGGCGTGGGAGGGCCCGAGCGGCAGTCCAACAAGAACAGTAAGTTCGGGGGCGACCTCCAGTTCACCTGGACCGCGAATGCCGAGTGGCGGCTGATCGGTGGTGTCTTCGTGGAGAAGCAGCACACCGATCCTTACCCATTCAAGAGCGCCATCACCGGGCAGTTCACGGCATTCAAGACCAGTGCCTACCTGGACGCCCACGATGCCCAGGACAGCGGCGGCTACCTCCAGGTGGATGGGCGTCCTTTGGAAAAACTGGGGGTCATGGCGGGGGTGCGGTTGAACCGAAACGATGTGTACGGCTCCAAATCCACGCCCAGCGCGGGGCTGGTCTTCAATGCCACCAGTCGGCTGACCTTCAAACTCCTGTATGGCGAGGCCTTCCGGAGCCCCAACTTCTTCGAGAAATACGTCGCCACGATGAACGTCCTCTATGGAGACGAGAAACTGCAACCGGAAAAGGTGAAGTCTCTCGAATTCGGCATGGATTGGTTCATTACGCCCACCAACAGCCTGCGCATCAACGGATTCCGCACAGACTCTGCGGACCTCATCGCCCGGGCAGGTCTCGTTCCAATTGGGCAGCTGGGCAATACCAGGCCCACGCCGCAGTACGCGAATGCCGCCGGCCAGAAGTTCGAAGGCCTGGAGGTGGAGAACCGCGGCTCCCTGGCGACCTCGCTCTTCTATTTCGTGAATGCGAGTCTTTTGAAGGGAACCGAGAAGAAGGACGGCAGCGACGTGCAGTACATCCCCAAGGTGCTGGCCAATATTGGCCTCACGGGGCACTTCGGGCCCTCCTTCAAGGTCTCGGCCTACGTACAGCATGTGGGCGCTAAGGAAGGCACCCTCGCCACCGGCGTGCGGAATGAGGTGGCCTCGTACCGTCTGCTGCACCTGAACGCGGAGTACTGGCCTACGCCTGCTCTGAAGCTGGGGCTGGCGGTGCGCAACGCCGCGGATGCCACCTGGGTCTACCCCGAATACATTCGCCGCATCGCTGCCACGACACCCGGCGGGCCAGACCGTTCGGTGATCGGGAGCCTCACCTACCACTTCTGAACCTCCGCATGGCAAGCAGGGAACCGCCCGTGATTTGCGGGCGGTTGTCTTTTCATGGGCAGGGGTTCTCGGGATCATTGGCCGAGTCCGCGGAGATGGGAACCCAGGGTCCCTAGCCGACTCCACTTGGAGATCCCGAAGATCGGCATGGTGGGAGGGGGCGTGAGGCCCCTGATCGCGGCGTTGCCCCGTCTGGCTCCCTCGATTCCCTGGGGAGTAGGATGGTCGAACACTGTCTGGAGGCCGTCCCATGTCCGACTGCGCGCTGCCCGTGCTTCAACCTGTGGAGAGCCGATCCGTTCTGCCTGAGGGCTGGCGAGCCGAGGTTTCGAAGCCCCTGGAGATGGACCTTGGACCCGCCCTGCTGGAGCTGATCCGGCGAGCTGCCACTCGGCTGCCGGACGATGTGGTGAAGGCCCTGGTGGACCGCCGGAATGCCGAAGTTCCCGGCAGCCGCGCCGCCAATACCCTGGACACCATGATCCGCAACGTGACCCTGGCAGATGAAGGCCAGGCGCCCCTCTGCCAGGACACGGGCACGGTGATCTTCTGGGTGCGCCACCCCTTCGGCGTGAGTCAGCGCAAGGTGAAGGCCCAGATTCGGGCCGCGGTCATGGAGGCCACGAAGCGCAGCTGGCTGCGGCCGAACTGTGTGGCGGCGCTGAGCGGAAAGAACCCCGGCAACAACATGGATCCCTTCGGCGAGTCCCACCCGGTGGTGCATTTCGAAGAGTGGGAGCACCCGCACATCGAGGTCTCCATGATGCCCAAGGGCGGCGGCCGCGAGAACGTTGGTGCGCAGTACCGCTTTCCGGACGTGGCCCCCGGTGCGGGGCGTGACATCCAGGGCGTGCGCCGCTGCATCATCGATGCGGTGGTGAAGGCCCAGGGGCAGGGCTGTTCTCCGGGCATCCTCGGCGTCGTCATCGGCGGGGATCGGGTGGTGGGCTATGAGCACACGAAGGAACTGCTGCTCCAGAAGCTCGGTACCCGCAATGCGAACCCTGAACTGGCGGATTTCGAAGTGAAGCTCACCGAGCAGATGAACAGCCACGGCCTCGGCCCCATGGGCTATGGCGGTGGCACGACGGCTCGCGACGCCTTCGTGGAGGACGCTCGGCGCCCTCCCGCCAGGCTCTACGCGAGCCACAGCTACC